>NZ_JBVVQQ010000040.1:0-39693 GCF_055811135.1 Mesorhizobium sp. WSM4817 | reverse complement strand
GTGTCGATGACATTGTCGGATTCGTTCTGCGTCGACCGCTACCGCGAGGAGTTTCTGGAGCTGATGCGCTCGGGCACAGTCGATATCGTCTTTGCCAACAGCCACGAGATCAAGTCGCTGTACCAGACCGCCTCCTTCCACGAGGCGCTGGCGCTGATCCGCAAGGATTGCAAGATCGCCGCCGTCACCCGCTCCGAAAAGGGCTCGGTGATCGTGCGCGGCGACGAGACCGTGGTGATCAAGGCGACCGCGATCAAGGAACTGGTTGACACGACAGGCGCCGGCGACCTCTATGCCGCCGGTTTCCTCTACGGCTACACGCAAGGCCGCAGCCTGAAGGACTGCGGCGATATCGGCTCGCTGGCGGCCGGACTGGTCATCCAGCAGATCGGGCCAAGGCCTCGGCAGAATTTGCGCTGCGAGGCTGAACAGGCTGGTTTGCTGTAGGGCGGCATTTCGGCCACGTGTTGCCCACCTTCCCGTTGTGCAGGCTGTCCAGACAAGCGCGTGTAAATCGAACGCGTACCAGTCCGAGAAGGATGGCGGTTTTTCTCCAAATTTCTGGTTGTTGAGGCTCAGGACTTGTCGCACTTCGGGCCAGTACTGCCGCCCGATCATGAATGGCCAACACGCGCCATTTTTGACGAAGTTCGTTTTGGGACGAGATCGTACAAATGGCAGATTGCCCGAGCGGCGAGGCACAGCCTGCGCACACCGGAGAGTGGCGCAGAAGGCTCAGCTCTACGGCGACCTGCGACTTGGGAACGCGCCGCAGGTAAACAGTTCACATAAACACATAAACATTTCTTTATACGTCATTGACAACAATGCGAGCTGCTGCGATTGTCCGCATGTCGTGGTTCTCCGCAAGGCGCTGCCGTAGCGGAGCTAAGAGGGAAACCGGTGCAATGCCGGCGCTGCCCCCCGCAACTGTAAGCGGCGAGCCAACCCACCAATGTCACTGGGGCGACCTGCCCCGGGAAGACGGGGCAGAGGCTGTGACCCGCGAGCCAGGAGACCTGCCACGGTGAACAACGTCCACGGGCGGGGTGTCTGGTGGCCGCGGCAGCTCGGTGTTCATGCCGGCCTGCTAGCGCCTTCCTTGTCCCCGCCCCAACCATCGGGGTATGGAATGAATGTCTCCCAGCAAGTTCCCATAGCAACGCTTGGCATGCCGCGTGTCGGTCGCCGGCGAGAACTGAAATTCGCGCTCGAAAGCTACTGGTCCGGAAAATCTTCTGCTGCCAACCTTCTCGCGACGGCGAAGGCACTCCGTGCCGCCAGCTGGAGCGAGCAGCATGATCGCGGCGTGTCGAAAATCCCGTCGAACGACTTCTCACTGTATGACCATGTGCTCGACACCGCAGCAATGGTCGGCGCCGTGCCAGCTCGTTACGGCTGGACGGGCGGCGAGGTCCCGCTCGACATCTACTTCGCGATGGCGCGCGGGACGGAAGGCGATACTGCGGGTTGTGGACACGCCAGTCACGGGCATGCAGTTCAGGGGCAGCGCGTAACCGCGATGGAAATGACCAAATGGTTCGACACTAACTACCACCACATCGTGCCGGAGCTGAGCCAGGATCAGACATTCGCCCTCTCGTCGACGAACCCAGTCGATCACTTTCTGGAGGCAAAAGAGCTTGGCATCCATACACGCCCGGTCATCCTTGGACCGGTCACCTTCCTCAAGCTGGCGAAGTCTCCCGACCAGGGTTTCGATCCGATAGCGCTCCTACCGCGGCTGCTGCCCGTCTACGAGCAACTCCTGCGGACGCTGGAGCTCTCGGGGGCGGACTGGGTGCAGATTGATGAGCCGGCGCTTGTGCTCGATCTTAACCCGATCGAACGAGCTGCCTTCGAATTCACCTACGGCCAGCTGTCGAAAGCCGCGCCCAAGTTGAAAATAATGCTGGCTACCTATTTCGGGCCGCTCGGGGACAATCTCGAGACCACGCTTTCGCTGCGCCTGGCGGGCCTACATCTCGATCTAGTGCGCGCTCCCGAGCAGTTGGAGACGGTTGGTCGGCTCGCACCGAAGGATCTGGTGCTCTCACTTGGCTTGATCGACGGCCGCAACGTCTGGCGCGCGAACCTGGCTGCCATTCTCGACCGCATCAAGCCGGTCGTTGCCGGCTGGCCGCTGGATCGCGTCGAGATTGCGCCTTCCTGCTCGATGCTTCATGTGCCGATGGACCTGCGGATGGAGACCGCGCTGGATGTGGACGTCAGTTCGTGGCTGGCATTCGCCGCCCAGAAGACTGAAGAGCTGCTCGTGCTGGCCCAAGCCTTATCCGAAGGCAGGGAGGCCGTAGCAGGCTCACTGAAAGCTTCTGCCGAGGCGGCCGCCGCGCGCGCAATGTCTACAAAGGTCCATGATCCGCTCGTCCACGGTCGAATTAGCAGCATTGACGGCGTCATGAAGCAACGAAAGAGCGCATTTGCCAAGCGCTCGAGAGTCCAGGCCGACATGCTCCGCCTGCCGCCGTTCCCGACGACGACCATCGGGTCCTTCCCGCAGACGCCCGAGGTGCGCAGGGCGCGCTCCGCTCACGCGAAGGGCCGGCTGAGCTATGTCGACTACCAGGCCTTCCTGAAGAAGGAGACTGAGGCGGCTGTGCGTTGGCAGGAGGAGATCGGGCTGGACGTGCTGGTACACGGCGAGTTCGAACGAAACGACATGGTGCAGCATTTCGGCGAGCAGCTGTCCGGCCTCGCCTTCACCCAGCATGGCTGGGTGCAAAGTTACGGCTCCCGGCTCGTGCGCCCTCCCATCATCTTCGGCGACGTATCGCGGCCCAATCCGATGACGGTCCTCTGGTGGCAATTTGCCCAGTCGCTGACGAAAAAGCCGGTAAAGGGCATGCTCACAGGCCCAGTGACCATTCTTAACTGGTCTTTTATGCGCGACGACGTACCCCGCGCCGAGGTCTGCCGCCAAATCGCGCTCGCCATCCGCGATGAAGTGGCCGACCTGGAAAGAGCTGGCGCAAGGGTGATCCAGATCGATGAGGCCGCGTTTCGCGAAGGCTTGCCCCTGCGGAAGTCCGACTGGAAACATTATCTCGGCTGGGCTGTCGAATGCTTCCGGCTCGCTTCAACGGGTGTAGCGGACGCGACCCAAATTCACACCCACATGTGCTATTCTGAGTTCAATGAGATCATCGACTCGATCGCTGAACTGGACGCGGACGTAATTTCGATTGAGACGTCGCGCTCCAAAATGGAACTGCTAGACGCCTTCACGAAGTCCAAATATCCGAATGACATCGGTCCTGGCGTCTACGACATTCACTCACCACGTGCCCCGGAAGTCGGCGAGATTTTACATCTCGCCCAACTTGCCCGCGCCCGACTGTCGGACGGCCAACTGTGGGTGAATCCGGATTGTGGCCTCAAAACAAGGAAATGGGAGGAGGTCCGGCCTGCCCTCATGAACATGGTCGCTGCCGCATGCGCGCTGCGGGAGAAAGAGCGGGCGCAGGTCGCTGGGCCACTGTGACGGGCAAACATGTGACCCGCGGGCTTCGCGGATATTTAAGGCAGAAAGGACGCCATCGAAAGCCGCGCGCAAGTCGGTCGACGCGTGCGAGTCCCACCCTTGTCGTCCAGCCGAAGGCCCGCTGGACGGCTGAGCGGCGGGGCAGGATCTGGGAAGCCTCTTCTGGTCCGAGGACGGATGATTTCGCCACGAAATGAAGGAAGACGGCTTTGTCCATGAGCTGCAGCCTCTCACAGGTGCCAGCGGCCAACAGACACTTCACCGAGGGCCAACGCTTGAGGATGCCCCCTGAGCACCGGCACCATCGAGATAGCGGCCGATCCAGTCGAGTCCGTTACAGCCGGACTCGTCGCTTCGATGACGTAGCTTCGGTTGCACAATGGATGTCCCGGTCGCGGCCCGACGTACGAACCCGGACCTCAGCGCCGACCTAAGGAGACCGACGCACCTTGGGTTGGCCCCTACTGTCGGGTTTGTCGAGTTAGCGACACGGCGATGTTCGGCCCGGCGTGTCGCCGCGCTTTCAGTGAAGCCATTGATAACGTGCAGAACAGTTTTTCTGAGGCGCTTCCTACCCAGTTGGCACGACTCTTGATGTTCTAGTGGTATGGCGGCATACGCGTCGACCGGTATCACTGATTCATGCTCTTATTCAGCACTAGAATGGGCCAACAATGACGACCGATATCTCAGCCTATGGTGTGACCGAATTGGCTCCCGAAGAAGCATCTGCAATTTCGGGAGGGATGTTTTGGGCAATAGCTTTCGCGATTTTGGGACGTTCGGCCTTGCAGCTGTAAGCATAGGGGCAAAAGTCGCCGACCCAACTCACTGATTCACCCTTACATTTCAAGCTCTAGGAAAGGAAAAAAAGATGAAGACCAATATGCAAGCCTATGGTGTGACCGAGTTAACGCGCGAAGAAGCATGTGCAACGTCCGGAGGGTGGTTTTGGCTGGCGTCGGCAGTATTTAGCGGAGTTGCTGCGTTAGTATTTGGTATAGCAGCCGTGATAACATATGTTAAGCATCATTAAGATCCATAATATTCGCGACTGCTCTGGGGTTGACCTTGGTCATCTCCAGGCAGCTGTGGCCTGGTTTGTCGCGCTGACAGCGTGATGTTCGGCCCGGCGTGCCGCCGCGCTCTCAATTAAGCCGCCGAAACAAAAAAGCATAAGCGCTGTTCCTGAGCTTCCTGTGCAGTTGGCACGTCTCTTGATGTTGTCGTTGTACGGCGGCACACGCCGCCGAGCGTGCATTACTGATTCATCGTATTATTTTGAGCTCTGGGAAAGGAGAAAACAAATGAAGGCCGAAATGTCAGCTTATGGTGTGACCGAATTGGCTCCCGAAGAAGCATCTGCAATTTCGGGAGGGATGTTTTGGGCAATAGCTTTCGCGATTTTGGGGACGTTCGGCCTTGCCGCTGTAAGCATAGGGGCAAAAGTCGCCGACCCAAATCACTGATTCACCCTTACATTTCAAGCTCTAAGAGAGGAGAAAAAATGAAGACCAATCTGCAAGCCTATGGTGTGACCGAGTTAACGCGCGAAGAAGCATGTGCAACGTCCGGAGGGTGGTTCTGGCTGGCGTCGGCAGTATTTGGCGGAGTTGCTGCGATAGCACTGGGTATAGCAGCCGTGATAACATATATTAAGCATCATTAAGAAGATCCATAATATTCGCGCCGCCTGGGGTTGACCTCGGTCACCTCCAGGCAGATGTCGCCTGGTTTGTCGTATGCGTGATGTACGGCCGACGCACTCTCAGTTGGGTTTGGAATAAGCTACAGAACGCCTTTTTGGCCTCTATTCTCGTAGTCGGCATGGGTATTGCCGTCTTTAGGCGCGGGGGGGAGTGCTGCCGATCGGCAGAAGATCGCCGACATTCATCGTTGAATGTTTTTGAAAAGGAAAACAATGGATATCGACATATCAGTATACGGCTTGACCGAGTTAACCCGAGAAGCGGGATCATCAACTTCCGGTGGTTTTTGGTTCATAGCCTCAGTTTCTGCTGTAGGATTCGTTGGTGTAGCACGCGCCGAAGACATGGTGGATGATTGGCAACATCATAGATCAACATCATTGTGACCAGCGAGACCGTGATTAATATCTCACTCATTTCTGAACTCGCCAACTGCACTTCAGAGAGCATCCTTTATCGAGGATCAGGTAGATCTTTGATCATCTACAAGATTATTTTGCTCTCTGTGGTTGCGGCGCTGGTCTCTCTGCCTTTCATCACAGTAACGGTATCTTTCCAAAGTGCCGGTATTATTCGACCCACCGTCGAGAAGACGCCCCTGGTGGCGCCGGTCTCCGGACGCATCTCCCGCATCCTTGCCGCCGAAAACGATCTGGTTGCTCAGGGGCAAGAGATCCTCGCCCTCGATGATGGGGTGGTTGAGGAAAAGCTCAGGGCGCTTAAAGGCGATATTCGCGCGAAGAGCGATTTTGCCAGTGACCTAGAAACCCTGATCTCCTCCGGCACGCAAGCCAAGGACCCGATCCACCTCTTGACCGAGTCAGCCACGGCCGAGCGCGCCCATTTCCTCAACCTGCTGCGGGAGAACCAGTATGCTCGCGGTAATGCGGCTGCGGAACTCGAGCGTGCTAAGCGACTGCTCTCCGCTGCTGTAGCACCGGCAAAGGCCGTTGAAGAAAAAGCCTTCGCACTTCAGAACGTTGAGATCCAGGGCGAGATCCTCGCCCGGCGCAAATTCGCCGAATGGAACCAGCAGCTATTCGACGTTAACCTGCGCCTTGAGGAACTCACGGCCGCCTTGCATCAGCTTGAGAGCGAACGGGACCTGACCCGCATTCGAGCACCCGTATCGGGCGCTCTCGAGCAATTCTCGGGCCTCAATTCCAGCAGCTACGTCCAGGCCGGGCAAACCGTCGCTTGGGTTTCGCCGGATGGTGAACTGGTGGCGGAAATCTTCGTTTCCCCCAATGACATCGGCTTTGTGCGCCCCGGCCAGTCGGTGCGTCTCCAAGTGGATGCCTTCAACTACAATCAATGGGGTGTCATTGACGCGACGGTGCTCGACGTGGCGCACGACTTCACCCTGCACGACGGGACCCCGGCCTTCAAGGTCCGCTGCGCGCTCTCTCGCCGCCATCTCGCCCTCAAGCACGGGGTCATCGGTAACCTGAAGAAGGGCATGACCGTCCGGGCTCGCTTCCTCCTGGGCGACCGCACTGTCCTGGAACTCCTGTACAGCGAGGTCGACGATTGGCTCAATCCGCTCCTGGCGAGCCACTGATCCTTCATTTTCCAAACAATCAGCGAGCCGCCATGTCGAGCAAGGTCATCAAGTTCAAGCAGCGCGACATCACGGATTGCGGGGCCGCCAGCCTTGCTTCTGTCGCGGCCTTCTATGGCTACAAGCTGCCATTGTCGCGTATCCGCCAGTATGCCTCGACCGGCCGCTCCGGCACGACTGTGCTGGGCCTCATGGAAGCGGCTCGGAAGCTGGGCTTCGTTGCCAAGGGGGTAAAGGGTGGCTTCGACAGCCTATACAAAATCCCCAAGCCCGCCATCGCGCACGTAATCGTCAACGAGGTCCTGCATCACTTCGTCGTAGTCCAGGCGATCAATGCCAGGTGGGTCATCGTCATGGACCCAGCCTATGGTGAAATCCGCAAGCTGGCGCACGAAGAATTCAAAAAGCAATGGACTGGCGCCCTGGTGCTCCTGGTTCCGGCAGACACCTTCAAGCGCCGCGACGAGACCAGCTCACCCCTAGATCGTTTCGTACGTCTGCTTGCGCCACACAAGGCGGCGATGGCGCAGGCTCTCGCGGGGGCCCTGGTGACGACGATCCTTGGCCTCTCGACGGCCATTTACGTCCAGAAAATCGTCGATCATGTGATTACAGCGGGCAACCGAAATCTGCTCAACCTGATGAGCGTCGCCATGCTGCTGATCTTGGTTGTACAGGTCGTAATCAATCTCCTCAGAAACCTGCTCGTCCTGCAAACGGGACAGAAAATCGACGTCCACCTAATCCTTGGCTATTACAATCACATCCTAAGCCTGCCTCAGAAGTTCTTCGACACGATGCGCATGGGCGAAATCATTTCCCGCATGAACGACGCGGTGAAGATCAGGAGCTTCCTGAACGACGTCTCGATCAACATGTTCGTCGACGTGCTAATGATACTGTTCTCGTTAGGGCTGATGTTCATATACTCGTGGAAGATCGCGTTGGTCGTGGCGGCCTCCATCCCGTTGTACCTCTCCGTCTATTGGACCATCAACCGGCTGCACAGGAATCGACAGCGCGCCATGATGGAGAACGCTGCCGAACTTGAAACGCAACTGGTGGAGTCACTCGGAGCTGTCTCCACGATCAAGATCTCCGGCATGGAGAGCTTCGCGAACTTCAAGGTGGAGACCCGCTTCATCAAGATGCTGCATTCCGTCTACAGCTCCGGCCTGATCTCGATCTTTGGAGACAGTACCTCGACTTTCCTCGCAACTCTATTCACCATCGTGCTGCTGTGGTTCGGAACGACGCTTGCCCTCGATCAAACCATCACGCCCGGCGAATTACTGTCCTGCTACACCTTGCTGGGCTATGTCACCCGGCCGGTTGCCAGTCTGATCCAGACCAACCGGATCGTTCAGGATGCTTTTATCGCGGCGGATCGCCTGTTCGAGATCTTCGACCTGGAGCCGGAAAGCGGTGGTGGCATCAATGCCAACAAATCCGACATTGGCGACATCCACCTGGAGAAGGTCACGTTCCGCCATGGTAGCCAGCTCGAGCTTTTCCAGGATCTTAGCGTCACCTTCCGTCGGGGGGAAATGACAGCGGTGGTAGGGGAAAGCGGCTCGGGCAAGAGCACCCTTGCAGCGCTGCTGCAGAATGTCTACCCGCTTGAGGGTGGACACATACGGATAGGCCGCTATGCCCTCCAGGACCTCTCGACCGTATCCCTGCGCAAGGTTGTGGCTGCGGTGCCGCAATCGGTCGACGTGTTCTCGGGCTCGGTGATCGACAACATCGCCCTTGGCGAGTTCGAGCCAGACGTCGAAAAGATCCTCCAAATCTGCGATCAAACAGGGCTGCGGGAGGTGATCGAGCGCTGGCCCGGTGGCTTCCAGGCCTATCTAGGCGAAAGCGGCGTACGCCTCTCCGGGGGCGAGAAGCAGCGCCTTGCGTTGGCTCGGGCTCTGTATCGGGATCCGGAGATCCTGATCCTCGACGAAGCAACCTCCTCTCTCGACTCGGTCGCCGAGGCGTTTGTCCTGCGAGTGGTTGAGGATCTGCGTCGGGCCGGCAAAACCATCGTCATCATCTCTCATCGACTCAGCACCATCCGTTGCGCCGACAAAATAGTGGTCTTGGACAAGGGGCGGGTTGTTGCGGAGGGAAGGCATGCTGATTTGGTGGCAACTGAAGGCGCTTACGCTCGCTTGTGGCGAGTGCAAACCGAAACCAGCTAACAGCTTCAGGTGAGGACATTGCAGAATCCCAAGACCAAGCATGGCTTCGCGCTGGTGGGCTCATCAGAACGCCATCGGAGCCGTCGGGAGCGCTGAACCGCCCGTCGGTCGAGCGGTCAAAGAAGATCGGCTCCCGCTAGGCTGTGTAGAAGCGGTGATCTTCCTGCCCTGCCGGTAGCTTCACCAGCTGGGGAAGGCGCCTGCCAGGTCTGCGGGAGGAAGTGGCCCGCTCACGCTCCCTGCTCAGGATACCGGCAAGCACGGTGGCGATATGGCGGTCCGTGCGGTCGAGCGGTTGGTCGCACCACCCTACGTGTAAGGAGATTCTGATGTCGAACATGATGAAGGCGCTGGTCAAGGCCAAGGCGGAACCCGGCATCTGGATGGAAGAAGTGCCGGTGCCGGAAATCGGCCCGAACGACATTCTGATCAAGATCAAGAAGACCGCGATCTGCGGTACCGACGTCCATATCTACAATTGGGACCAGTGGGCGCAGAAGACCGTGCCGGTGCCGATGGTGACCGGCCACGAATTCGTCGGCACCGTCGCCGACTTCGGCGCGGCGGTCACCGAATACAAGATCGGCCAGCGTGTTTCGGGCGAAGGCCACATCGTCTGCGGCCATTGCCGCAATTGCCGGGCGGGCAGGGGGCATCTGTGCCGCAACACCCTCGGCGTCGGCGTCAACCGGCCCGGCGCCTTCGGTGAATATCTGGCGATCCCGCAGCACAACGTCGTGCCGATCCCCGACGATGTGCCCGACGAGATCGCCGCAATCTTCGATCCGCTCGGCAATGCGGTCCACACCGCACTGTCCTTTGATCTGGTCGGCGAGGACGTGCTGGTCACCGGCGCCGGGCCGATCGGCATCATGGCTGCGCTGGTGGCGCAGTGCGTCGGCGCGCGAAAGGTGGTCATCACCGACATCAACCCGGTGCGGCTGGCGCTGGCGAAAAAACTCGGCGTCCAGCATGTGGTCGACGCGTCGAAGGAAAAGCTGCGCGATATCATGCCGGCGCTCGGCATGACCGAAGGTTTTGACGTCGGCCTCGAAATGTCGGGTGCCGCACCCGCCTTCCGCGACATGATCGACACCATGAACAATGGCGGCAAGATCGCCATTTTGGGCATCGCGCCGACCGGCTTCGAGATCGACTGGAACAAGGTCATCTTCAAGATGCTGCATCTCAAGGGCATTTACGGCCGCGAAATGTTCGAGACCTGGTACAAGATGATCGCGCTGGTGCAGGGTCCGCTCGATGTCAGCGGCCTGATCACGCACCGCATCGGCATTGATGATTTTCAAGTAGGCTTCGACGCGATGCGCAGCGGCAGCTCGGGCAAGGTGGTGATGGACTGGGAGGGCGACTGGTCGATGTGACTTTGCGGAGGTGCTGACGGGAACGCCACCCTGGCTGCCGTCGATCTCCCCGCGAGGGGCATCGCTGGTGCAAGGCAGTGGCTCCTGCAACCAACGTGCGACGCTCAATCGTGCCGCGACGTATCACGGCCCAATCGGACGGCTGCGCTTGTGGCCATTCTCCCAGATCGGTCAAGGAATGCTCATTGGCCCCCGACGCGACCGCCTGTTTTCCCAATGCCTAGGATCGAGGTCGAGGTGTTGTGGGCGTTTCAGTTGGCAAGATGGGATATGTGATCTCCGGTCGCTTTCCGGTCAGCGAATTAAGGTAGGCAACGATCCGATCGATTTCGATTTGCGTTAGCTCTTGGCCAAGCTGGGTGGTGCCCATGATGGCGACGGCCTCGCTCAGGTCCCAGACCTTGCCCGAATGAAAGTATGGCGCGGTGATTGCTACGTTGCGCAGCGACGGCACGCGGAAAACATAGGAATCCTCGGGTACATTGGTGACGGCGAATCGTCCCTTGTCGTTCTTCGGCAGAATGTCGGCGCTAGGCTTCTCAACGAGGCCGAATGGATAATAGCCTTCCCCACCAATATTGACACCGGAATGGCAGGACGAGCAGCCCTTTTCGATAAAAAGGGCGAGGCCCTGTTTCTCTTTGGGACCGATGGCGGTCTCATCGCCATTGAGGAAGGCGTCGAAGGGGGCCGGCGTGACCAGTGTCGCCTCGTAGTCTGCGAGTGCATTGACTAGATTGTCGAGGGTGATGGGATTGGCCTCATCCGGGAAAGCTGAATGGAACAACTCCACATATTGCGGCATCGATTTGAACGTCTCGACCACTCGATGCGGTGTGTTGGCCATTTCGACACCGGCCTGTATCGGCCCTTTGGCCTGAGCTTTCAGGTCTTCGGCGCGACCGTCCCAAAACTGTGATTTGTTGAAGACAGAGTTAAACACCGTCGGCGCGTTGCGCTGCCCCTTCTGCCAACCATGGCCAATCGAAGTTTCACGATTGTCGTCGCCCCCGGTGGCCAGGTTGTGGCACGAGTTGCAGGAGAAAACGCCTGAGGACGAGAGGCGTGGATCGAAGAACAGTGCCTTGCCGAGGGCAATCCTGTCCGGCGTGCTCGGGTTGTTGGCGAGCGCCGGCGTGAATGGCAAGGGCTTGAAAGTGGCCAGTGCCGTTTCTCTGAGGTCTGGCGGGATGGACTGCGCAGCAAAAGCTGTGGCTGCCACAAGCGCAACAGCCACCGCAGGGAATAGAATTTTCATAAATGGAGTCCTTACGATGTGCACGGAAACCATTCTCCACATGCGGCCTGCGAACGCCCTGCGCTAGATCAGCGGATCGAGGGAATCGTGCCTGTCGACCAAGCCAATCGAGCGGCGGAGACATTGACTGCGATTCATCGCCCGACGGCGGATTCAATGGTGGCGCGCGCGCAGTCGCTGTTTGTTCGCCTGAGGGTTTGGTCGGTTCTGTGGCCTGTCGCCACATGCTGGCGCAACGCCAGCCTGTTTCATACGCGCAAGCTTTTCTGCCCCCATCGAGTGCACGGCTCATGGTTTACAAGCTTTCTGCGTCTTCCCTCTGCAATTCAGACGGACGAGATCGGAACGGAAAGGCGGACACTGGCGCAGTTATGGGACAGCGACTACCAGGCAGATCAGTGTCACGACCGCGTGATGTGGTGCTATAGACCTCAATCTTGGACGAGCAACGAACAATCCTGTCGTGACATTTGTTGCTTTCACCGGAAATCACCACTAGAAGCGACGCTCCGCAGACCAATCCACCGGAGAGTTTCATGCCAGAAGAAGACTTCAAAAACATCGACAACCTCATCCAGCTTACCACAGATGTTGTCTCAGCCTATGTTTCCAACAATCCCGTTCCGGTGGGGGACCTTTCAGCCCTGATCGGCCAAGTGCACGAAGCTTTGAAGGGCACGGCGGCCGGTCGCGTCTCGGCACAAGAGCCGACGGTGTTGACGCCGGCGGTCCCGATCAGAAAATCGGTGACGCCGGACTACATTGTCTCCCTTGAGGATGGGAAGAAATTCAAATCGCTAAAGCGTCATCTGTCGACCCATTACGGGCTGAGCCCTAATGAATATCGCGCCAAATGGGGTCTGCCGGCGGACTATCCCATGGTCGCGCCGAACTATGCGGCTGCCCGCTCTGCGTTGGCCAAGACAATGGGACTCGGCCGCAAACCGAAAGAGCCTGAAGTCTCGGCGCCGGAGAAGCGGTCCAGAAAGAAGGTACCAGCGTGACTTCTTCCTCATCCAGACCCGCTGTGGGGCTGGCGGCTCGATCGGCATGATGTGAGCGAAACATCGAAAGGCGGGATCAAATCCCGCCTTTTCCTTGCACGGTGTGATTACACGGCGCGAAGCGGAATGGAATTGACATAGCGCAGAGACACAGGAGATCGCAGGGGTAAAAGGAGGACAGTTGTCAACTTGGGAGGGAAACTGTTGCAGACTTCTATCCTGAAAAAACATCGCGAGGCTCTCCTGCCTTGGTACACCATCTATCCGACTGTGCCGGAGTTCTCCGCAGCGGTCGGCGCAGAAAGCTATGAGGAATGGCTAAGAGGTCTGCCGGCTGACGATCCGGTGTCGCTCTATCTCCACATTCCGTTCTGCCGATCGATTTGCTGGTATTGCGGCTTTCCGACCACGATTGCCCGCAACCATGGTCCGATCCTCGACTATGTGGCCGATCTGCGTGACGAGATCCGTTTGATCTCGGAGCAAGTGCCGCAGAGGCTCGTCGTGAACGACGTGCATTTCGGCGGTGGAACCCCGACCCTGATCGGGGCAGCGGAATTCTTGGCCATGATCGAACTCCTGCGCCGCCGCTTCGCGTTCAGGGAGCCCGCTACGATCGCCGTCGAAATTGACCCGCGCACGTTCACGCGCGAGATCGCCGAGGCACTGGGAGCAGCCAATGTGAGCCGCGCGAGTCTCGGGGTGCAGAGTTTTGATCCAATTGTTCAGAAAGCGATCAACCGGGTCCAGAGCGAGGCGCAGACGGCCGCTGCCGTCGAAGAGCTGCGCCGGCATGGAGTAAGCGGCATCAACGTCGATCTCATGTTCGGTCTCCCGAATCAGACGGTAGAGTCCTGCGTCCAGACTGCGGCGGCAACCGCCGCCATGCGTCCCAACCGGCTTGCGGTGTTCGGCTACTCGCATATTCCATCGGTGATCAAGAATCAGCGCCTGATCGAGAAGACTGCGCTGCCGGACAGCGTCGCCCGCGCCGAACAGGCTGCGGCCGTGGCAGATACGCTGGTTGCGGCCGGCTACCGAGAGATCGGCCTCGACCATTTCGCCTTGCCGGACGACGAACTTACGCTGGCGCAGACCCGCGGTCGGCTACGCCGTAACTCGCTGGGTTACTCGGCCGACACCTGCAAAACCGTGATCGGTTTCGGCGCGTCGGCTATCGGGCGGGTCGGCGATGGTTACGTCCAGAACGAGGTGACACACGAGTCCTACAGCCGGCACATAGCAGGTGGCCGTCTGGCAACGTCAAAAGGCTGCCGGCTCACAGACGAAGACCGCGTGCGAGCCGCAATCATCGAGCGGCTGATGTGCGATTTGGAGGCCGATGTGCCGGCAATCTGTGCGGCCCATGGATTCGATCCAATCCGCTTTCTCGATTCAGCTGAACGCCTGGCGAAGCTGGCCGAGGACGGGGTAGTGGACATCGAAAACGGTCTCATCCGGGTGCGGCAGGAGCATCGCTTCGTGATTCGCGCTGTTGCTGCCGCATTCGATGCTTTTCTCGACCGGGTTGTCCCATAAGCACAGCCAAGCAGCGTGAGGGGCGCCAAAGCGATAAGCTCGTGCCAAACGGCACGCTCGTAAAAATGCCGCAGGCCCCGGTCACGGCGCCCCTGCGCGGATTGAAGTGTTAAACCTTCCCGAATGGACGAGCGTGCCGCCCACAACGCGTCACAGTCATACAACGGTCACTGGTTTTGTGAGATGCCCGGCCGGTCGACATCTGTGCCTATGAATACTACCGTTCGCAGGCAAGAAACTGGCGGGAACGACAAGATCGTCGGCGCGATTATCTCGTCCATGGCTCGCGCATTACGTGTACATCGCATCAAGTTCGATGCCGCAGCCCTTGTTCGTCAGTGATGAAGATCAACAGTTTTGGGGCTATGGACGGAAACTAGCCGAGCCTAGCCATAACTAATAGCGACGTGGGTACGATCCGAGAATTCTCAGGCCATCAATCTCCGCCAACGCGGCCAGAGCCGGGTGCGTCAAAACGTGTCCAGCGACATCGATGACGTACTGATGAGTGTCTAGCCGCTCGCAGGTTGGACGCTGATAGACATTGAGAACGGCTAAATTGTCCTTCGAGAACCTGTTCAGGACACAACTGAGATCTTGCTCTGAAACGCGGAGGTGAAGTGTCGTCCGGTCAAATCCTGTCGGCGCAGGGGTCCTGCGCCCGAGCACCCACCACCGCGTAACGTCATGCAGCCCTTCTTCAATTCCTGTTCGCAATATCTGCAAATTGTACAGCTTGGCACCAAGCGCAGGACCAAAGGCTGCTATCGAGGGAGATTTTTGCTCTGCCACGAAAGATGTTGATCCCCGACGGCTCTCTCGCTCGACATTGGGCATGTTCTCGTCGAGCCACCCGGCTAACTCCTGCAGAGCCACGGGGTGGCCCACCACCTTAGCGATCTTCGAGAAACTCGCATCCTTGCTGGCCATGAGGCTGTAGCTCAGGACCTTCGGGTACTCGGCGATAATCGTAGGAGACCTCAAGCTCAAGACTTGGTCGAGGTAGGGAGTGGCTCCGACCAGAGAGGTCGTAGCTGGGACGCATGCAACGTGGACGCAGCCATTCTCATATGCTTCGAACAATCCGTCGCTGAACGGAACGAGTTCAACGTGGTCACCAAAGAGGTCCAGCGAGGCTTGATGGGTCCAGGACCCCTCAGGGCCAATGTACCCTGCCCTCTTGATCCAGGAGGTGTCGATCGCTGGAGGCTGGCTGAATTGCTCGTTCATTCCCCGGCACGCTCGATCGAGAATGCGATAAACATCTGCTGCAGAAAGTAAGAGGGCTGGGACCCGCCCCTCTTCGCTTGCAACATCGTGTGGCAATAGAACTTAGCAGCTTGCTACAATCCGCTGCCCCAGTCGGCGGGGATCCGTGTTCTTGCCCGCTCCTATGGCGCGGTCAGTCGCACTTCTGCCCGGCTCTTGCCGGGCAGAAGCAGAAAAAGGTCAGCCAGCTTTGCTGAGACTGCCAGCGGATGATTTGCCAGTACGGCGGTCCTGTTCGACCTCATAGTTGATCTTCTGGCCCTCATTAAGGGTCGAAAGGCCCGCTCGTTCGACAGCAGAAATGTGGACGAAAACGTCCTGACCTCCGTTGTCAGGCTGGATAAAACCGAATCCCTTAGTGCTGTTGAACCACTTCACCGTTCCAGTCGCCATAGCGTATTCCTTTGTAACAATTCAATGTAGGCAGGCCATAAGCCAGGTCCGCTTCATATCCGAGACTTTAGGGCAGCAAAAGCTAAAATAGCAAAAGCCGGGTCAAATCGCTAAAGCGGCTCGCAAGCTCCATCATGACCGCCTGTCGCGGACAGCGTCTCCCGCGCTGGCGCTCCGAATGGCAAACACAAGTTCTGAAACGCTCCGGTAAATTCCAGAACCGCGTCTATCGCTGGTTTGGAGTCCTGTTAGGGACCTGCGATCGGCCGATGTGAGCAAGAGTACGCGGACGACCAGCAACTACGGGCGCGCGCTAACGCCACCATGTTCGCCGCAGTCCTAAGGGTATTTCACCTAGCCACCTCTTTAAGCGGCAAGCGCTCCCCATTCGGCGGTGTTAGACGTCGGACAATGTCGGAGGTACGCAACACAGAGTCCGTTGAATCGCATCGCCGAAAGGGCTTTCTCATCTGGCACGGTTCCTGCGCGGTCATGCAAAACGCGCAGGAGAGTCGTCCCATGATCCCCACACAGAAAAATGCCGCCCCACCTTTCGACCTACTCAAAACTGACATCCCAGCCGGGCCTGGCAGCATTGTGAGGGCTCGTCTGGACCGGCGCTGCCCACCGATCCACCTTCTCCCAGTGGGGGCGACAGGGACGCAGCACCTTCAAATTGAGGGACAACTCACTTCCCTGCGAACTTTGTCCATCGCCCGGTCACCACAACCGAAGCCACCGTCTGCTTGGCTGCGGGGCGCACTTTTTGCGACCGCGCTGGCATTTCTGACGACCGCGCCGTCTCCGGCGGCCGCCTATGACATAGCGAATTTCCTGCTCGACAACGGCATGGAGGTGGTCGTCATACCCGATCACCGCGCGCCCATCGTCACCCATATGGTGTGGTACAAGGTCGGCAGTGCCGACGAACCTCCGGGCAAATCCGGCATCGCGCATTTCTTCGAGCATCTGATGTTCAAAGGGACGGCCAATCACGGCGCCGGCGAGTTGGACCGCGCGGTGGCGGAGATCGGGGGCTCGCTAAACGCCTTCACCTCTTACGATTATACTGCCTTCTACGAAAGAGTGGCGCCCTCGGCAGTGGAGCAGATGATGAGCTTCGAGGCTGATCGCATGCGCAATCTCACCCTCACGGATGACGTCATCAACACCGAGCGGGACGTGGTCCGCGAGGAGCGTCGCTTGAGGGTCGACAACAATCCGGAGGCGCTTCTCGATGAGGAGGTCGTCACGACGCTCTGGCAGAGCCAACCCTACCGGATCCCGGTGATCGGCTGGATGCACGAGATCGAGAAGCTGGACCGCAACGACGCCGTGGCTTTTTATGACAAGTACTGGCCGAACAACGCCGTGCTGGTGGTGGCAGGCGACGTCGAGCCCGAGGCCGTGAAGGCGCTGGCCGAGAAGACCTATGGCAAGGTCCCGCGTGGACCAGATCTGCCGCCACGCGAACGCCCGTCTGAGCCGGTGCAGAACACCAGGCGCACATTGACGCTAAGGGATGGCCGCGTTTCGGTCCCCATCTTTTCCAGATATTGGGTGGTGCCGTCCTATCGCACCGCCGAGCCCGGCGAAGCCGAGGCGCTGGACCTGCTGGCCCAGATTCTCGGCGGGGGTAACCGCAGCCGGCTGTACCAGGCGCTCGTCGTCAAGCAAGGTATAGCCGCAGCGGCCGACGCTGATTTCGAGGGCACCATGCTGGATGCTGGCAAGTTCAGCATCCGCGGCTGGCCGCGCGGCAAGGCGAAGCTTGCGGATGTCGAGGCCGCAGTCGACGCCGAGATAGCGCGCATCGCCAGGAACGGCATCACCAGCGACGAACTGGAGAAGACGAAAAACCGCTATATCCGCTCGTTCATCTTCGCCCATGACGAGCAGGCCTCCGTCGCTGGCATGTATGGCGCCACGCTTGCCACAGGCGGCAATGTGAAAGACGTCGAGGAATGGCCGGACCGCATCCGCAAGGTCACGGCCGATCAGGTTAAGGCCGTTGCCGCCCGCTACCTCGTGTCCGACCATTCGACCACCGGCTATCTCCTGCCCAAGGAAAATTGATATGATGACGAACCAATTCCGCAGGGCCATTCCACAAGCATTGCCCTCTCCTTTTGGACAAGGCTGGCGCCTCGCCTCCTGGCTGGCTGTCCTTTGCCTTGCTATTTTCTTCCTCACCCTGCCAGCGTGTACCGCCCGTGCTGCGGCGAACATCCAGGAGGTGAAATCTGAAAAGGGGATCACCGCTTGGCTGGTGGAAGACCATAAGCTGCCGATCGTCACGCTCCAGTTCGTGTTTGACGGCGGCACCAGCCAGGACCCGGCCGGTAAGGAGGGGCTTGCCAATTTGATGACCGGCTTGTTCGACGAGGGCGCAGGCGATCACGGCGGCGACACCTTTCAGGTGCGGCTCGATGATGCCGGCGCTGAGATGAGCTTCCACGCGCGGCCTGACGGCATCTATGGCTCGGTGCGCATGCTTTCCCAGCGCCAGGACGCCGCTTTCGATCTCATCAGGCTCGCGTTGAACAGGCCCCGCTTCGATCAGGAACCCTTTGACCGAATCCGCGCTCAGCTTCTCTCCGGCATTATTGCCAACGAGCGCGAACCTCACGCGATCGGCAGGGATGCATGGCGGCGCAGGCTCTACGGCGCGCATCCGTATTCGAGGCCGCCCGAGGGCACCAAGGAAAGCCTGGCCCGCATAACGCCCGCCGATCTAAGCGCCTTCCACAAGGCCGCTTTCGCCCGCGAGGGGCTGCACGTGGCGGTTGTCGGCGACATCGATGCCAAAGCCCTGAGTGCAAGGCTCGACCAGTTGTTCGGCGATTTGCCTCAGAAGCAGGCGCTCGCCCAGGTACCTGATGTCACCCCGAAGCTCGGCCAGTGGACGTTGGTCGCATACGCCCTGCCCCAGACTTCGCTCCAGCTGGCTTTTCCCGGCATCGGACGCAGCGACCCGGAATTCTATGCCGCGCAGCTGATAAACGATATACTCGGAGGCTCGCCATTCACCTCACGTCTGTTCCAGGAAGTGCGGGAAAAGCGTGGCCTGGCCTACGGTGTGTCCTCTAGTTTGGAAGGCCACCAGCATTCCAACACGCTTGTCGTGACCACGTCGACGCGCGCCGACAGGGCGGCGGAGACGCTCGACCTGATTAGACAAGTAATCAAGGAGCTGGTGGACACCGGGCCAACAGCGGCCGAGCTCGAAGCGAGCAAAAAGTATCTGATCGGGGCCTATGCTATGAGCAATCTGGGTTCCTCCACGGCGATTTCAGCCACGCTTCTCGGGCTGCAGCTCGACAAGCGCGGCATAGACTACATCCAGCACCGCGCGGCCCTCATCGAGCAGGTGACGCTCGACGAAGTCAGGGCGGCGGCGAAGAAACTGCTTTCGGTCGAGCCCGCCATTATGGGCGTTGGCCCGCGGCTAGCTGGTGTCCCGTGACGACGAACAGTCTCGCGCTCTACAATAGTTGCTGACCGTCTCCGCCGCCATAGAGGTGCACAGAAGTACAATTGTCCATTTGATGCTTGTCCTTGCTACATCTCACATCCCCGGTGTCAAAAGGCTTCCCTACCACGATGCTGGGAGCCCAGCGGTCGGCAATCGGAATGCACAGCTCCCGCGGCCAGAAGAACGGCTGCTCCAGAATCCGGCTTCCGATGGAGTAACCGATTCGATGTTCGACGGGCTCGCGCCGATATCGCGCAACCCCGTTGTCGCATCTCCTCCAAGGACTCAGCGCCGTTCACCACCGCGAATGCTCCCACCCGAGTGAGATCGGTACAATCGACGCATTTCGGAACAACCCACCGCCGATAATGAAGTTGTTGGGGCTATGAAGCTTGAAGAGAAAGAGTTCGCCCGGTTCCCTCGGGCGGAACTGCGACCGCCCCCCGGGCTGCCAGAAGTTCACTTCGTCTACGTCCTGGCAGACAGAAATTCGAACCAATCCAGATCGGGAACGTCGACATAGGTCTTGACCGCGTTGGGGCTCATTGAAACGCCTCGGCGCGGTCGCGCACGATCGCCTTCACTCGCTGCGCCGCTTTTTGAGCAGCATCAGCTCGTTCCGCAAAGGACGGCAGAGCCAGGGTAGGCGCTGTCTCGCATAGGGCAGCGACGATCGAACCTATCGCCTCTTCCGCGCGCGCGACCGGCAGTTCCATCGTGTGTGCGAGGGTGAGGAAATCCTGCCGCGTAAGCCGGTCGTCCTTACCGTTGAGCTTCAGGGCCATACGATCTCCACCAAGCCCCGGAAAGACACGGGTCGTAACAGCGTCGTAGAGGGGCGCGAACCGCACGGTTTTGAACCGCTTGGAGCCTGACTCTGCAATCTTGAGGAGCGCCAAGTTCTTGAGATGCATGTCCCCGTCGGCGATTAGCCACGCAAAAAACGCCCGGCGGAACAAAGTCTCGATGTCGGCGGCAGGATCGGTCGAAAGCGGCCGCAAACCCCGCGCCATACGCTCGATCGTGCCGTCGTATTTGGCGGAGGCCGGCAGATCGAGAACCGAACAAAAATCCTCGAGCGCCAGGAAGCGTCGATCAGTAGGCCCGCGTCGCACGTCGAACCGTTCGACGACCAATGCAGGCGACATCCCATCCGGCATGTCGATAAGCGCGGCGGCCGGAACCTGGAAGCCCGCTGCGCGACCAAGTTCAAGACAGAGCCATTCGACGACCGGCAGCATTTCGAAGCCCGCGGTTCCGGCTGGCTTAAGCACGTGAGTAAACGGCAGGTCGATCGCGGGCAGCAGCTCGCCGTCCGATCCCAAATTCATCGGCGCCTTGATCTGAACACCCGACAGTCTGGGCGTTTCCGCGCGCGCAAACAGCTGAGCCAAGTTGTGCTCGAACGTTTCCTGGATCTCGCCTCGCGACGGGCCGAGGTATCGACCAGTGAAGCGCCCATCGTCGATGAACGCGACAAGCTCGGTGTCGAGTTCGTCCCGCGGCAGGGCATTGAGCTCAGCTTGGCTCTCCACGACCGCGATATTTGACATGTAGCGTTTGCCACGTCGCAGTGCTTCGCGTTCATCCCGCTGATGCAGCACTTGTGCGAGCCATCCTTCTGGGAGGAGCGACTCGATGAAAGCCGGCAGCTTGCCTGTTGCACCCTGTCGAACGAGTGGCGGGCCGCTGCGCCTCACAGGCTTCCAGCGCCATTCGAATCCATCATGGATTATCCGACCGAGGGGGTCCCCATGCCACGCCACAAGGAGATCCAGCGCCGCCTTGTTAACGGGGCCCTTGGCCGCCGACGGGCGCGCAATCAGATAACGCTCAGCGCCCTCCCCTTCGCGGTACCATCCGTTCTCGCGAGCCAACGCCCAGACCGCGTCAGAGGCCATGTGTGGCGAGCCGTATTCCTCTATGAGTCTTGCCGCCATCTCGGCGCGCATCGGTTCGGTGATGGCGCTCGCATGCTCGCTTCGCAACCGAAACGCTTCCAGGAAGCGTTGGCGCGGCGAGGAAACGTCAATTCGCAACTCGCCGAGATCGTCCCCTACGACCGCAGACGCAGTCGAAGGATGGGGGGGCGCCTCGTTCTGAATTATTTCGAGCGTCCGTAACCGAGTTCGTTGGTTGCGCCGACCGCTAACGAACAGGCGGCCATCAGGTGTTGGAGCGAGAAGTTGGGCAGAGGCCGACGACAGATAAGCAGTAGGATAGAGATAGCGTGCAATGCGCACGGCATGGTCCAGCACGGCTTGCTCGATGTCTTCGCCCGAATGGGCATAAACTCCGCGGACGAGCGGGACAAGCTCCCCTGCCGCCGCTAATGCATGCGCGCGTCGCTTGTCTATCGTCTCTCCGACCAGCAATATGGACACGGACTTTCTCGCACTTCAGATGCGCGAAAGTTCTTCAGAGAGCACCAAAAGTCAAGGACTTTCTCGCATCTGAAATGCGCGAAAGTCATGCCTGTCCAAATTTAGTGGTATCGCCAGCCTGCTCGTCTCCGCTCTTGTTGCCGACTTTACTGCTATTTCGATCGAGCAATGGGACCTCGCCGAATGAGGGCGCGCTCCGAGCGGGAAGCGACGAGTCCGGCATGGTCATGCCCCTGCCCTGCGCACTTTTCCCGCAGATCATAATGATCTTTCCCTCAACGCTACTGGGCAGGCATCAACGTTCGTTGCTGGCCCAACAAGGAGCACGCGGAAGAGCTCTTGAGTGGGACGACGACGGAGGTTGGTCGGATCGGACAAATCGCGATAAGCCGAGCCCGGACTCTCTTCATTTTGGCCGTGCGGATTCAGTCGTCGGCAAACTTGAGCCGAAGCTGCTCGCGATGGCTTTCAAGACGCCTGGACTAGCCCGTGACACTCGCGAGGAACCCTAATGCCGTTTTAACATCAGTGGCTTTCAAGAACCCACTACAGTTTGTCTCGGCGTGAACGAACATCTTCCTGACGCCACCGACCGTGCCAATCGAAATTGGACAACACACATGGACGGCAGATCCCGGGATCATGCTTCGAGAAGACGCGTAGCGCGGACGTCCGAACCGTTCAAAGTCATGAAGCAATCGAGGGAGCCGCGATTGCTCCGGCAAGATATTCCGTTGCGGTAGCTCGTAAGCGATCGGCGTGGTCATAGATTTCGTCGAGCGAGTCGATCTTAACCTTCTCTTCCTTCTCACCATCGAAAAGCCCAAGATATTTAACCGACCTGTTGAACCACAGCCGGGCCAAGGGCTTACGATTGTTGTTGTCGACCAGAATCCCGCAATAGCTTTTCTGATCGCGCATGATCACCCTGGCTGGCTTTAAAAGGTCCCGCACGATTGCCCGCACCACCAGGAAGCCCTCTCGCTCGTCCTCGGTGGTCACAACCTCTTCCTCGGCGCCAAGTCCGTCCGCGCCAATTTCCGAAACCTCAGTCTCGGCCAAGGCTGTGGAAAGGCGTGACTGAACGGATTCTCGAACGATCTCGCGAAAAGCCGCTTTGACCATGGGTGTGAATTGCTCCTTCACCTGGGCGGTGAACCGTCCTTGGTAAAGGCCCCCGGTCACCATCCTCACAAACTCCTCAGGTGGATTCTCCATCACGCTTCCAATTTCTTTCTTAATCGCCGATGTATATTTCAACCGATGAGCGGATTGCAGAATTCCATCCACATTGAAATCGGCTTTCGCAAATTTTTTCAGCTCAGAGATCAATTGCCCCTGTAGGTCCGAAAGATCGAACGTGAGGAACGGCCGGTCATCGAGCTTGTTTGGTGCAACCAAGTCAGTATGAAAATGGAACGCGCGACCGTTCGTCAAAATAGCGAATTTTGCATTAGTGACAGAAAAGTACCTGTATAACTGGGCGAGATGTACTCGATCAAGAACTGTCGTTATCGGCTTGCACTCAACAAGAATCCTGATTTCCCCGTCAATTTTTATGGCGTAGTCAACTTTCTCGCCCTTCTTTCCCACTGCGTCGGCACAGAATTCAGGGATGACCTCGTCAGGATTGAAAACGTCGTAATCTAACGCTGAGAGAAAGGGCAGTACTATCGCTGTCTTTAAGGCCTCCTCAGTAAGCATGGCGCTCGAATGCGTCCTGATGCGCTCAGCAAGAACGCGAAGTTTTTCTTCAACACTCATGATGCCCTCCCCCAAATTGAGATAGGTAAGATCGTGCAAAAGTTCCGTTTGCGCAAGTCAATCTAAGCTGTTGTCGTAGAAAGAGGTGAATGCCGCATGCGCGCAGCAATGCGCTCAACGATTTGCGATGGCCGGTGTTGACGTGCACGGTCCGATATCGACATGCTGAGGATGCTACCCGGCTCGTCAAGACGGAATGCCGTGCGACCAACCGATGTGTTCAAAAAGGCTATGAGCTCGAGCACGCAGCGCGGAAGCTGGCGACGTATGTCCCGAGCCCGTACACGACAGACCCATCTGGCTGGTTATACAGACTGTCAGCGGCTCTTGGGTCCTAATATTCTTGTCAAATTAGACGCTGCACTGAACACTCAGCTAAGCTTTGATATTGAAGACCGACGTGCGGGCTATTGTTTTCCTGTGATTGAACCCTCGTTACCGGACCGGGCGAACCCTCCATCGCGAGGGTAGTGGCGCTTGTGTGATCATCCATGACACGGCTTCCGAATCGCGTCGTGGTAGCGGTCATCTCCAAGCCACGGAAAGGCGCGCTGACGCCTGGCCGGGGCCCTCTTCTCTGGTTTCGGTCATAGCCCTCAACGTTCTGGCGGCGCACAAGGGGTGGGACCACTACTTCGCGCCGCAGGCGCCGACAACCTTCGAGGTTTCGCGAACAGCGCCAGAGTGCATAGCCGATGTCTTCAACCGATGCCGCCGCATCGCCTTCACCAGCGCGGGCGCGCAATCGTACGCGTTGCGAATTCGGCCAGTGCAGCGTGAAGTCGCGCGGCTTCTGTTGCGCTCCCTTAACGGTCGAGGAACCACGCCAGTAAACCAATCAATGGGCAAGTCCTGCCCATTGTTATCCCTTGCGACAACCGCCACGACGGCGTTGCGGCCCTCTGGCGTGCTGAAAAGGCGGCATGAGAAGCTTGGAAGAAGCGTGCAAACCAACTTTTTGGGCAGGAAACTCCGACCCCATTTTTTGTTCAGTAACCTTTATAATGCCAGCCTCACCTTCGGATTTGCGGAGGACGCCGATCGTGATCCGCAGAGCTACCCGCGGTGGGAAGTGGATGTCCATTGTTAAGTTTGCGCCGGTGAGAACCGCAAGCCATCGACCAGAAGAGTTCAAAAATTCTCCCTTCAAGCCGAGTGGAACGGTCTACCAGCCGTCTGGCCGAGGCCCTACAAGGAACCCGCAGGTGCGGAGTACACGACGACGCCCTGTCGACATATGCATCCGCAGTGTTTGAGAGGAATTCAGTATTGCCCCTGTGCCTGCCGATGGTCCGCCACCTGAAATCCGCGGACCTGTTTGGCGCCATCGATCGCCTGCCGGCGCTCGGCACGCCAGTTAGCGAGCGGACATTCGAGGTCCTCAACCCGTCGAGCGGCGAAGTGCTGGCACTACTTCCCGACATGGGTGTGGAGGAGACACGCGCTGCGATCGAAAAGGCCTACGTAGCGCAGCCTGGATGGGCGGCTCTGACCGCCCGAGAACGCAGCGACGTTCTGTGGCGATGGCATGAGCTGATCAGCGACCACGCCGGTGATCTTGCCGCCATACTCACTGCAGAGATGGGCAAGCCGTTTGCCGAAGCCAAGTCGGAGGTTTCGCATGCGGCCGCGTATCTGCAATGGTACGCCGAAGAAGCCAATCGCATCTATGGCGAGACGATCCCCGCACCCTCGACAGACCGTCGCATGCTGGTGATCAAGCAGCCGATCGGTGTGGTCGGCACGATTACGCCATGGAATTTCCCAGCGTCGATGGTGGCGCGCAAGATCTCGCCGGCCTTGGCGGCGGGCTGCGCGATCGTGCTCAAACCTGCTGAACAGACGCCGCTCGTGGCAGGCGCAATGTTCGCCCTCGCGCATCAAGCCGGCTTTCCAGACGGTGTCGTCAACCTGATCTATGCGTCCGAAGGTGCTGGCGTTGGACGCGAACTCTGCTCCAATCCCAAGATCCGCAAGATCAGCTTTACAGGCTCGACCGAGGTTGGCCGGCTGCTCATGCGCCAGTGCTCGGACCAGATCAAGAAGGTCAGCCTCGAGCTCGGCGGCAATGCCCCTTTCATTGTCTTTGATGACGCCGACATCGACGCTGCGGTTGACGGCGCGATCCAGGCGAAGTTCCGCAATGCCGGCCAGACTTGCGTTTCAGCGAACCGCCTTTACGTCCAATCGAGCGTTCACGATGAGTTCGTTGAGAAGTTCGTGGAGAAAGTCCGGTGCTTGTCGGTTGGCGACGGCTTCGCCCCCGGAGTGGACGTCGGACCGCTCATCGACTTGAATGCTTTGGCCAAGATCGAGTCCCACATCGCAGATGCCGTTGCCAAGGGTGGGACAATTCGATGCGGGGCCGAACGTATCGGCAAGGATGGCACCTTCTTCAAACCCACAGTCCTCACCGAAATCTCCAGCATGATGGCGGTTGCGCAAGAGGAGACTTTCGGGCCGCTGGCGCCGATCATTCGCTTCCACGAGGCGGATCAGGTTGTGCGTGAGGCCAACGACACGATCTACGGCCTCGCCGCCTATTTCTATGCCTCGAACCTGAAGCGTGTCTGGCGCGTGGCCGAGGCATTGGAATATGGCATGGTTGGCATCAACACGGGGCGTATGTCTTCGGAAGCGGCGCCCTTTGGCGGGATGAAGCAGTCCGGCATCGGGCGGGAGGGTTCCCGCCACGGGCTCGAAGACTACCTCGAAATGAAATACCTCTGCATGGGTGGCATCTGAAGAACCTGCTTGCGTGTTCAGATGGGGCACTCCAACGACCTCCGCACATACGCCCTCGATTGGGAGCCAACGGGCGGCTCCGCAACCCTAGCCAGACTCAAAATGGTAATCATCAAGCGTGCAGCTCAAATCCATAGTGAAAGCGCAACGCAATCATCCTGAAGCGCAACTTCGTTAAAGAGAGAACTACGCCGAGTGTCGACCGGTGCAGGTGGAAATGGAAGCGGTCCGCACCGCCAGATCAGAAGGGGCGCTTGGCGTAGTACGGCGGTCGGCATGAATGGCCCAAATGAACGAGGTCGATCCTCACGCTGGTCGATTGCGGCGGTGGTAGGCACGGCTCTGGTTTCATACACGAAGCGGGAAAGCGCTGTTGGGCCCCGGCAAAAGATCCTCGACAACAATGCTGTGGCCTGGCAGGAACCGCACAGTTGCTGAGGCGAATCTGCGAGGCGGTTTTGTGGCTTTCAACGCCTCACAGCATTTCAGCTGCTCGATCGGAGTGCTCGTCTACCTGATCGAAACGGGTCGAGAGGTTGGCCTTCCCGCGGCCCGTCGCATCATAGTTGACGGCGTGTCGGTCCTGGCCGTATCCAGCAGCGGATTGGCAATCTGTGTTGCGGACGTGAACTTGTTGCCAAGGATGGCGGCATAGCCTGCACCCACAGGATGCCGCGACTGACGTTCCGGATAGCCAATCTTGTCACTATCGACCCTCACCGTCAGGAAGCGGTTCTGCACCTCCGAATCTGTACCGGCGTAATTCGGGAGGCGAGCTTTGCTTTGTTTTCGAGGGTGCCATTCGATCGAGCGCACCCACAAAGATTGTCGATTGCGTCCCAGCCAAGTCGAGAGCTAGGAAATCAATATCCCCTTCTGCCTAGGACACCGTCTGTCAGATAAAGTTTAAACTTTTCAAAACATGGCACACCACCGACCTCACGCCGCCTTCGCCATAGACCATCGCACGCGCTTGGCGAGAAACGCGGCAAACGTGTTTACATTCATATTACCGCTCGCCTCCTCCAGTCCTGCGAGATAGGCCTTCCGGTCATCAACTCTGACGACGTCCAGGGGTAGCCGCATGAAGCCAGCATCGCGTTCATGAGCATTTCGATGCAATTGATCTGACCGAAAACCACGTCACGCAGCTGCACCGTGACCTGCTGGCGTTCAGCAACAAGGATGAGCGTCATCGCGGCGCGTACAAGACACTCGCCAACAATGTCAGTGCGTTCGATCCCCACGGAAAAGAGATCGGCGTCATCTTCGAAGCGGCGACGCCCTGCGATCCGCCAAATCGGATGAAAGAGCTTGTCGAGTGGACGCGCAGCACGCTTAATGAGCAAAGCCTGCATCCTCTGCTCGTCGTGGCAATTTTCACGGTGGTGTTTTTGGAGATCTATCCATTCCAGGACGGCAATGGAAGGCTATCGCGCGTTCTGACGACGCTTCTGCTGATGCGCAGTGGCTATGCTTATGTGCCTTGCTCTTCGCTCGAAAGCGTAATCGAGAACAGCAAGGAGGCCTACTATCTGGCGCTTGGGCAAACCCAAAGAACGATCCGCAGTCCGCAGCCTAATTCAATCCGGGGCCGTGATCGCTCCATCACCGAGGGAACAAATTGGCAACATTAGCCTTGAGGAACGATCGCTGTTATGGGACTGTAGGAGCCTGGGCTTTTCAAAGGACGAAGAAATGCCCGGCCAATGGCTCGTAGTACCAACCGAAACGTATGTGGCACATCCGCAAAAAGGCGCTAAACAAGGCGAGCAATAGGTGCTAGCGCGTTCAGGCGACCGCATTTGCTGCACCGGCGGTCGTAAGCCTCCGTTAGTTTGGTGCGCTGATTATCAATGGCATGACGAATCGGTCTCATATCGAATGGACAGAAATGACCTGGAATCCGGTCACCGGATGCACGAAGGTCTCAGCTGGCTGCAAACATTGTTATGCCGAGGTTATGTCTCGAAGGCTGCAGGCCATGGGAGCAGTTGGATACCAAAACGGATTCAAAATATCCATCTTGCCCGAGCGTTTGGAGCAACCATTGCGTCGTAAGACGCCCACCGTCTGGTTTGTCAATTCGATGAGCGATCTGTTCCATCCACAGGTCCCGTTTGAATACGTCGATCGCGTATTGGAGACTATCCAGGCTACACCGCAGCATATCTATCAGGTGCTAACAAAGCGGGCCGAGGGTATGGCCGCCTACTTTCGGACGAGATCGGCACCAACCCATCTTTGGCTCGGCGTTACGGTGGAGAACAGACGGCACGGCGTCCCGCGGATCGACACCCTACGGACAATCAGTGCGGACGTGCGATTTCTGTCCATCGAACCGCTCCTGGAGGACATCGGCGAAATCAATCTCTACGGAATACATTGGGCAATTGTCGGAGGAGAGTCTGGGCCGGGAGCGCGACCTATGAGGCAAGCTTGGGCGCTAAATATCCGAGATCAATGCGCGAAGGAGAACGTGCCATTTTTCTTTAAACAATGGGGTGCGCACGGCGCGGATGGACTGAAACGATCCAAGAGCTCAAACGGTCGGATGCTGGACGGCAAGATATATGACGCTATGCCGTCGACATTCCGAAATTGGGGGAATGCGCCGTGAGAAAGCATTATGAATGGAAGATCGGCGAACCGCCGCCTAAGCTTGCCGCCCATAGCAAAGCAAAGCATGACATTATCGAAGCCTATATAAGGCGTTATATCGAGATATGCACGTCAACACCAATCCAAGATAAACTTAATCTAACCATTGTTGATGGGTTTAGTGGCGGCGGGCGTTATTCGTATGAAGGAGCTTCCGTTGCAGGATCTCCACTGATGTTGCTTAACACTATTTCCGAAATGCAAGATGCTATTAACAGATCTCGACCTAGAGGTTTCGAGATTGCGACGGACTTCGTGTTTATTGATCATCAAAAGGCACATACTGACTATTTGAGAGCCGAGATCGCGTCATCACCGTTTGCCGAGCTTCTTGGTAGAAGAATTCAAATTTGGACAGATACTTTCGAAAACAGGGTCGACGACCTTATCGGAGCCGTGCGCCGACGATCTCCAAAGCGCGGCCGATCCCTTTTCCTATTAGACCAATATGGCTGGAACGGCGTGTCCTTCTTGTCGATACGCCGTATCCTCAAAACTCTAGAGAAGGCGGAGGTCTTCCTGACTTTTGCTGTTGATGCGCTAATAGATTATCTGAACTACGACAAAGCCAAATCAACGATGTATGAAAAAATAACGCTCGATGAAGGGATGATCCGAGAGCTCCTGAGCATAAAAGATAGCGAACATGGATGGCGTACTATAATCCAAAACACGCTCTATCAGCACCTGATCGCTGAGACAGGCGCAGAATTCTATTCGCCCTTTTTTATTCGATCGGGACAGGCACATCGTACCTATTGGCTCCTGCATCTCTCGCGACATCGTGAGGCCCGGAATGAGATGGGCCGCATACACTGGAAGTTTCACAACCACTCCCTTCATCACGGCCGCCCCGGCCTTGATGCGTTGGGTTTTGCAGGTGTGAAGGACGCGGAACAGATGGTTTTTGGCTACGAGTTCGACGAAGCTGCACGATCGCACTCACTAAATGAGTTGCGAGACCAAATTCCCCGTTTTATTGACGCGTCCGGCGGCGCGGATATTGCGCCGACATTGGAGGAGCTTTTCGGCAGAAGATGCAATGATACTCCTGTCACGAGAGATATTTTCGAAGAGGTACTGATTGACTTGCGTGACCAAGGGGAAATCCGAATCGAAGATGCTCTTGGTGTAGGAAAGCCGAGGGCGCATTCAGTGGGATGGACTGATAGGATCATTCTCTCGCCACAGAGATCGTTTTTCGGCCCGTTGGGTTTGATGGCTGCCAACCGTGATTGAGCACCTGGAAAGCCTTCATAAAGACGTGTTGCGAATTCCCCAGTTGGAGTTTGACGAAAGGGACTCTGACTGGGAAGTTCTTCCTTTGTTTCCCAAATTGTCAGCAACGGAACCTCTTTATCGATCCGCGCCAACTCACCCGTTCGACGATCCCTTTTTGGCGGCGCTTGCGGCGTCTACCGCTCTACAAAGGCTGAAGGGGATCGGCTTTCTCGGCGCGCTGGACTACATGCTCCACAGTAATGGAAGCGACGCTCACAGGCGGCGGCATAATCGGTATGACCATTCGGTAGGCGTGGCAAAATTAGCCGAGCGATTTGCAAGAATCCGAAATTTGGGGATTAACGACAGACGAGTTTTGATCGGCGCGGGTCTGTTGCACGATATTGGACATGGACCTCTATCGCATACTTTGGAGCCGATCTTTAAGGCCCAATTTGGCATTAATCACCATCTTGCAGGGCACGAGATTCTGATTGGACACTCGCCTCTCGGAGACGAGATCCCCGCCATCATGAGAAGATTTGGTGTCGACATGGATGAAGTGATTGCCATGATTGAAGGCAAGCATAATTCTCAACATGCATTCTTATTTTCCAGCCCTATCAACCTTGACACAATCGAAGGCATAACGCGGAGCAGCCTATTTAGTGGTATAAACGACAAGAATTTGGACGCACAGAGACTTGTGGAACTCCTGGCAACGTCGGACCAGTTACCCACACGCCAAATTGACGCTTTCTGGGCGTTGAAGCATCGCGTCTACAATCTCTTTATCCATACCCGAGAAGGTTTGCTCTACGATGGCCTCGCTCAAGCTTACATGTCTCGAGAGATCGAACATTTCGCTCCGCGTGATTTTTTGAAAACTGAACCACAATTGCGTCATAAAGAGCCAGTGCTTTTTCACCTCTTTGCTTGGGCGCGAGCCTCAAGAGATCGGGTACACCGGCGGTTCACTCATCGGTTCAAAGATTTGCTTGACTTCGAGTTCGAAGCGCCCACGCGGTCATTTTCCGTCTCTCAACAGATATCTTTGCAGAGTCCGCAGGACTTATGGTTGCGTTATAATCAGAAGAAAAGTAAGCGTCGGCAGACTATTGGTGATCTGCTTCTCGCAAAATTCTGAATTCAGGAAAACCACATGAAGAATCCGGTCCTCGCCCGGCACCAAAGGCAGGCCGAAGACGGCATAGCTAAGATGCGGGAAATCGTTGATGGTTTATCAGCCGCTCGCTCTACTGTTGTCGGGTTGAATGGCTCTTATGCGCGACGCGAGGTCACATCGGGATCCGATGTTGACTTGTTCGTTTTTGTCGATGACGAGAAGGACATCGAGGGCGGCCACGAGGTTCTGAATGCCCTGAAACCCGAATTGAAACAAGCAGGGTTCAAGCTTGCCTCGGAAGGCGGCGTGTTCGATCAGCCACTTGCTATGAGGAATTTATGCACGACCATTGGAGGGATGGCAGATGGCAACACCCTGATCACACGACGAATGCTTCTCCTATTGGAGGGTGAATGGCTCAACAATCAGGGAAACTTCGAGACCGCTAAGGCAGACCTGATTAAGCGATATGTTAGCGACCGCATCAGGGATGACCAAATCGCTTTATTTTTGTTGAATGACGTCATTAGATATTGGCGGACGATATGCGTCGACTATGAGCATAAAATTGGACAAGGTAAGGCAGCGGAAATCCGGCTTTTGAAACTTAGGTTTTCTCGTATGCTGCTGTATATGGGAGGGATCGTTGCTGTCGGTGAGACTTACGGGATTGCTGGAGCCGAGAAGCGAAAAGTTTTGCTAAATTTGCTAACGTTGCCGCCTGCTGAGCGGATTGCAGCGGTTTTAGGTGAACGGGCCGACGGAGCGTTAGAAATATACGCTGAATTTCTGGAAGCAATCGATAACAGCCAGACGCGAACGATACTTTCGGCTGAGCGGTCTCTCGGTGACTATAGCGAAGAGTACCAGCGCCTTAGAACTCGAGCGAAGGATTTCAGAACGGCGTTAAGAGATGCCCTTGAAGCGAGATTTCCGGATCCCCATCCATTACTTCACTCTATGCTTCTGTAGTTTGCTTCGAATTTTTGCGTATCACTTGGGTATACCCTGAAGTGGCGCGACTCTGTCGACGACGGCCAATGCAAGCGGCCAAGTATTCGCGGTCGCCGAACAAGTTTGGCAGCTATGGCTGAGCGGTAGGCCACAACCGGTGGAAGATAGTCTGCGACGGCTAACGTTCCCAACTGGAAAAGAGGGTACTTTGCTGTGCGAGGGCGGGTGCGCGACATGCTTTTGGAAGGGCGCGTGTCGCTCCAGCCCGACATTCCTGGGCGAGATTTATTCTCTCGCTTATGATGCGGAGAGCATTCACACCTTCAAAGAGCGATACCGAAAGAACTTTGCCGCGTCCAATCCCCGCCTCCAGGCTCGTTATGAACAAGCCAAAAAGGAGGGGTTTCCGGACACCTTGGAAGAATTTCTGATGCTCAAGCTAGGTGACATGCACGAGCCTGATTGGCTACGCCCGCGTCATTGCGCCGCCTAATTTCAAGTCCCGAACGCCAGTAGTCTGAAACAAGATGCCCGGCAGGAGACTGAGCTCGCTGCCGGGCCGGGTACGCCTTGGGAGGTGGCGTAAGTCCGTGACCTTCGTGGCGGGGGGAACCACTCAGTCCGCGCGTTTTGCTGAGCGTGCATGTACCGTGCCAAGGCAAAAAGCGTTTTAAAACACCCGACGCGTCAGCTTTTTTCTCCGTTGCGTACTCGACATTGTCACCTATCGGACAATGTCGAACGTGCCTCTCGGCATCGACCGACGCCTGAACCAGAGCGCACCCGCAAGGCCGTTCCCTGCCATGTCGAGCGGACCAATCGGTAGTGACGGGTTTTAGCTCCGAACTGTTCGCCGGCTGACGCACAGGGCGGACTGTCACTTTTTAAAGAAGGAAATCTCTGTACCCTCCATTCATGAGGGCGCGGCCACGCGAGACGGCGCGGCGAATGCGGTCGCGCAGATGATCGCGAGGATCCCTCCAGTCGGCATGGACGCGCCGTTGACCAACCAGCGCTTCGGCGAGCTCACGATGTGACGCCCCAGCAAGTGAGCCGTCGAGCGCACGAAGAACGAAGGTCAAACGCGGACCGCGTCTTTCCGGCGGAAACAAGCGGGCGGGCAGGTGTTGACCCGGACTTAGAGCATTGAGGCACTCTAGCGCCCTCAGACGGGGCTTCGAAAGCATCGCTGGCCAGATCGCCTCTGTGCGGAGGCAAACAGGGCGCAAGATATCCGCGCCAGAGACGGCGAGCTGGAGCGTATGTTCCGCATTGCGAAGAAGAACATGCTGGCCCTTGTCGGGCGCCAGCAGGACCGTCGCACGACATGGCAACGCCGAGAGCTCGAACGGCAATGTCGCCGAGGATGCGGACAGCTGTTCTGCAATGACCGGCAGCACATGGACGCACCAGAGCGGAGACCAGAATACGAGAGAATTTCGCCGATAAGACTCGGCGAAACAGGACACCCCAGCGTGACAGGTCACTGGCTGACGTGACCACGTCGAGGGAGGATCGGTGGGACAAAGTATTGGCCTGCTGGCTTGCAGCGATCACGTCACACTGGAATGCTGGATTGCGGCGTAAGAACTCCCAGGCCCATTCGCGCGGCGTCAGACCAGTGGTGTAGTCGTACGACATTTCATCCCGCCAATCAGCCTCAACCACGCCTGTCACGAGAACTGCAGGCATGACTGTGCTCCCCTGCCCGCCCCCACGGACGTCGAAACATCATGCCACTTGGCAAAGCACCGGCGCCGAGGGCACCAGACCTCGACGACGCCATTTCGTAGAAGCATGTGCCATTGCCACTGTCGAGGGCAGAAGTCGCGCGCAAGTAGCCACCAGGACGGCGAACCCGCACAGCGACAGCCAGCGCGGCCTGAGCACGCCAAGGGAATCGAATTCGCGCGGGTGATCGGCTCCTGCATCCCGTTCCAGACGTTCCTGAAAGGTGCAGTGGCGTGGCGGTGGATTGCACGCTGGTTTTCGGCAAGTTGCCGTAGCGCGCGCGCTATAAACTCAGTCATCGCAGGTCTCCTCGGGGGAATTTCCACCATTGGAGGCCAAGTTTCACGCTATGGCAGCCTGTATAGTTGTACAGGTAAAGCCGGCTGTTCAGTGGACCGCAAAAACGAACCGGCGAGGCGCAATCGGTTCTTCTGGCGGTGCTAACGCGGGCCTTTCTTTGCCGGCGGTTTCGAGATGGAGCGCGGCCGGGCTCGGCTTGCCCTGCTGCAGCCGATTTCCCAGGCAGACTTGCCGCCGCACTGCCCTTGTTGGGGGTATATCAATGCGGCGCGTCAGCGAGACATCGTCGATCATTGGCTGCCTCGCCGAGAGCACGCGGAGCCGGAGCTTCCCTGTCTTCTGACCCTCGTAGCTTGCATATTGAACGACGGTTCGCCAGCAGCCGAAGTTGGCCTAGCGACCACTCCAACGTGTCCGTTGGAACGCAGCTTGCTGGCGCGATCGGCAGACTTCAAAAATGCAATCAAGGGGACGGTGCAGGCCAAGATTGCTTGCAGGGCCTGGACCCATCAGGTCGGCCGAGCGGCGCCCCATCCCTTTCCTCGGATCTCCGATTTTACCGCTGGCGGTGTCCAGACTCACAGGTGCAGCCGGCTCGGTCACTCACGGCGTCCATCACCTCATTTGTATCTGGCAATTGAATCCAGCTGCGTGAAGCGTTCCGGAGCGAAGATGTTGGAGTCAAGTCGTTGTGAGCTTCACTGCTTGAGTTCTGCACGGCGTCCGCGCCCGAGGTTGATCCGGTGATTACGCTGTGCGCTCGTTGTCGGATTCTCGACGATGTCGGACATGTGACACAACGCTGCCAGAGCGATCGCATTGGTCGGGAACGATTTTCCCAGTTGGCACGACAGATGCAGTCCTATGCGCAAAGCACTGCGACGCCGCACCGACTGAGAAAGAAGCCAGCTGATGACCACGCTTTTCGAACACGCGGGCGCCGCCGCCAACACTGAGCGTTCTCGAGCAGACGGAAGCCATCGCGCTTTCATTCCTCTGGTTGTCCGGTCATGACCGAATTCGATTTCCGGCCAACTGTGAATGCACCCGACGATGACCCCCACCTTTGGCTTGAAGATGCAGGAGGCGAACGGGCACTTGCGTGGACGGCAGGCCAGTCGGCGAACACCCTGAAGCACTTCGGTGGGACGCAGTTCGAGCGCGACCGGGCGGCGCTGACAGCGATTTTCGACCGACCCGACAGGGTTCCCCAGGTCACGCGCCGCGGTCAGTACCTCTATAATTTCTGGCAGGATGCCAGAAATCCGCGCGGGCTGTGGCGCCGGACCACCCTTTCTGTCTACATGGAGGCGGATCCCCGATGGGAGCTACTGGTCGATCTGGACGCCCTCGCGGCTAGCGACGGAGAAGACTGGGTCTGGGGCGGCGCGTCGATCGAGCCGGAGACGCGCGAAAGAGCCGTCTTGCGCCTGTCGCGCGGCGGCAGCGACGCGGTCGTGCATCGCGAATTCGACCTGAGCTCTCTGAGCTTTGTCGCCGACGGTTTCAATCTCCCCGAGGCCAAGGGTGACATTGATTGGCTCGACCCCAACACGCTTCTGCTTTCCAGTGCGCTTGGTCATGGCATGGCCACCCGCTCCGGTTACGCGCGCACCGTGCGACTGTGGAAGCGTGGCGCGGATCCCCTCACCGCGCCGGTAATCTTCGAGACCGGTTCCGAAACCCTGGGTGTGTCTGGCCATCTGGACCGTACCGCCGAGAGCGAGCGCGTGTGGTTCATCGAGCAGCTGGCCTGCTTCGAGAAGATAGTCCGCATTGGCGATGAAAGCGGGCCGAAGATTGAGATCGACCTTCCTAAGGACGCTTGGTGGGGTAACTTCGGCGATTGGCTGGCGGTAAAGCCGCGCACAGCATGGACGGTTGCCGGGACGACCTATCACGCCGACGCGCTGATCGGCATCTCGCTTTCCTCTTTCCTGGCCGGCGAACGCCGTTTCAGTACCCTGTTTGAACCGGACGAGAGGCGCTGTCTGCAGTCATTCTTCTGGAATGACGGGAAGCTCATTATCGCCTACCTGGCGAACCTCGTTCCGAGATTCGAGGTGTTCACGCCGGGCCCGCAGGAATGGACGCGCCGAGCCCTGGACACCGTTCCCGTGCAAGGGACTGTTCACCTCTGGTCACTCGATGCCGCAGACCACGAGACCAATGGGGAGGTTCTGGTCGGGGCTCATGATCCAATCACCCCGCCGCAGCTTTTCCTATTCGATCTCAATGCCGCGCCGCCTGTCAGCGCTTCAGTAATCCTGAAGCGCAGCCCGGAGAATTTCGACGCATCCGGCCTGGTGGTCACGCGCCACGAGGCAGTATCGATCGATGGTGAGATGATTCCCTATACACAGGTCGGTCCGGCGGATGGGAACGGGGATGCCCCGGTTCATCTCAGCGCCTATGGCGGGTTCGGCATATCGCTCCTGCCCTCCTACAACTCCTCGCTCGGCAAGCTGTGGCTCGAGCGCGGCGGCACGTGTGTGGTGGCGAACATCCGCGGGGGCGGCGAGTTCGGCACCCGGTGGCACGATGCCGGGCGCAGGGAGGGCAAGCGTCTCGCCCATGACGATTTCGCCGCCGTTGCCGCCGACCTCGTGCGAAGGGGCATTACGCTGCCGAGGCGGATTGCCGCCGAGGGCGGCTCAAATGGCGGCCTGCTGATCGCCAACATGCTTACCCGCTATCCTGAGCATTTCGGCGCGCTGTTCTGCACGGTTCCGCTTATCGATATGCGCCGCTACACCAAGCTCCTGGCGGGCGCGAGCTGGATCGACGAATATGGCGATCCCGACAAGGCTGACGATTGGGCTTTCCTGAAGGAAGTCTCCGCCTATCACGCCGCGACGCCCGGACAGCCCTATCCGCCTATCCTGCTCGCGACCACGAAGCGGGACGACCGCGTCCATCCGGGCCACGCGCGCAAGATGGCGGCAAAGCTGCAGGCCCTTGGCTATCCCGCGTACTTCTACGAGCCCGGCGCGGGCGGCCACGGCTACGGCAAGGACAATCGGGAGCGCGCTGCATTCATCAGTCTTGGCATCCACTTCCTTCGCAGCGCGATCGGCTGGCACGCCGATAGCTTTCATAGACGACCGGGAGCTCGAGATAGGCTGGCGTCGAATGAGTGAGTAGAGGTCGAGGACTGCGACAAGGTGCAAATAATGCGAGCACGGTTTGCGCAAATGCGCGCCCCGCACGCTGTCGATATCAATCAATACTGCAGGACTATTGCAGTCTACCATTTCTGAAGAGCAAGGAGAAATATCATGGCAACAAATCGAGTGAAGGTGGCGCGGGGAGTAACAGCGGCCGTCGTCTTGATGCTGCTGGCACAGCCGGCTATCGCGACTCCAAAAGCCCCCTGCGCCTCTCCGCCTCCCCCTCCGCCTCCCCCTTACCCGTGCCCGTCTACGACACCAATCTAAGAGCCAAGCTCTGGGCAGTTCCGCCTGCGCCGCCTCGGGGACATATTCGGGCTACGTTAATACGATGCCTATCCCGCTTACTTCTACGGACCAGCGCAGGCGGGCACAGCTACGGCAAGGACAATCCGAGCGGGCCGCATTCATTGCCTTGGGCGACAATTTCCTTGGCAGCGCGATCGGCTCGCACGCCGATAGCGTTCATTGGCGACCGGCAGGTCAACAAGGGCGAACTTCGACGAAGTGAGTACAGGCCTAACAATGCGCGCAGAATTTGCAAATAATGCGCGCCAGCGTTCTGTAGATAGCAATCAACACAGCAGTACTATTCAAAGTGAAGTCTAACGAGCAAGGAAACAACATTATGGCAACAAAGCGAATGAACGTGTTGCGGGGACTCACAGCGGCCGTCGTCCTGTTGCTGGTAGGACAGCAGGCGGCCGCGGCAGACCTTGCAGAACCGTGCGACCCGGATGAGGGTGTCTTGTTCAAGGAATGGCCAAGCCCCTGGCAGATCCGCCTGCGCGCGTTGGGGGTCATTACTGAGGATTCTGGCTACGTTAACGCGGTGCCCGGCTCCGGTCTTTCGTATTCCAACAGCGTGACGCCGGAACTCGATATTTCGTATTTCTTCACGGACAATGTCGCAGCCGAGCTTATCCTCGGCACCACCTATGCCAACATCACAGGCCAAGGCTCGATCGGCGGGCTGGGGAATATCGGCAAGGTTTGGCTGCTGCCGCCCACGCTGACATTGCAGTATCACTTTACCGATTTCGGCGCCTTCAAGCCCTATATCGGCGCCGGCGTGAACTATACGATCTTCTATCATCAGCAAGCCGGCAGCGCCGATGATCTCAAGGTCAAGAACACGTTCGGCACCGCGCTGCAGGTCGGGTTCGACTACATGGTCGACCAGCACTGGGGCGTCAACTTCGACGTGAAGAAGCTTTTCCTGAAGCCAGACTTCGACGTCACCGTGGCCGGCACGAAGCAGACGGGGAAGGCGGAGCTCGACCCCTGGCTGATTGGCGCAGGCGTCACGTACCATTTCTGACGCCGGCGAAGTCGGCTTACGCGCAGCCCGAGTCGAATGAAGGGCGCCTCGTGCGCCCTTTTGCCGTCGGCCCGACGGTCCACTTTTGTCAACCGACATACACCCAAGGTCATGTGACTTGGGGTTGTCCGAGCTGTCGGATATGCGACGATAAAGTCGTTCACCCGACACAGACAGTCCGATCGATTGCCGTGATCTAAAAGGATCTCCTTTGGCGCGCATATTGCATCGTTCATCCGGACACGGATCAACGGACTGACGACAGCCATGCAGAGAATGTCCATAGCCAACGCTTTGTGCCGGGCCCAATTCCGGCCCTTCCAGGTGCAGAAAAAGGAAGGGAGTGTGATTGCAAGCGTCATCGGGCTTTGAATTTCCATCATTGTGGACATGGAAAATACCCTGCTGGCTCGGCGCCAACTCTTCAGTCTGGTTCACCCGGCCAGTTCCTGGATATCCGCGTAGGGCGCACGGGTCATGGTGACTGCCGTCTCGGCTGCACCCCGCGTGCTGACTCCTTCGAGCAACGCTCAACGCTGCTGCACACCGGCGATGAAAAGCCAGATCCAACAATGCGTCTTCCGAAAACCGAAGAGGTGAACAGATATGGTCAAGATCGGCGCTTCGGCGCTCTCGTTATTAATTGATGGGGCATCGGGATCGGCAACCGCTGGGACGCTGGCCAACGGTTCAAACGGGGCACATCCACCGCTAGCGCCGAGCGATTTGGAGCGGGCACTGACGATCAACGATCGCTATCGCGGGCTCACCGTGAATGTCCCCGAGGGGCCGTTCTGGCTGACTGGAGCCAACGCGTTCATATACCGCCGGACTAGCCATGGCGAGCAGCAGTTCATGCGAGTCGATGCTGCCACGGGTTTGAAACGGCCCGCCTTCGACCAGGCCCGTCTGGCGGCGGCGCTAAATGAAGCGAGCCATAAGAGCTATCAGGCAGGCGATCTTCCCTTCGAGCGTTTCGAACTGACCGAGGATGGTCGCAGGCTCGACTTCCTGATTGAGCAGGTCCGGTGGAGC
>NZ_JBVVQQ010000039.1:0-42909 GCF_055811135.1 Mesorhizobium sp. WSM4817 | reverse complement strand
CCCCCCCCCCCCCCCCCCCCCCCCCCCCCCCCCCCCCCCCCCCCCCCCCCCCCCCCCCCCCCCCCCCCCCCCCCCGGGGGGGGGGGTTACCCCTGCGACGGCGTGAACCGCGCGACCAGCGTGTGGCTGTCGGCCGCATAGGTGAAACGGACATGGGTGACCGGGTGCTCGGCGCTCCATGTCCGTCGTTCGACCACTAGGCAGGGGGCGCCGGACTCGATTTCGAGTGCGGTCGCAATGTGTCTGTCGGCGGCGACGGCGCGGATGCGGTGCTCGGCGGCACTCCATGGCACGCGGGCGATCAGCCACGGCCCAGGCGCGACGGCAAAAAATTCCTCGTTGGCAGCCTCGGCCACAGCGGCCAGGTTGATCAGCCGCTGTTCGTGGGCGAACGGCCGCTTGCCAGCGAAATGCCTGCATTCCAGCGCCAGCACCGGCCCGTTGGAGTCGAGTTCCAGCAAGGCGCGATCCTCGGCGCTGCTGCGCCTTTTATATCGCGCCACACGCTCATAGCGATAGGGCAGGCCGAGCGCCTCGACCTCGATCCTGATGTCATGGATTTCCAACACCGCGGCTTGCGACTGCGGCCGCCGGACAAAGCTGCCAGAGCGGCGGCGGCGCTCTATCAGCCCCGCCTTGGCAAGCTGCGACAGCGCCTTGTTCACCGTCATGCGCGAACATTTGTACTCGGCCGTCAGTTCGTGCTCGAACGGGATGCGGTGGCCGGGCGCCCAGGCGCCGGACAGGATTCGTTCGCTGATGTCGGACAGGATGCGTTGATGCAGCGAGAGGGGCTCGCCGCCGTCCGCATCCATTGTCTGGATCATGCTCATGGCGAAAGCGCCGTCATCACCTTGCGAAAACGCTCGGCAATAAAATCGCGCCTTGCATGCCTGCCACTGCTGACGAGTTTCTTGCCATGCACCCAGACACAATCGACCTTGGACCCGTTGGCGAAGATCCAGGTGTCGAGCACTGCATCGCCCGTCTTGCCGGCAAGCGACGGGTGCTTGCCATCGAGCGAGATGAAATCGGCTGGGGCGGCAGCGGCGATCCGCGAGGGGCTTGCGGCGAGCGCTGCGCTGCCGCCGTCGAGCGCGGCATCGAACAGTGCGCGCCCGGTCGAACCGCCGGCGACCGCCAGCAGGTTGCGGGCACGATGGGCGAGGCGCTGCGAATATTCGAGCTGCCGCAATTCGTCCGGCAGGCCGATCAGCACGTTGGAGTCGGAGCCGACGCCGAAGCGGCCGCCATGCTGTTTGAACAAAGGTGCTGCAAAGGTGCCGTCGCCGAGATTGGCCTCGGTGATCGGGCAGAGGCCGGCGATTGCTCCGCTTTTCGCCAAGGCCGCCGTCTCGGTCTCGGTCATGTGGGTGGCGTGGATCAGGCACCAGCGACTATCGACCCTGGCATTGGCGAGCAGCCATTCGACCGGCCGCGCCCCGGACCAGGCAAGGCAGTCCTCGACCTCCTTCACTTGCTCGGCGATGTGGATGTGGATCGGTCCGCCGGGTGCCATTGTCGCGATGTTTTCCAACTGCTTCGGTGTCACGGCGCGCAGACTGTGCGGGGCGATGCCGACGACCGCGTGATTCAAGGTGCGAACGGTTTCGTGACATTTCTCAACAAGCCGCGAGAACCGATTCATATCGTTGATGAATCGCCGCTGGCCTTCATTCGGCGCTGCGCCGCCGAAAGAGGAATGTGCATAGAAGACCGGCAGCAGCGTCAGCCCGATGCCGGTGTCGGCAGCCGCGGCGGTGATGCGGTCGGCCATTTCGGCGACGTTGGCGTAGGGCTGGCCGTCGCGGTCGTGATGCAGATAGTGAAACTCGCCGACGCGTGAGAACCCAGCCTCCAGCATCTCGACATAGAGCTGCGCGGCGACCGCCTCGACCTGATCCGGCGTCATCGACAGCGCGAAGCGATACATCACCTCGCGCCAGCTCCAGAAACTGTCGGCTGAAGTGCCGCGCAACTCGGCTAGACCGGCCATGCCGCGCTGGAAGGCGTGGCTGTGCAGATTCGGCATGCCTGGCAGCAGAATGGCATGGCGTTCGTCACCGGGCTGGGATGCGGTGTTCGGCTCGACCGTGGTGATGTGGCCATCACTGAGGACGATCCGGGCATTGGAATGCCAGCCGTCGGGCAGAAGCGCCTGTTCCGCAAAGATCGCCGTCACGTTTTTCTCTCCGATTCCCAGTGTCCCGTGCAATGATACCACTTGCAGTGCGTTTCAATATGTATATACATAACCGCGGCCGATTGAAACGGAAAAGATGATGGCTGGAGAGAGCAAAAGCCGGGCAGGGGAGATCCGCCTCTGGCGCAATGCGCGACTGGCGACCATGGCCGACAGCGCCGCCGGACTGGGTATCGTCGAAGACGGCGCGATCGTCGCGCGCGATGGTCTGATCGTCTATGCCGGCCAGGAAGCCGACATGCCGGCAGCGTTCAGCCAGAACGCCGAGATTGTCGATTGCGAAGGCCGCTGGATCACACCCGGCCTGATCGACTGCCATACTCATCTGATCCACGCCGGCAATCGCGCCAACGAATTCGAGATGCGGCTGGCCGGCGCCACCTATGAAGAGGTCACCAGGGCGGGCGGCGGCATCGTCTCGTCGGTCAAGGCGCTGCGCGCTGCCAGCCAGCAGGAATTGGTTGCGCAGTCGCTGCCGCGCCTCGACGCGCTGATCGCTGAAGGCCTCACCACCATCGAGGTCAAGTCGGGCTACGGACTCGATCTCGAAAACGAGAAGAAATCGCTGCGCGCCGCACGGCTCTTGGGCGAAAACCGTCCAGTAACGGTTACAACGAGCTTCCTCGGCGCGCATGCTCTGCCGCCTGAAGCGAAAGGCGACAAGGACTCGTTTATCGATCTGGTCGCAAACGAGATTTTGCCGGCCGTCACCGCCGAGGGCCTGGCCGACGCGGTCGATGGTTTTTGCGAGGGCCTCGCCTTTTCGCCAGAGCAGATTTCTCGCGTGTTCGACGCGGCGAAAGCAGCAGGCCTGCCGGTAAAACTCCACGCCGACCAATTGTCCAACCTGCACGGCGCAGAACTTGCGGCGCGCTATGGCGCCCTGTCGGCCGACCATCTCGAATACACTGACGAGGCGGGTGCGGCGGCAATGGCGAGGGCCGGGACCGTGGCGACGATCCTGCCCGGCGCATACTATTTCATCCGTGAGACTAAGAAGCCGCCGATCGGCCTGTTTCGCCAGCATGGCGTCAAAATGGCGGTCGCCACCGACTGCAATCCCGGCACCTCGCCGCTGACCTCGCTGCTGCTGACCATGAACATGGCGGCGACTTTGTTTGGTCTGACTGTTGACGAATGCCTTGCCGGTGTCACCCGCGAGGCCGCCCGCGCGCTCGGACGGCTCGGAAGCACCGGCACGCTGGAGGCTGGAAAATCGGCCGACCTGGCGATCTGGGACATCGAGCGCCCGGCCGAACTCGTCTACCGCATGGGCTTCAACCCGCTGCATGCCCGCATCTGGAGGGGACAATGAGTGAACTCAAACTCAAGCCGGGCAACACGACGCTGGCCGACTGGCGCGAAATCTATCGTGGCGCGATGCCGAAGCTGGACGCGGCCTGCTGGCCAAAGATCAAGGCCAGCGCCGAGGCCGTTGCCCGCATCGTCGCCAAGGGTGAGCCGGTCTATGGCATCAACACCGGTTTCGGCAAATTGGCCAGCGTCCGTATCCCCGCCGCCGATCTCGAGACGCTGCAACGCAACATCGTGCTGTCGCATGCCGCCGGCGTCGGCGAACCGATGCCGGTCGGTGTTTGCCGGCTGATGATGGCACTGAAGCTGGCCAGCCTGGCGCAGGGCGCCTCCGGCGTGCGGCCGCAGACCATTGAGCTGCTCGAAGCGATGCTCGCCAACGACGTCATTCCGGTGGTGCCGGCGCAAGGCTCGGTCGGCGCATCCGGCGACCTCGCGCCACTGTCGCACATGACAGCGGTGATGATCGGCGTCGGCGAATGTTTTACCCCGCATGGCCGGTTCCCGGCCAAGGTCGCCTTTGTCTCGCACGGGCTGGAGCCGGTCACGCTTGGCGCCAAGGAAGGGTTGGCGCTGCTCAACGGCACGCAGTTCTCGACCGCCTATGCGTTGGCCGCCTTGTTCGACGCCGAAGTGCTCTACCAGTCGGCGCTGGTCGCCGGTGCGCTCTCGACCGATGCCGCCAAGGGTTCCGACGCCCCCTTCGATCCGCGCATCCACCTGCTCAGGAGGCATCCTGGCCAGATCGAGACGGCAGAGGCGCTGCGCAACCTGATGGCCGGCAGTGCCATCCGTGAATCGCACCGGGTCGGAGACGAACGCGTGCAGGACCCGTACTGCTTGCGCTGCCAGCCGCAGGTGATGGGTGCAGCGCTCAGCGTGCTGCGCCAGGCCGCCGGCACGCTGGGCATCGAGGCCAACGGCGTCACCGACAATCCGCTGATCTTCGCCGAGGACGACACAGCACTTTCCGGCGGCAATTTCCACGCCGAGCCGGTCGCCTTCGCCGCCGACATGATCGCGCTCGCCGTCTGCGAGATCGGCTCGCTGTCGGAACGGCGCATCGCCATGCTGGTCGATCCGGCGCTGTCGGGCATGCCGGCCTTCCTGACGCCGAAGCCAGGCTTGAATTCCGGCTTCATGATCCCGCAAGTGACGGCGGCGGCACTCGTCTCGGAAAACAAGCAAAAGGCCTATCCGGCCAGTGTCGATTCGATCCCGACCTCGGCCAATCAGGAAGACCACGTCTCGATGGCGGCACATGGCGCGCGCCGGCTGATCGGCATGATCGAGAATGCGACGGCCGTCATCGGTATCGAATTGCTGGCCGCCACGCAGGGCTGCGATTTCCATGCGCCGCTGGCATCGAGTGCGCCGCTCGAAGCGGTACGCAGGCTGGTCAGGGCCGAAGTGCCGCATCTCGACAATGACCGGCATTTCCACCCGGACATGGAAAAGGCCATCGCCATGGTGCGCAGCGGCGCTGCCGTGAAGGCAGCGGGCGCGGTGGCGCTGCCGGGAATCGCGTCGTGAGGGCGCACACCTCGATAGGTCGCGATCCTTCGCGCCGTAGAGCGCCGGCGCAGGGAGACCATTCATGACTTTACCCTCCTGGCTCACTGTAACGCCCGGCACCGCCCCGCTGCTGGTCTCGATCCCGCACACCGGCATCGATCTCGTCGGCCTTGAGAACCGGCTGGTGTCGCCTTGGCTCGGCCGCCGCGACGCCGACTGGTGGATCGACAAGCTGTATGACTTTGCCGAAGACCTCGGCGCGACGGTGGTGCATACCGCGATCTCGCGCACCGTCATCGACGTCAATCGCGATCCGTCTGGAGTCTCGCTCTATCCCGGCCAGGCAACCACCGGCCTGTGCCCGACCGAGACCTTCGACGGCGATCCGCTCTATCGTGTCGGGGAAGAGCCTGATGCCTCGGAGGTCGACGAGCGCCGCGAAAAGTACTTTGTGCCTTACCATGCCGCCATGCAGGCCGAGATCGACAGGCTGCGCGCCGTGCACCGGAAGATCGTCCTCTATGACTGCCATTCGATCCGCTCGATGCTGCCGCGGCTGTTCGAAGGCACGCTGCCGGTGTTCAACCTCGGCACCAATGACGGCAAAAGCGCCGACCCGGGCTTGCAGGCAATGGTTGGCCAGATCCTCGCCGAGACCGGCGAGAGTTTTGTCGTCAACGGCCGCTTCAAAGGCGGCTGGATCACGCGCCATTTCGGCCAGCCGCACAACAACGTCCATGCGCTGCAGATGGAACTGTCCAACCGCGGCTATATGCGCGAGCCCGAGGGCAAAGGTACGCCCGACAATTGGCCGGTGCCTTACGACCCGGCATTCGCCGCGCCGATCCGCGCCACACTGAAGCGGATCCTGGAAAGCGCGATTGCCTGGGCCGGGCGCTGATGCATCGTCGCGCAGCTCATTCGAAAGGAAAAGTGACGCCATGACCGATCCTCGCCACAACCTCCGCGAAGTCCGCAGCCCGCGCGGCAGCGAGCTCAACGCCCGCACATGGCTGACTGAAGCGCCGTTGCGCATGCTGATGAACAATCTCGATCCCGACGTCGCCGAAAACCCCAACGAACTGGTCGTCTATGGCGGCATCGGCCGCGCGGCGCGCACCTGGAACGACTTTGATCGCATCGTCGCCTCTCTGAAGACGCTTGGAGACGACGAGACGCTGCTGGTGCAGTCGGGCAAGCCGGTCGGCGTGTTTCGTACCCACACCGATGCGCCGCGCGTGCTGATCGCCAATTCCAACCTCGTGCCGCACTGGGCGACATGGGAGAAATTCAACGAGCTCGATAAGAAGGGCCTGATGATGTACGGCCAGATGACGGCCGGCTCGTGGATCTACATCGGCACCCAAGGCATCGTGCAGGGCACCTACGAGACCTTCGTCGAGGCTGGCCGCCAGCATTACGACGGCAATCTCAGGGGCAAATGGCTCCTGACCGGCGGCCTCGGCGGCATGGGCGGCGCCCAGCCGTTGGCCGCAGTGATGGCCGGCGCCTGCTGCCTGGCGATCGAATGCGATCCCGACCGCATCGATTTCCGGCTGCGCACTCGCTATGTCGACGAACGCGCCGACACGCTCGACGAGGCACTGGAAAGGATCGAGCGCTGGACCAGGGCCGGCGAGGCAAAATCGGTCGGCCTGGTCGGCAACACCGCAGACATCGTGCCGGAACTGGTGCGGCGTGGCGTGCACCCCGACCTGGTCACCGACCAGACATCGGCGCATGATCCGCTCAACGGCTATCTTCCCAAGGGCTGGTCGCTCGCCGAATGGCGCGAGAAGCGCACCAGCGACCCGAAGGCGGTCGAAAAGGCGGCGCGCGCGTCGATGCGCGAACATGTCGAGGCGATGGTGGCGTTCTGGAATGCCGGCGTGCCGACGCTCGACTATGGCAACAACATCCGCCAGGTGGCGAAGGAGGAAGGGCTCGACAATGCCTTTGCCTTCCCGGGTTTCGTGCCGGCCTATATCCGGCCACTGTTTTGTCGCGGGATCGGTCCGTTTCGCTGGGCAGCCCTCTCCGGCGATGCCGAGGACATCTACAAGACCGACGCCAAGGTGCGCGAGCTGACGCCCGGCAACACCCACCTGCACAACTGGCTCGACATGGCGCGTGAGCGCATCGCCTTCCAGGGTCTGCCGGCGCGCATCTGCTGGGTTGGTCTCGGCGACCGCCACCGGCTCGGCCTCGCCTTCAACGAGATGGTGGCGAAAGGCGAGCTCAAGGCGCCGGTGGTCATCGGCCGCGATCATCTCGATTCAGGCTCGGTTGCCTCGCCGAACCGCGAGACGGAATCGATGAAGGACGGCTCGGACGCCGTGTCCGACTGGCCGCTGCTCAATGCGCTGCTCAACACCGCCTCCGGCGCAACCTGGGTATCGCTGCATCATGGCGGTGGCGTCGGCATGGGCTTTTCGCAACATGCCGGCATGGTCATCGTTGCCGACGGCACACGCGAAGCGGCCAAACGCCTGGAGCGGGTGCTATGGAATGACCCCGCAACCGGCGTCATGCGCCACGCCGATGCCGGCTATGACCTCGCCATCGACTGCGCCAGGGAGCACCAGCTCAACCTGCCAGGCATCCTCGGCTGAACCGCGCCTTGCGCATCCTCCGGGCAGCCGAATACCGGTCCATGCCGTGGAAGAACGGCGGCGGGGTGACGACGGAAATCGCCGTCTCGCCCGCAGGTGCTGCGCTCGACGATTTCGACTGGCGCGTCTCCATGGCGCGCGTCGAAAGCGGTGGGTCATTCTCCGAATTTGCCGGAGTCGACCGGAGCTTGGCCGTGCTGGAAGGCGAAGGGATCATCCTTGATTTGGCCGGCCGCCCGGCAGCTACGGTGACCAAAACGTCCGCCCCGCTTTCCTTTCCGGCCGATGTGCCGACGGAAGCGGCGCTGATCGCCGGTCCGATCGCCGATCTCAACGTCATGACACGGCGTGGACGGATGACCCATGCCGTCGAACGCCTGGTGATTTCAGCCGCGACGGACATCCAGTCAGCCGCCGATGCGACCCTCATCCTGTGTGTTGACGGCGAGATCTCGGTGGCCGGCGCGGCGCCTGTCCACATCGGACCGCGCGACGCGCTGTTGCTCGGGCCGGACGACGCTCTGTCACAGCGCCTGGAGCCTGCGCGACCAGCGACGCTGTTCGTGATCCGCATCGATCGCGTTTCGGCAAACGATTAACGCCTGTTTCGAAACATGATCACAACACCGGCGAAATATGCCGTAAGCTCAAGCCCAGATCACGAAAAAGCCTGAATCCTTCCGTCGATCAACTCCCGGCGGGAGGGAGGTGGTTCGTCTGCAGGTCTTGGTGCGAAAATAAACTTTCGGCCCTTGTTTCGATGCAACTAATTCCATTTCAATCGGTTCTAGGGACATTGCCGTGGCGGTGACGCCGCTAACGCGTCCCCCATGCGGAATTTTCAATGAATATCCAGACAGACCCCACCCAAATGGAAAAGACAAGCGCGAGCTTTCCGGCCATCACGGAAGAGCCGATACGCTCCAATTTCCTGCCGGAAGAGCGCCTGCGCACGCTGGGTGCAAGCCTCGCCAAGGGTGACGTCAAGGATCTGTTCGGCCTGGAGCCGTTCGATTTCCAGCCACGCGTCCGCGACAGCGCCAGCAAGATTCTCGAAGTCTACCGTTCGACCAATGCCGCGCAGGCGAGAGGCGAGACGATCACGCCGGCGGCGCAATGGCTGCTCGACAACAATTATCTGGTCGAAGAAACCATCTTCCAGGTCAAGCGCGACCTGCCACGCCGCTTCTATCGTCAGTTGCCGACCCTGAAACTGTCCGACGGCGCCAGCGTGCCGCGCGCCCTTGCGCTGGCCTGGACCTATGTCGCCCATTCGGACAGTTCGGTCTCGGCGACCATGTTCAAGGCGATCGTCGAAGGCTTTCAGGCCGTCGAGCCGCTGAAGATCGGCGAACTCTGGGCGCTGCCATCGCTGCTGCGCTTCGTTTTGATCGAAAATCTTCGCCGGATCGCGGTTCGGGTCAGTCGTACCCGGCAGATGCGCCAGATTGCCAACGAGGTCGCAGACCGCGTGCTGGCACTCGATGAAACCGCCGACCGTCAGGCGATCCTGTCGAACTACGTCGCCCATGCACAAGACACCACCTTTGCCACCCAATTGCTCTACCGCCTGCGCGACGGGTCGCAAAATGCCGGCAGGGCGCTGGAATGGCTGGAGGGCGAGCTTGAAAGGTCCGGCTCCGATGCCGAGGAAATCATCATCAGCGAGCATCGCACGTTGTCCAGCGGCAACGTAACCACCGGCAACATCATCCGCGGCCTCAGGCTCATCAACGATATCGACTGGACGGTTTGGTTCGAAGACGTCAGCCGCATCGACACCTTGCTGCGCGAGCGGACCGATTTTGCCGCGCTCGATTTCTTCTCGCGCGACCAGTACCGGACCGCGATCGAGGAAATGGCGCGCCGCTCCGATCGTTCCGAATTCCGCGTTGCTGAAAAGGCGATCGAACTCGCCGGCCATGCCGCTGTCGCCGATACCACCGTCACCGGTCCGACCGCTCACACGGACGTCGGGTTCTTTCTGGTCGGTCCGCGCCGGCTGGAACTGGAAAAGGCGATCGGCTATCGGCCGACGGTCAGCGTCACGATCAAACGGGCGTTCCACAAGACCGGATGGCTGGGCATTGTCGTGCCGGTGTTCGCGCTGACGGTCCTGCTTCTTGTCCTCTCCGGCAACGCCCTTGCCAGTCTCGGCCTGTCCATACCGTCGATCGTCCTGATGCTGGCGCTGTTTGCCGTGCCGGCCAGCGAAGGCGCGCTTGCCTTCTTCAACACCGTCGTATCGTTATTCCTGAAGCCGACGCGCCTCGTCGGCTACGACTATAAACGCAGCATGCCGCCCGAGGCGCGCACGCTGGTGGTGGTGCCGTCGCTGATCGGCTCGCGCGACGACGTCGAGGAGAACATCCGCAACATCGAAGTGCACCACCTGGCCAACACGGCGGACGAAATCCATTTCGCTCTGCTTTCGGACTGGCCGGACAGCAAAACCGAAATCGATGCGGCGGATATCGAGATCCTCCAATATGCTCGCGACGAGATCGCGCGGCTGAACGCCCGCTATCCCAGCGAAGGCGCGCCGCGTTTCTATGTCCTGCACCGCCGGCGGCTCTACAATGAATCCCAGGGCGCCTGGATGGGCTGGGAACGCAAGCGCGGCAAGCTCCACGAACTGAATCTTCTGCTGCGTGGCGACAGCGACACCACCTTTCTGCCGCTGGACGTGCCGTTGCCGGAAAAGGTCATCCATGTGATGACGCTGGATGCCGATACGCGCACCACCCGCGATGCCGTCGCCAGTTTGGCTGGAAAGCTTTGCCATCCGCTCAACCGCCCGCATTACGATGCGGCAAAGCGCGTCGTCACCGCCGGCTACACCATCCTGCAGCCGCGCATCACCGCTCCGCTGACCAGCGGCGACGACGCATCCTTCTTTCAGCGGGTCTTTTCTGCCAATCGCGGCCTCGATCCCTACGTATTTGCCGTCTCGGACATCTACCAGGACGTCTTCGGCGACGGCTCCTTCACCGGCAAGGGGCTCTATTACGTCGACGCCTTCGAGGCGGCGCTGAAGGGCCGCATCGAAGAAAACACCGTGCTCAGCCACGATCTGCTCGAAGGCGCGTTGGCGCGCGCGGCACTGGTCACCGACGTCGAACTGGTCGAGGACTATCCGACCCGCTATTCGGTCGACGCGTCGCGCCACCATCGCTGGGCGCGCGGCGACTGGCAGCTTCTGGGCTTCATTCTCAATCCGCGTTCCGGCGTGCCGGCGCTGTCGCGCTGGAAGATGGTCGACAATCTGCGCCGGTCGCTGACGCCGATCTTCTGGGTGATGGCCGCGATCGCCGGCTGGACGCTGCTGCCCTTCACCCAGGCGGCGCAATGGCAGGCGCTGCTGATCCTCACACTTTTCATGGCGCCCACATTCGACATCGTCCACGCCATCCTGCCGAAAAGCGGCGACCAGACGCCGCGCGGTCATTTCTCGGCGCTGGCGCGCGACGTCGTCTTCGGCACCGCCCTGGTGGCTCTGAAGATCGTGCTGATGGCGCATCTGGCCTGGATGATGGGCGATGCCATCATTCGCACGCTCTACCGCCTGTTCGTCAGCCGGAAGAACATGCTCGAATGGCGCACTGCCTCGCAGGCTCACAAGATCGGCGACAACGATCTCGGCTCCTATTACGGCATGATGTACGGCGCTGTGATCGTCGGCGTCGTCGGCCTCGCCATCCCTGTTGTGGCCGATTCCACCGGAGCTTTCGTCGCCTTCTTCTTCGCGCTGTTCTGGATCGGCTCGCCGGCCTTCGCCTTCTTTATCAGCCGCTCGGCCGAAACCGAGGACCGTTTGCGCATATCGGCGGCGGACATCCATGTGCTGCGCACGATTGCGCGGCGCACATGGCATTATTTCGAGACCTTCGTGACGGCCGAGCATCACAATCTGCCGCCCGACAATTTCCAGGAAAGCCCGGCGCCTGTCGTGGCCCCCCGCACCTCACCGACCAATATCGGCGTCTATCTCCTGTCAGTTGTTTCGGCGCGCGATTTCGGCTGGATCAGCCTGTCCGACGCCACCACCCGCATCGACGCGACGATGTCGACTATCGAGAGCATGCCGCGTGAGCGCGGCCATCTCTTCAACTGGTATGACACGACGACGCTGAAGCCGCTCTATCCGCTGTACATTTCCGCTGTCGATAGCGGCAATCTCGCCGGCCATCTGGTGGCGGTGGCGGCAGCCTGTGCCGAATGGGCGGAAGCGCCTGCAGTCCACCTTCAGGGCGACTTCGAGGGTATCCTCGATACGGTGACGATCCTCGACGAAAGCCTGGCGGAGTTGCCTGACGACCGCCGTCAGTTGCGGCCGTTGCGCCAGCGACTTGCCGATCGCCTCGATGGCATGCGACGCGCGGTCGAATCGATCAAGGCACAGCCCGAGATGGCTTCGATCCGCACCATCAATCTGGCCGTTCTGGCCGGCGAGATCCGCAAGCTCGCCATCGCCATCCATACTGAGGCCGCATCGACGCAGAGCGACACCATCGCCGACTGGGCGGCGAGACTGGAAGCCACCTGCGAAGCGCATGTCCATGACGCGCATAGCGACGACACTGCCGTCGAGGCGCTGCGGGCCAAGCTTCTGTCGTTGCGCGAGCGTACGCGCCGCTTTGCCTTCGAGATGGATTTCTCCTTCCTCATGCGCAAGGAACGCAAGCTTCTGTCGATCGGCTACCGGGTCGAGGAGCATCAGCTCGACGAAAGCTGCTACGACCTGCTGGCTTCCGAGGCGCGGCTGACCAGCCTGTTCGCCATAGCTAAGGGCGATCTGCCGACGGAGCACTGGTTCCACCTCGGCCGGCCGATCGTCGAGATCGGGTTCAAGGGCGCGCTGATGTCCTGGTCCGGCTCGATGTTCGAGTATTTGATGCCGCCGCTGGTGATGAAGGAGCCGCAAGGCAGCATCCTTAACCAGACCAGCAAGCTCATCATCAAGCGCCAGATCCAGTACGGCCGCTCGAAGGACGTGCCCTGGGGGATTTCGGAAGCGGCCTACAACGCCCGCGATCGCGAACTGACCTACCAGTACACCAATTTCGGCGTGCCCGGGCTGGGCCTGAAGCGAGGTCTCGGCCAGAACACGGTGATTGCCCCTTATGCGACCGTGCTGGCGGCGCAGTTCACCCCGCGTGAATCGGTGCAGAACCTGGCCAGGCTGCGGCGGCTCGGCGCCCTTGGCCGGCACGGCTTCTACGATGCGGTCGATTTCACGCCGCAACGCGTGCCGGAGGGCACCGACCATGTCGTCGTGCTGAACTACATGGCCCACCATTCCGGCATGTCGATCGCCGCCGTCGCCGACGCCATCTTCGAAGGACGCCTGCGCGACCGCTTCCACAGCGATCCGGTGATCGAGTCGGCCGAGTTGCTGCTGCAGGAAAGAGCGCCGCGCGACATCCCGACCGCCACCGTCAGGACCGAGGCCGACGAACGGTCGAAGGACGAAACGGAAGCCGAAAGCCCCGATACGCGCATCGTGCTCAACCCGCTCAAGGCGCTGCGTTCGACCAGCGTCATGTCCAATGGCCGCTACTCGGTCATGGTTACCGCGACCGGCTCCGGCTATAGTCGCTGGGGCGAGCTTGCCGTCACGCGCTGGCAGCCGGACCCGACCGAGGATCGGCTTGGCTCCTACATCTTCCTGCGCGACTCCGGCACCGGCGACTGGTGGTCGGCCACCGCCGAGCCGAAGCGTGCCACCCACGAAGAGGTGCGGACGCTGTTCTCCGACGACAAGGCGAGCTTCGTCAAGTCAGTGGGATCACTGCGTTCGGAGGTCGAATGCATCGTCATTTCGGAAGGAAATGGCGAAGGCCGGCGGGTGACGCTCTACAATGACGGCCCGGTCGACCGGCATATCGAAGTGACCTCGTTCGCTGAACTGGTGCTGGGCTCCGAAGCATCCGACAACGCGCATCCGGCGTTCTCGAAAATGTTCGTGGAAACCGAAATCGCTGCGAATAACGCAGCGATCTTCGCCACCAGACGTAAGCGGGAAACGGACGAGCCTGATGTCGCCATGGTGCATTTCGTCACCGACCCGTCTGGGTCGACGCGCGACGCCGAGGCCGAAACCGACCGGCGCGCCTTCATAGGCCGCGGCCGCACCATTACCGAGGCCGCCGCCTTCGATCCCGGCGCCAAGCTTGGCGGCCATTCCGGCTTCACGCTGGATCCGGTCGCGGCACTTCGCCGACAGGTGCGCGTGCCGGCCAACAAGAAGATAGCGCTGACCTTCTGGACTGCCGTCGGCGCCAACCGTGCCGAACTCGAAGAAGCCATTGCGCGGCTTGATCATCCGGAAGCCTTCGCGCGCCAGGCGATGCTCGCCTGGACCCGCTCACAGGTGCAGACCCGGCATCTCGGTCTCAGCCTTGCCGATGCCGCCAATGTGCAGAATCTGGCGCGCTACCTGATCTATCCGGATCCGTTCCTGCGGCTTCCGGCCGAATCGATCGCTTCCGGGCTCGGTAGGCAATCGGGCCTATGGCCGACCAGCATATCCGGCGACTTTCCGATTTTCCTGGTCAGGATCGGCGATGTCGCCGATCTCGAAATCGTTGCTCAGGCGCTCCGCTTCCAGGAATACATGCGCGCCCGAGGCATGATGATCGACTTTGTCGTCATCAACGAGCAGGCTTCGTCCTACGTGCAGGACCTGCAACGGGCGGTCGAGACGCTGTGCGAAAACAGCCGCCTGCGCGGCAAGGAGCTAGGACCCCGCCAGCACATCTTCGCGGTGCGCCGCGACCTCATGGACGAGGCGACCTACAAGACGCTGCTGGCCACTGCTCGCGTCGTTCTGCACACGCGCAACGGCACCATCTTCGATCAGATCGAGCGCGCCGAGGCCGCTGCGCTGCAAGCGCGGGACGCCTTGCAGCCGGCGGGTGCAGCAGCGCTTCGTGAACCGTCTCCGCCGGCGCCACAGACGTGGGCCCAAGCCTCGTTCGACGGCAGTGCCGACGGCAGCGGGCTCAACCAGTGGAACGGTTTTGGCGGTTTCGAGGGCGACGGACGCCACTATGTCGTGCGCCTTGCTGGCCGCCGCACGACGCCGCAGCCCTGGATCAACGTCGTCTCCAACGCCTCGTTCGGTTTCCACGTTTCGGCTGAGGGCGCTGCCTTCAGCTGGAGCCGAAACAGCCGCGACTATCAACTGACGCCGTGGGCGAACGACCCGGTCACCAACCGGCCAGGCGAGGGCATCTATATCTACGATCATGCCAGCGGCCGGGCGTTCTCGCCGCTGGCCGCCGTGGTCCGCGATCCCGCCATGACCTACGAAACATGGCACGGGCAGGGGTTTTCGACCTTCCGTTCGAAGCGCGGGCCGCTGTCGATGGACCTTACCCATGTGGTGGATTCCGTCGATCCGGTGAAAATCTCCCGGTTGCGCATCCAGAATTCCGGTTCGGGGCCGGCGCGCCTGCGCGTCTATGCCTATGCGGAATGGGTTCTTGGCAGCCATCGTTCGCGCACGGCGGCGACCATCGTTCCCTCGAGGGATGCCGCGACGGGCGCGTTGCTGGCGCAAAATCCCTACGGGCTCGATTTCAGCGAGCGGGTCGCCTTCCTGGCCGCCGACGGCGCGGCACACTCGGTGACGGCCGACCGCGGCGAGTTCATCGGCCGAAACGGTACCAGCGAACTTCCGCAAGCCGTGCTCAGCGGCGCAAGCCTGTCGGGCCGCGTCGAGGCGGGCGACGATCCTTGTGCGGCAATTGCACGCGACGTCGACATCCCTGCCGGCGGCGACGTGACGCTGCTCTGGCTGCTCGGCGATGCAGCCTCTGCCGAGGAAGCCAGCGCGCTGGTACAGCATCATGGCAGCAAGGATTTCGATCAGCGGCTGACTGACAATGAACGCACCTGGCGAGGGTTTCTCGACACCATCCAGGTCGAGACGCCGGACAGGGCGCTCAACGCGATGGTCAACCACTGGCTGCCCTATCAGAGCCTTGCCTGCCGCATCCGCGCCCGCTCGGCGTTTTACCAGGCGAGCGGCGCCTTTGGCTTTCGCGATCAGTTGCAGGACACGCTGGCCCTGCTTCTCCATGATCCGAAACTGGCGCGCGACCAGATCCTCAACGCGGCACGGCGGCAATTCCCCGAAGGCGACGTGCAGCATTGGTGGCTGCCGCGAACCGAGGCAGGCGTCCGCACCATGATTTCCGACGACGTGGTCTGGCTCGCCCACGCCACGGCACACTACTTGCTGGTGACCGGCGATACCGCGATCCTCAGGGAACAATTGCCCTTCATCGAAGGGCCGTCGCTGGAAGAAGGTGAGCACGACGCCTTTTTCACGCCGGAGATATCGAAGAAGACCGCTTCACTCTATGATCATTGTGCGCGCGCACTTGACCTTGCCATCAAGCGCAGCAGCCCCGCCGGACTGCCGCTGATCCTCGGCGGTGACTGGAACGACGGCATGAACCGTGTCGGCGAGCACGGTAAGGGCGAGAGCGTCTGGCTGGGTTGGTTCCTGCTGAAGACGCTGGGCGACTTTGCAGCTGTCGCCAAGGCGGAAGGCGACGCCAAGCATGCGCAAGCCTGGACAAAACACGCGGGCGTGCTGAAGCGGGCGCTGGAAAGCACGGCTTGGGACGGTGAATGGTATCGTCGCGGCAGCTTCGACGACGGCACGCCGCTGGGGTCGCGCAGCTCGCAGGAATGCAAGATCGACTCGATTGCCCAGTCGTGGAGCGTGCTGTCGGGCGAGGGCGATCCGGCGCGATCGACGACGGCGATGCAGCAGGCGATGAAAATGCTCGTCGATGACGAGCTCAACATCGTCAAGCTTTTCACGCCGCCCTTTTCCAGGACGGAACAGAACCCAGGCTACATCAAGAGCTACCCGCCGGGTGTCCGTGAAAACGGCGGCCAGTACACCCACGCGGCGACATGGTTCGTCATTGCGCTCGCCGAAATGGGGCGCGTCGACGACGCCTACCGCTGCTTCTCGATGCTCAACCCGGTCAACCATGCACCCGACGAAGCCGCTGCCGAGCACTACCGCGTCGAGCCTTATGTCGTCGCGGCAGACGTCTACGCCGGGCAAGGCAAGGGCGGCCGCGGCGGCTGGACCTGGTATACCGGCTCGGCCGGCTGGCTTTATCGCGCGGCGGTCGAAGGCATCCTCGGCATCGAGCGCAGGGGCGAGCGCATCCAGTTCAGGCCGAAACTGCCCAGCCATTGGGATGGCTATGCGGCAACGCTCAAGGTGCTGGGGGCCGAGCTCAGGGTTCAGGTTGTCCGCGACAAGAAGGCCAAAGCCGTCTCGCTCGAGGTAAATGGTAAAAAGACGAAGGCTTCGTCTTTCGAACCGAAAGCCGGCGACAAGGCCGATCTGGTCGTCAGGATACCGGCGTAGCTCCAAGGATTTGGAGCGTCTTTGTACATCTTGAGGATGTGCGTTATTTAAAGTTGCTCGAGCAATTCTATTGCGCATGAGATTTCCCAAAAGCCGATGCAGGTTTTTGGGATTCGTACATAACCAGTTGCTGATTAAAATTTCGGCAGTGCTTGCAGCCTGCCATGATTTTGCCGCAAGGCTGACATTTTACCTTTCTTGTCAAACCGTTAGCTGATCACGACAGATTTCGCAGCGTCGCCATCTTTTGTTCGCGAATTGGGAACTGAAGGGGTACGAGGGCATTGTTTCGCGACACGTCAACGAGTACGAGTCAGAAAATGATGCAGTGCACAAATAACAATTTGCCGGAGTAGCTGAAGTGTCCCTTCTGCAAATCTACTGGAGAGCGCTCGGTTATCTCGCTGCCGACAGAAAACGCGTCGCGTTTATCTGTGGGGCGAATGTCGCGCTTGCGATTATCGCCATCCTTGAGCCGATCATGTTCGGACGGGTGATCGATGCCATTTCGGATAGCGGCTCGGTCTTTTCGACGCTCGGCCTATGGGCCGGTATCGGCGTCTTCAACGTCATCGCCTTCGTTCTGGTGGCGCGCGGCGCGGACCGTTTTGCCCATGCGCGGCGCAGCGAGGTTCTTTGCCAATCATTCGAGCGCGTGATCACCATGCCGCTTGCCTGGCATCATCAGCGCGGCACCTCCAATTCCCTGCATACGCTGCTGCGCGCGGTCGAGACCTTGTTCAGCCTCTGGCTCGAGTTCATGAGGCAGCATTTGTCGACGGTTGTCGCGCTGGTTCTGCTGGTGCCGACGGCGCTCAGCATGGATATTCGCATGTCGATGGTCCTGCTGGCGCTGGGCGCGCTCTACGTCGGAATCGGCCGGCTGGTGATGCGTCGCACCAGGGAAGGCCAGGCGTCCGTGGAGCGGCACTTTCATCAGGTGTTTGCGCATGTGAGCGACTCGGTCAGCAATGTCGCCGTGCTGCAGAGCTACAATCGCATCGGCCACGAGACCGACTCCTTGAAGCGCTATGTCAAGAATCTGCTTGATGCCCAGTATCCGGTGCTCGACTGGTGGGCGATGGCCAACGCTCTGCACCGTCTGTCGTCGACCATTTCGATGATGGTCGTGTTGTTGATCGGCTCCTATCTGGTCATGCATGGCCAATTGCGTATCGGTGACGTCATCGCGTTTACCGGCTTTGCCACGCTGCTGATCGCCCGGCTCGATCAGATGTCGGCCTTCGCCAACCAGATTTCGGAAGCCAGGGCCAAGCTCGAGGAATTTTATCGCCTTGAGGACTCCGCGGCCGAGGCCGCCGAGCCGGACGGGTTGCGTGACCTGGTCAACGTCACTGGTCATGTGCGTTTCGAAAACGTCAACTTCGAATTCGCCAATTCGGGGCAGGGCGTGAACGACGTGTCGTTCGAGGTCCATGCCGGCCAGACCGTGGCCATCGTCGGCCCGACGGGCGCAGGCAAGACCACGCTTATCAATCTCCTGCAGCGGGTCTTTTCGCCGTCCAGCGGCCGTATCCTGATCGATGGCATCGATACGCGCACGGTGACCCGCAAGTCGCTGCGCCACTCGATCGCCACCGTGTTCCAGGATGCGGGCCTGCTCAACCGCTCGATCGAGGACAATATCCGCGTCGGGCGCGCCGAGGCGACCTATGATGAGGTCCACGCCGCCGCCAATGCCGCTGCCGCGCAGGATTTCATCCTGTCGAAGAGCAACGGCTACGATACGGTCGTCGGCGAACGCGGTGGACAGCTTTCGGGCGGCGAGCGCCAGCGTATTGCAATCGCGCGCGCCGTGCTGAAGGATTCGCCCATCCTGGTGCTCGATGAAGCGACCAGCGCGCTCGACGTCGAGACGGAAGACCGCGTCAAGGAAGCGATCGACGAATTGCGGCGCGGCCGCACCACCTTCATCATCGCGCACCGCCTGACCACTGTTCGCGATGCCGATCTGGTCGTTTTCATGGACAAGGGCAAGGTGGTCGAAATGGGTGGCTTCGCCGAATTGTCGATGCGCAATGGCCGCTTCGCCAGCCTGCTGCGCGCCGGCGGCCTGCTCAACGACGAGGAAGTCCGCCGCCTCAGCCGCACCATCACGGACGCGGCCGCCTAAGTTCTTCCCTTCTCCCCTTGTGGGAGAAGGTGTCGCCGAAGGACGGATGAGGGGTGCTCGCTTGGCGCCGGCCTCGCTCCGTCCAGCACCCCTCAACCGTCTTGGCGCTGCGCGCCGATCCACCGCCCGGGGCGAGTCACGGGCCTCGTCCGCCCTTCGGGCCCACAGGGGGAGAAGGGAACGCGCGCCTGCGACACGGTGCTGTAGTTGCCCCAAGCCCATCACCGGTTTATGTAAAGCCGCATGAGTGACCTGACTTCACGCCTCAGCGGCTGGATGGATTTCGCCAACCCGACGCGGTTTGTCGGGTTGGCCGACAAGGTGGTGCCGTGGCTGGCAACCATCGCCACACTCCTCCTGGCCGCCGGGCTCTACATGAGCTTCACGGCGCCGGAGGATTTCCAGCAAGGCCTCACCGTGCGTATCATGTACATCCATGTGCCGTTCGCGTGGCTGGCCATGATGTGTTTCACGCTGATGGCGGTTTCCGCATTGGGCACGCTGGTGTGGCGCCATCCGCTGGCCGACGTCGCGCTGAAATCGGCGGCACCCATCGGCGCCGTCTTTACAGCGCTCGCGCTGATCACCGGTTCGATCTGGGGCAAGCCGATGTGGGGCACCTGGTGGGTGTGGGATGCGCGGCTGACCTCGGTGTTCGTGCTGTTCCTGATGTATCTCGGCATCATCGCGCTGACGCGGGCCCTCGACGATGCCGCGCGCGCCGCCTGGGCCGCCGCAATCATCACCCTGGTCGGCTTCATCAACATCCCGATCATCAAATTCTCGGTCGACTGGTGGAACACGCTGCATCAACCGGCTTCGGTGTTCCGGCTCGGCGGGCCGACCATCGATCCCAGCCTGTTGCGGCCGTTGCTGGTGATGGCTCTGGGCTTTACCGTGCTGTTCTTCGCGCTGCATCTGATGGTGATGCGGACGGAAATCCTGCGTCGCCGGGTGATTGCCATGCGGCGGGTTGCGGCTAGGCAGGCCGAACGGCAATCAGCCTGACTCATTTCAACTTTGCCCGGCCCTTCGCAGGCTCAGGCCGTTCGAAGCTCGAAAGCCAGCAATTGGCTTTCTGTCCGCTCCGCGGACCGCTTCTCACCCCATGCGGCCGCGCGCCGCCACCGGCAGCGTCTCCAGCACCCGTTCTCCGGCGATCAGGTGGACCTCGTCGAACAGATTGGTGACGACGCAGCAATGGTCGGGCACGACGCGCACGCGCTCGCCGATACGCAGCCTGGCGTCGCCGGAAAGCGTGATGTTGCCGTGCTCCTCGCTGAGGCTGGTGACGGTGGCGCCCGGCATACCCAGCAACTCGCCGAAATCGGGCAGCCCCAGCGTGTCGCTGGACAAGGCCTTGCTGCCGGCATCGAGGATGGCCCGTGTCGACGTCGGATGGCTGATCACCGTCGACAGCACCGTCAGCGCGCAGTCGTCAAGGCTTCCGACACCTTTGGCGACCTGGTAGCGGTCGAGATAGATGTAGGTGCCGGGGCGGTACTCGGTGACGACGGAAGCCTCGCCTGCGCGCCACATATCCGGCGTGCCGCCGCTGGAGATGCGTTCGCAGGCAAGGCCGGATGCGGCGAGCGCCTGGCGCGCATCGGCGAGCCACGCCTCGGCCTCGGCGGCGCGGCCTGCCGCCGGATAGGTCATCAGCCCGCCGAAGGCGAGCCCCCTGGCCTTGTCGATCTCTCTGACCAATGCGACCGCCTCGCTGGCCGACTGGACGCCGCAGCGGCCCATGCCGGTATCGCACTCCACCAGTACCTGTAGCGGCTGGCCTGGATCGGTGAAGGTGGCGGCGAGACCCGCAAGCGTCTCCATGCTGTCTGATGTCACCGACAGCGTCACGCGGCCGTGCAGCGCCTTGAGACGCTCCAGCTTGGCCCGGCCAACAATGTTGTAAGGCAGAAAAATGTCGTTGAGGCCGGCATCGGCCATCACCTCGGCTTCACCGATCTTCTGGCAGGTGATGCCGACCGCACCGGCTGCAATCTGCTTCTTTGCCCAGTAAGGCAGTTTGTGGGTCTTGATGTGCGGCCTGAGCTTCAGCCCGTGGCGGTCGGCGTGGGCCTGCGCCCGCGCGATGTTGGCTTCGGCGCGGTCGACATCGATCAGGATCGCCGGTGTATCGAGGTCGTCTATGCTCAGCATGGATTTTCACCCTCGGATTTGCCTGGACTTATGGACCCGATCGGCCGGGATGTCATGAGGCCAGCACGCGGTTTACGTCGACACCGGATCGGTGTTCGGCTATTCGGTTTGGAGATCGCCCAAGCCGACGGGAAGGAACCACAACCATGAAACGCTCCGCTATCAACGACATCATCCGCGACGCCGATGCCTTCATCCGTTCGTTCGGCTACATCATGCCGCCCTTCGCCTATTGGACACCGGAACAGATGAAGGCGCGCCGGCAGGATTCGTCGGCCATCTTCTCCTCGCGGCTCGGCTGGGACATCACCGATTACGGCCAGGGCAAGTTCGACGAGCTCGGCCTCTTCCTGTTCACCGTTCGCAACGGTCGCTACGAGGACATGAAGAAGGGCATGGGCATGCTCTATGCCGAGAAGATCATGATCTCGCGCAAGAATCAGCTGTCGCCGATGCATCGTCACAACATCAAGGCCGAGGACATCATCAACCGCGGCGGCGGCAAGCTGGTGCTGGAGCTGTTCATGCACGATCGCGATGGCGGCATCGACCCGAAGGCGGAAGTATCGGTGCCGGTCGACGGGACCATTCACCGGCTGCCGGCGGGCGGGCTCTTGAAGCTCGATCCGGGCGAGAGCGTCACGCTGCTGCCGGGCGTCTGGCACGCGTTCTGGGCCGAGGGCAAGGACGTGCTGATCGGCGAGGTTTCGACCGTCAACGACGATCTCACCGACAATGTCTTCCGCGAGCCGATCGGCCGCTTCGCCGACGTCGACGAGGACGTCGCGCCGCTGCACCTCCTGGTGTCGGACTACGAGAAGTGGGTGGGGTAAGGCAGCCCTTCGGTCCTAGCGCTGATGCTTGTCTTCCTTTCGCTTGCCCAGCAGCAGCTTTCGCTCGAGATGGGCTCGCAGGTCGCCGTAATACGCGGTCAGGAACGGGCGGGCATCATACGCCTGCGGCGTTGCGCCGATCTTGCGTCCGATCGTCTCAGCCACCGCCCGCAGCGCGAAATAGTCGTCGCGGCGCAGCACCTCCTCCAGCTTGTGCAGTTCGGCGATGCCATAGGCATCGAGCTGCGCGTGGCTGAACTGAAAAGTTCTGGCGACCGGATCTTTTCGTGCCGACAGATCCTCCATCAGCGTGCGCTTAGGCGCCTCGACGACCCAGGTTCCCGCCAGGAGGTCGCCAATCCGCAACCGGTCGCGATTGAAGAGCGGGAATAAGGCGAACAGCAGCGCCCATATCAGTCCGAAGACTGTCGTCAGCGTATCGGCGACGCCCATTCCACTCCGTCCGGCGATAATCGACAGCGGCAGAAAGACTTCGATCTCGCGCATCAGATTGCGGGCGATGACCTGATCGACCGACAGGCCGGCTCCGTTGCGTGATGCCACCCTGATGCCGATGATCCGCTTGCCGGGCGTGGACGCACGCCGGCCCGCCTCGAAGGCGATGAAGTAGACGTTTCGCAGAAAAAAGATCACGATGATCCAGACGATGAAAAGCGGCTGCAATTTATCGGTGCCGAAACCTGTTACTCCGAACAGCGCAACTATCGTGACCGCGATTGCAGCCGTGGCGATAAACACGACATCGAGCAGGAAAGCGGCAGCGCGGGTGCCGGCGTCGGCCAGCTTTATCTGGAGATCGACACCTTCAGGCGTGATCAGCGAGCGCATCGTCGCCAGCGCAGCGCGCCTAGCGGTCGCCATTGCGCACCACCTGGAACAGGTAGAAGTAGCCGATCCACAGTGCGAGCATGCCGGTGCCAATGGCATAGCGGGTGACGTCGCTGGTGATCGTCTGCCTGCCGATGCCCTCGAGCAGTCCGGCAAACAGCAGCATGACCGAAACGCCAACCATCGCGGTCGCCGCTATGCGTCCGGCATGGGCGGCTGCCGTCATGCGGGTCAACTCGCCGGGAAAGGCGATGCGCGTGCCGATCCGCATGCCGGCAGCGCCGGCCAGTGCGATGGCGAACAATTCGGTGGTGCCGTGAATGGCCAGCCAGCCGCCAAGCTCCATGCCAAGCCCCTTTGCCCAATAGACCTGGAACAGCGCACCCAGCATGCAGCCGTTGAACAGCATCAGCAGCACCGTCGGCACGGCGAAAGCAAATCCAAGCGCGAAGGCGAGGATTGCGACCTGGACGTTATGGGTGAAAAGATAAGCGGCAAAGCCTGAGAGAAAGCCATTGTCGCCATCATAAAGCATGCTGCGCAGTATCTCGGCCGAAGCGTCGGGACCGCGGCCGGCAGCCAGGCCTGACGGGATGATCGCGTCGAACCAGCCCTTGTCGGACGCTACCAGCCAGGCGCCGGCGCCGATGCCGACAATCATCAGCGCCACCGACACCAGCGTCTCGCGCCACAAATCGCGGATGGCACCCGGCCAGTCGTGCAGGAAAAAATCGGCGATGCGCTGGCGCAGCCCGCGGCGTGCCCCGTAGAGATAAAAATAACCCCGCAGCGACAGGGATTCGAGATAGGCGATCAGTGCGCTGTCGAGGGATGTCGCTCTCGCCACCGAAAGCGAAGATAATGCCGACCGGTAGAGCAGCGGCAGCGACAGCAGCTCTTCTTCCGACAGTGTTCGCGGCGCGCGTTTCTCGACGCGGGCGAGTAGCGCCTCGAACGCCTTCCAGTCGGCCTCGCGCTCCCGACGGAAGCTGGCCAGCGACTGGCGTACGGCATCACCGCGTCCAGCATCGCCGGGAACTGGCGCAGTCACAACAAATCCTCGCGCTTGAACTGCAGGTAGCGCTCGACCAGCGCCGGCCCCAGCCTGTGATGGTCGGCTTCGATCACATGCGCGCCGAGCAGCCGCAACCGGCCGATGACGACCTGCCTTTCGCGCAAAAGCCCGCCGGCGACGACGGCGCGGGCGACATCCTCGCCTGATGAAGGCGGCATGTCGGCCAAGCTCTCCAATTCGACATCTCTGATCATCATGAACAACACCAGATGCCGCTCGGTGAGCCGGCCGACGGTACGCAGCATCAATTCCGCGCTGATCGGATCGACGAAGTCGGTGAAGATGATCACCAGAGAGCGCCGGTCGAGCCGTGCCGCAAGCGTGGTCAGCGCTAGGGTGAAATTGGTCTCCTCGTTGGAATAGTCGATCTCAACCGCCCGCTTCTGGATCATTGCAAAGCTGGCCGAGCCGCGCACCGCGCCGCTGGCGACGCGCGGCCGCGCATCGAAGCTGAACAGGCTGACCATGTCGCCGCCCTTGAGCGCAATGAACGCCGACAGCAAGGCGGCAGCCACCGCCCGGTCCACCTTCGGGAGGCCGTCGACCGGCTCGCACATCAGGCGTCCGCTGTCGATGGCCAGCACGATGTTGTTGTTCTCCTCGATACGGAACTCGCGCGCCAGAAGCCTGCCGTGGCGGGCGCTGCGCTTCCAGTCGATCATCCGCCGGCCCATGCCGGGCTGATAATCCTTGAGCGCCTCGAATTCCCGGCCGTGGCCGGCCCGGCGCTGCGCATGCCCGTCGGGCAGGGCGTTGCGCTGCAGCAGCGTGATCGCCTGGTCGCGGGCGCTGCGGACGTCGGGCAACACTGCCACCTTGCTTTCCATCGGCAGGACGACCTGGTTCCAGACCAATCCGAACGGCCCGCGCCAGCGCAGCCACAGACGATCGAAGCTGGCGATGCCGCGCCGCAGCGCCTGGAACCGCAGGTCGAGAGATCCGCCATCTCCGGTGGCAGCCAGGGGACCGCCGGTACCGCCGATCGGCGCCAGGCGCGCATCATGACCGACGCGCGCCTCCAGGGTTGGCATCCGGCCTGAAAAACGGGCGGCGACGTGGACGGTGAACTGGCCGCCGACGCCGACCTGCGGCGGCGCGTGGAGGCTGGCGGCCAGCGATTTCCGCCCGCGTCCCGCCGCGGTGTCCACCGCCAGGAAGGCCAGCAGCAGGCAGATCCACAGCAATCCGAGATACCACAGCGACGGCAGCGCCAGCGCGACCAGGAAGGCCGGCACCGCGCCCGCCGCTGCCGCCCACACCGCTCGGCCGCTGGGATAGATCAACGCGGCGCTTCCGTCTGGTCGACCAGGTCGGAGACGATCTGCTCGACCAGCCGGCCATCGATCTGCGCGGCCGGCGACAGGATGACGCGATGGCGCAGCGCCGGCACCGCCAGCGCCTTGACGTCGTCTGGGATCACATAGGCGCGCCCGTCGAGCGCTGCCCGCGCCCGCGCCGCCCTGGCCAGCATGGCGCCCGCGCGTGGACTGGCGCCAACCTCCAAATCGGCGGTGTCGCGTGTGGCGCGCACCAGCGCCGCGATGTAGCCGACGACGTCGTCGACGAGGGTGACGGAGCCGACGGTTTCGAGTGCCTTCTCCAGCGTCTTGCGATCCGTCTGGGCCTTGATGCCGTATTGCGCGATGTCGTGCGAGGCGGAGCCGCCGCCGTGATGGATGATGATGGCCCGTTCCTCCTCGGGACCGGGATAGCTGACCCGATGCTTGAACAGGAAGCGGTCGAGCTGTGCTTCGGGCAGGGGATAGACACCCTGATGCTCGATCGGGTTCTGGGTCGCGACCACCATGAAGTTGCGGCCCAGCGAATGCGTGGTGCCGTCGAAAGTGACCGCATGCTCCTGCATCGCCTCCAGAAGTGCTGCCTGTGTCTTGGGCGGCGTGCGGTTGATCTCGTCGGCAAGCAAAAGATCGCAGAAGATCGGACCGCGCGTCAGCGTGAACTGTCCAGTCTGGAAATTGTAGATGTTCGATCCGACGATATCGCCAGGCATCAGGTCCGGCGTGAACTGGATGCGCCCGTAGGCGACACCCAGAGCCTGCGCGAAGCAGCGAGCGGTCATTGTCTTGGCCGTGCCCGGAGGGCCTTCCAGCAGGATATGCCCGTCGGCGAACAGGGCGGTCAGCATCAGGTCGACCGTGTCGTGCTGTCCGGTGATCGCCTTGGCCACTTCTTCCCTGATCCGTGTCGCCAGGGCCTTCACATCACCGACGTTCACCGAGCCTCCTTGCCGTCCAATCGTGCAGCCGCTCGGCTGCCTCGTGCATTTGTGTCAGGTTTTTCGCCTCGCCGGCGGCTTGCGCCCGCGCGGTGAATCCGCTGACTTCGTCCTTATCGCGAGAATCGAGCCAGCGGTCGAGCGCTTCGCCTTGCAGCCCCTGCGGCGCTCCCAGCAGTGCGCCGGCGCGCACCCGCATCAAGGCCGCGTAACGGCCTCCCAGTTCCTCGAGCCGCCCGGCGCGCCGCAACAGCATGGCCGTCGTATCCACCAGCGCACGCTTGCCGAAGGCAATGGCGCGCTGCTCGGCGCGCGGCGGGCCGAAACGGCCGAGGCCGCGCAGGAAAGCCAGCGCCGCCGCGGCCAGGATCGTCAGCGTCAGCGCCAGAAACGGCGGTTCGACCAGGAGCTTGGCAAGGTCGTATTTTCGCCCCGCGCCATGCAGCGTGAGATCGAACATGACCTGGCCCTTCTCGGGTTGCAGCAATGCAATCAGGTCGAGCGCGGCTGCCGCCTTGTCGGGATTCCCAATCGCGGCGTTGTTGATCAGGTCGGGGTCAGTCAGGACATAAAAGGGCTTGCCGTCCACTTCGGTGAGCACAGCCTTGTTGTTGCCGGCTACTATGATTGGATGCTCGTCCGCCACCCACTGCAATTCATCGGGGGCGGCAACAAGCTGGCCCTCGATGTCGAGTTGCTGCACCGTGCTTTGGCCGACGCCGATCTTTGCATTGGCGATCCGGCCGAGCCATTGGTTCACCACGGGATCGGGCAATCGCCCGAATTTCATCTTCCAACCTTCGTGCTCTTCCAGCGGCAGGGTTTGCCATTTCGGCAGCACGAAGAGGGTATTCAGGTCCTGCCGAAGTTCGAGGATGTGGTCGAGCGCGGCGGGATCGCTCTCTGGCGAAATGGTGACGATCAGCAGCATGTCGGTGCCGAGATCCTGATCGGTCCGCGCCATGGCTGGCGTCTCGCCGGTGAGCCGCAACCATTCCGCCAGGCCGGCATAGCCGACGCCGCTTTTCGACAGCGGCGTGGCGCTGCCATTGCCGGGTTGCCGGAAGTCGGGCGCATAGGTGGACAGCAGGAAGAAACCCGCTGCCGCAAGCAGGCTGGCGAAAATGCCCCAAAACAGCGTTCTTCGATTGAACGGTTCCTGTGCCGCTGGTTCGACCGTCGCAGCGCTCATATCCAGGCATCCCGGAAGACGAACCGCTCATAGGCGCCGCGTGCTTGCCGCCAGCCTTCGGCGCCGACCGGCCGGCGCGCGAACAATGCGGCTTCAACGATGCGTGCGATCTCGGCAAACGCCGCGCGGGCCTTGGCGGGAACCGAAGCAGCAGCGGCGATGTCGCGCGCCGTGAGCGACGGGCGCAAAAAATCCGGCAGCCGGCCGGCAATATCGGCGACACTGCGGCGAAGCAGGAGATGAACCGCTTCGTCATAGTCGCCTCGCGCGGCCAGCGCGTCGGCTTCCGACAGCAGGATCTGCGCGGCGCCGGCGTCGGGACGCCATGCTTCCTCCGCGTCGGTTTCGCGCCGTGCGCGCTGCCAAGGCAGGCGCCAGGCGATACCTTTCATCTCGAGGAAGACCAGGAGCAGGATAATCGCGACACCTGATAGCACCGCGCCCCAGAACAGATAGATCATATAGGGACCGAGCGACGACAACAGGTCCAGCAGCGGCTTCAGCCAGTCAGGCGGCTGAGGCGGTACATAGGCCGGCAGGTCGAACTGGATCGACTTATCCGAGATCAACTGCTCATGCGCTCTTGCCAGCCATTCGGCTTCCGCTGTGCCTGGCTGTGCCACTGCCAACTGTCCCCTGCAACCTGTGGTCCCCAGTCGACACTGGCAATGCACAACGGCAATTGCAAGTGGGCTAGACGTCGATCTCCAATGTTGGCACATTTGATGCGGGGATCACCAGCCGATATGCGGTGATTAAGCGGGGGACGCATCATGGTTTCAACGACATTGGAACGGCCGGACAAGTTTCGCATCGGCAGGGTTTTCAACGACAGCTTTGCTGTCATCAGCCGCAATATCGGTCTGTACCTTGGACTCGCGCTGCTGTTCTCAGGTCTGCCGGCGACAGTTCTCCGACTCTGGACCGAATCGACCTTGAGCGGGACTGCACTGGGCGACCCGACCGCGGTGGCCGATCCTAGTATGATGTTTTGGAATTCTTCCGTCGGCATTGCCGCCGGATTAGTATCCTTTATCCTGTCGCTGCTGCTCCAGTCGGCACTCGTGCGGGCGACGATCGAGGATTTGAACGGCAAACGGCCGTCCTTTGGCGACTGCATCCAGATAGCCATCCGCTATTTGCTCCCAACCCTGGGGATCGGCCTGCTCGTAGTGCTGGGGGCGGGCCTTGCTTCATTAGCTCTGCTGGTCCCCGGAATCATATTGTGGCTTGGTTGGTCGGTGGCTATTCCAGTTCTGATACAGGAGCGCCTAGGTGTGCTCGGCAGCATGTCGCGCAGCCGCGTCCTGACCAAGGGCAGCCGCTGGGCGCTATTTGGTCTTTTCCTTATCCTTATGATCATCACGATGGTCATTCAGTCGGTGATGGCGGCTATCGTTCTCCTGCTAGACGGAATTGTCGCCGATGTGGCGGCAACCATGCTGTCGACCGTGGTTTCTATGGTGCTGTCGGTAGCCACGGCGGTCAGCTATGTCGAACTGCGTCAGGTCCAGGAAGGCACCAGCGTCGACGAACTGGCGGAAATCTTCTCATAGCGGCAAGGCCGCGTTCATCGCATCAGGATCCGCCTGGACTGGACGGGTTACATCATGTCTTCAACGACACTGGAACGACCGGACAAGTTTCGCATCGGCAGGGTTTTCAACGACAGCTTGCCGTCATCGGCCGTAACGCCGTTCAGGCGTCACTGGTGCGCGCCACCATCGAGGACCTGAACGGCAAGCAGCCTTCGTTCGGTGACTGCATCGCGAGAGCAGTCTCCTTCCTCCTGCCGACGTTCGCCATTGCCCTGTTGGTTGGTTTAGGCGTGGGCCTCGGTTTTATCCTGCTGATTGTGCCTGGCATCATGTTGGCGCTCCGTTGGTCGGTCGCGGTGCCGGCACTGGTGCAAGAGCGGCTCGGCGTATTCGGCTCGATGGCCCGCAGCCACGATCTGACCAAGGGAAGCCGCTGGGCGCTGTTCGGCCTGTTCATTATCCTGATCATTATCGCCATTGCCATCGAGTTGGCGCTCGGCACTGCAACCGCGCTGTTTGGAGGGGGGATAGTGGGTGCGGTGGTGGATGCATTGGTGACGAGTGTAACGTCTATGGTGATGTCGATCGCCACCGCAGTCAGCTATGTCGAGCTGCGGCAGGTTAGGGAAGGCACCAGCGTCGACGAACTGGCGGAGATCTTCTCCTGACGCGAGAGGTCGCCTACCACATCATGAACGAACCGATCCGCGTCGGAGACCTTGCCGGCGCTCACGTCGGCGATTGCCTGATCGACGATGGCCGCGCCCTCTCTCCCGGATGTCCACAACGATTACCCGGTGCTGCTGTCGGAAATGACCCCGACGAGCCGAGCGACCTGTTCGGGATGCTGCTCAGGGCGGCATCGGCGAAGACTGCGCAGCCGGCGTTGTAGTGCCGGCGGGTAGCATTCCCGGCGGCAGGGGTGACAGCAGCAGACAAATCCCGTATACTCACATAAAGATGTCTTTATGTCGCTTAAGCGCGACCGTCGCCCTGAGGACGAAATATGTCGCAAAACCCATCGTCGTTGGACGACCTGTTCGGCCCCGTCGCGGCCAAGCCCGACGGTTCGGAAGTGCTTGCTGCGCTGACGGCGGCGGCGCGCGAACGCATCCTCATCCTCGATGGCGCCATGGGCACGCAGATCCAGGGCCTGGGCTTCGACGAGAACCATTTCCGTGGCGACAAATTCGCCGAGTGCGCCTGCCACCAGCAGGGCAACAACGACCTGCTGATCCTGACGCAGCCCAAGGCGATCGAGGAGATTCACTATCAATACGCCATCGCCGGGGCGGACATTCTTGAAACCAACACCTTCTCCTCGACCTCCATCGCCCAGGCGGATTATGGCATGGAGGACGCGGTCTACGCTCTGAACCGCGACGGTGCACGGCTGGTGCGCAGGGCAGCGGCAAGGGCCGAGCAGGAGGACGGCAAGCGTCGTTTCGTCGCCGGTGCGCTGGGACCGACCAACCGCACCGCCTCGATGTCGCCCGACGTCAACAATCCCGGCTACCGCGCCGTGACATTCGACGACTTGCGCCTTGCCTATGGCGAGCAGCTGCGCGGTCTCATTGACGGCGGTGCCGACATCATTCTGATCGAGACCATTTTTGATACGCTGAATGCCAAGGCGGCAATCTTCGCCTGCAACGAGATCTTCATCGAGAAGGGCGTGTATCTGCCGGTGATGATTTCCGGCACGATCACCGACCTGTCCGGCCGCACGCTGTCGGGCCAGACGCCGACGGCTTTCTGGCATTCGGTCCGCCACGCCAACCCGTTCACGATAGGCCTCAATTGCGCGCTGGGCGCCAAAGCCATGCGCGCGCATCTGGACGAAATATCCGGCGTCGCCGACACCTTTGTTTGCGCCTATCCGAATGCCGGCCTGCCCAACGAATTCGGCCAATATGACGAAAGCCCGGAGTTCATGGCTGCGCAGATCGAGGATTTCGCGTGCGACGGCCTGGTCAATATCGTCGGTGGCTGCTGCGGCTCGACGCCCGACCACATCCGCGCCATCGCACAGGCCGTGAAGAAATATCCGCCGCGCGCTGTTCCCGACATCGAGCCGCAGATGCGCCTTTCGGGGCTCGAGCCGTTCACGCTGACCGACGAGATTCCGTTCGTCAATGTCGGCGAGCGCACCAATGTCACCGGCTCGGCGAAATTCAGGAAGCTGATCACCGCGGGCGACTATGCCGCGGCGCTCGAAATCGCCCGCGACCAGGTCGCCAACGGCGCGCAGATCATCGACATCAACATGGACGAAGGCCTGATCGATTCGAAGCAGGCAATGGTCTGTTATCTCAACCTGATCGCCGCCGAGCCGGACATCGCCCGCGTTCCCGTAATGATCGACAGTTCCAAATGGGAGATCATCGAAGCCGGCCTGAAATGCGTGCAGGGCAAGCCGCTGGTCAATTCCATCTCGATGAAGGAGGGCGAGGAGGCTTTTCTGCATCATGCGAAGCTCGTCCGCGCGTATGGCGCGGCGGTGGTCGTCATGGCCTTCGATGAGGACGGCCAGGCCGACACCCAGGCGCGCAAGGTCGAAATCTGCACCCGCGCCTACAGACTTTTGACCGAGCAGGCCGGATTCCCGCCCGAGGACATCGTTTTCGATCCGAACATCTTCGCCATCGCCACCGGCATCGACGAGCATAACAATTACGGCGTCGACTTCATCGAAGCCGCTAGGCAGATCACCGCGACGCTTCCGCATGTCCACATATCGGGCGGCGTGTCGAACCTCTCCTTCTCGTTTCGCGGCAACGAGCCGGTGCGCGAGGCCATGCATGCCGTGTTCCTCTACCATGCCATCCAGGCCGGCATGGACATGGGCATCGTCAACGCCGGACAGCTTGCCGTCTATGACACCATCGATCCCGAACTGCGCGAAGTCTGCGAGGACGTCGTCAACAATCGTCAGCCGAAGGGCGGCGGCAGCGCGACCGAACGCCTGCTGGAACTCGCCGAACGTTTTAGGGGCACGGCGGGCAAGGAAGCGCAGGAACGCGATCTCGCCTGGCGCGACTGGCCGGTCGAGCAGCGCATTTCGCACGCACTGGTCAACGGCATCACCGAATTCATCGACCAGGACACGGACGAGGCGCGGCGCGCCGCCGAGCGTCCGCTGCATGTCATCGAAGGTCCTCTGATGGACGGCATGAATGTCGTCGGCGATCTGTTCGGCGCGGGAAAGATGTTCCTGCCGCAAGTGGTGAAATCCGCTCGCGTCATGAAACAGGCCGTCGCCGGCCTGCTGCCGCACATGGAGGCGGAGAAGCTGGCGAATGCCGCCAAAGGCGTCGACACCGGTGAACGCCAGACCGCCGGCAAGATACTGATGGCGACGGTGAAGGGCGATGTCCACGACATCGGCAAGAACATCGTCGGCGTGGTTCTGGCCTGCAACAATTACGAGATCATCGACCTCGGCGTCATGGTGCCGGCGGCAAAGATCCTGCAGACGGCGCGCGAGCTAAAGGTCGACATCATCGGCCTGTCCGGCCTGATCACGCCCTCGCTCGACGAGATGGCGCACATGGCCGCCGAGATGGAGCGCGAGGGTTTTGACATTCCGCTGTTGATCGGCGGTGCTACGACCAGCCGCGTGCATACCGCAGTAAAGATCCATCCGCGCTATATCAGTGGCCAGACCGTCTATGTCGCCGATGCCAGCCGCGCGGTCGGCGTGGTGTCGGCACTTTTGTCGAACGAGACCAGGGGCGGTTATGTCGACAACGTTCGCGCCGAATACAAGAAGGTCGCCGATGCGCATGCGCGCAGCGAAGCCGACAAGCAGCGCCTGCCGCTGGCCAAGGCGCGGGCCAACGCCCACCGGATCGACTGGTCGGCCTACGCGCCGCCAAAACCGTCCTTCCTTGGCCTGAAAACCTTCGAAGCCTGGGATCTGGCAGAGCTCGCGCGCTATATCGACTGGACGCCGTTCTTCCAGACCTGGGAGCTGAAGGGGCGTTTTCCCAAAATCCTCGAGGACGAGGCGCAAGGGCCGGCGGCACGCCAGCTCTTCGAGGACGCCCAGGCGATGCTGAAAATGATCATCGCGGAAAAATGGTTCGCGCCGAGGGGCGTCATCGGCTTCTGGCCGGCGAATACCGTCGGCGACGACATCAGGCTGTTCACCGATGATGCCAGGTCGCAGGAACTGGCGACCTTCTTCACGCTGCGCCAGCAGCTGACCAAGCGCGACGGCAAGGCGAACGTCGCGCTGTCGGATTTCGTCGCGCCTCTGGACAGCGGCAAGGCCGACTATCTCGGCGGCTTCATCGTCACCGCCGGCATCGAGGAAGCGGCGATCGCCGAGCGCTTCGAACGTGCCAACGACGACTACTCGTCGATCATGGTCAAGGCGCTGGCCGACCGTTTCGCCGAGGCCTTTGCCGAGCGCCTGCACGAACGCGTGCGCAAGGATTTTTGGGCCTATGCGCCGGATGAGGATCTGGCGCCGGACGAGCTGATCGGCGAACCCTATCGCGGCATTCGCCCGGCGCCCGGCTATCCGGCGCAGCCCGACCACACCGAGAAAGCGACGCTGTTCCGCCTGCTCGACGGCGAGCGCAACGCCGGCGTTAGCCTGACCGAGAGCTTTGCGATGTGGCCGGGCTCCTCCGTGTCCGGCATCTACCTGTCGCATCCCGAAAGCTATTATTTCGGCGTGGCCAAGGTCGAGCGCGACCAGGTCGAGGACTATGCGCGCCGCAAGGCCATGCCGCTCGCCGAGGTCGAGCGCTGGCTCGGCCCTATACTCAACTATGTACCGACCCCCTTCGCCGAAGCCGCGCAGTAAGGCAGCAGCTTTGATCTGGCATCGCGGTCGATGACCAGGTGCATCGCTTCGAGAGCACCGGCCTGGCCCGCTCATCATGCGATGAAAGGAGAGGCTTGCCGAATTCGCTGACCAATCGATCAGCCCCGGTGGTGCACCGTACCGCCACGGATTGACGCGCGACACTTTAGCTGCAAGGTATATTAACGTTCTGTTTACCATATATATTGGTCTCGGCAGGGACTTGAGGGGGCAATTTGGAACCGTTTCTGGGCGCGAACCGCCTTAATTGGGATGATCGAGCCGAACTGCATTCGACCGACACGACGGGCAGCTACCACATAGAAAATGTGCTGGCTGGCGGATCCAATCTCTATGAGCTGGAAACGCGCGAGGTCGGTGATATTGTCGGCAAGGATATCGTTCATTTGCAATGCCATATCGGGCTCGACACAATCAGCTTGAAGAATCTGGGCGCCGGCAGCGTGACCGGCCTCGACTTTTCACCGACGGCGATCGCAGCGGCGCGGGATTTCGCTGCAAAGGCAGGCACTGACGTCCGCTTCGTGGAGGCGCCACTGTTCGAGGCAGTCGAAGCGCTTGGCCGGACCTTTGACATCGCTTACGTTACCTGGGGTTCGGTAAACTGGCTTGACGACGTGTTCCGTTGGGCGCGGGTGGTTGCCGATCTCCTGCGGCCCGGCGGCCGGCTCTATCTCGCCGAGGGCCATCCGTTGATGTTCCAGTGTGACCGCAAGGCTGCGGCGCTGGAGTTCAAGCATGACTGGCGAACGCCAATAGCTCGACCACTCGCATGGAACGAGGAACTCACCTATACCGGCGACGACCGCATCTTGAAACATCCGCGCTACTATGAGTGGATTCATCCGGTCAGCGACGTGGTGAACGCGCTGATTTCAGCTGGGCTGACGCTGGATTTTCTCAATGAGCATGACACGGTTTCGTGGCAGCACTTTTCATTTGCCGTGAGGGCCGGCAAGGATATGTACGGCCTGCCAGAGAACTCTCCCAAGATCCCAATGGCCTATTCCATTGGCGCGACGAAACGTAGCGTCGGCAAGATACCCTACCTGGTTACCGCCAAGGCGATTGAGGGCCACTAATGCATGTCGCGCAAAAGCATGCCCTCGGGCTTGAACCGAGGGTATGCGGCGGTTTTGCAGTAACGACATGCATAAAACAAAACTTGAAGCGCGTCGCATGAATCCATTCAGCCGCGACGCGCTTTAAGGCGTCAGCCGGAGCCGCAGGTCCGTGTCAGCCACTCCGGCCACCTCAGGAGGTTGGAGGGTGCAAAATTTTTTAGGACCCGTGAAGGTCAAAATTAAACATTGATAGCTAATATACCTTGGTCGGGTTGGCCCAGAACCTGAATAGTATCTGAGGAATCGCCTATTGGCTCCTTTCCGCGCTAGGTTCGGCGGTATCAAGAAGGCCGTTTTCTCGTCGGCAAATATCCCGGCGGCAATGGCGGTGATCGTTATTGCCGTTGGCGCAGCGTTCGCGGACCACCAGAACAAAGTCGTCTCGGATCAAGCCGCCCGAGCGGATGTCCTGGCCAAGGTCAATCTTATCCGCGCCAAGCTTGAAGGCAACATCAACGGAAACCTTCAACTGGTGCAGGGACTGGTCGCGGCGGTCGTGACTGAGCCCTATATGGGACAGCAACGCTTCGCCTCGCTGGCGAGCAACCTGTTTGGCAGGGGCTCGCAATTGAAGAATATTGCTGGCGCGCCCGATCTGGTCATTTCTCTGATGTACCCGATGAATGGCAACGACAAGGCGATAGGCCTCGATTACCGCAAGGACGAGCGGCAGCGTCTGGCCGCGCTAAGGGCGCGAGACAAGCGCGAGCTAATTCTTGCCGGTCCCGTCGACTTGAGGCAGGGAGGGCAAGGCTTCGTCGGCCGTATTCCGGTCTTTGTACGCAGTGCGGGCAACACCGAAAGGTTCTGGGGCATCATTTCGGCCGTTGTAGACGTTCAGCGCCTTTATAAGGCGAGCGGCCTGCTTGACGATGATCTCGGGATTGACATAGCGCTGATCGGTAAGGACGCTCTCGGTCCAACCGGAGAGCAATTCTTCGGCAATGAGCGCGTCGCAAAGAGCAATCCGGTGACAGCCGACGTCCTGCTCCCGTCCGGTTCGTGGCGGATCGCAGCCATTCCCAAAAACGGCTGGCCTTCGACGCCCGACAACGCGTGGTTCTTGCGCGCCATCATGGCGGTGGCCGGGGCGTTGGTTGTGATCCCATTCCTGGTGACCGGTCGCCTGATTGGCGAGAGACAGCGCAACTATGCGGAACTGAGTCGATTGTCGAGACGCCTAGAACTCGCTCTGGAAGCGTCGGCTATTGGCGTTTGGGAACACGATCTCGCGACCAACGAACTGACGTGGGACGACCGCGTCAATGAAATATACGGCAAACCAGCTGGGGAGGGCCGCGGCTACCTGGACTGGGCGGGAGCAATCCACCCGGATGATTTGGCTGGCGCCAACGCCGATTTCGACCGCGCGATGGCCGACGGCGGGCCATATTTGTCGGAATACCGGATTATTCGGCCGGATGGCGAGATACGTCATGTCCGATCCAAGGCGATAATTTACCGGGCCGCAGACGACACCCCAAAAATGATTGGCGCCGAATGGGATGTGACAGCCGATGTCCTGTTGAACAAGGACCTGGTTCGCGCAAAACAGCTTTCCGAGTCGAAAAATGCAGAACTCGAGTCGGCCAAGGCGCGCATAGAGCACATTGCGCTCCACGATTCGCTGACCGGTTTGCCCAACCGGCGTTACCTCGACCGGGTGCTGGAAGACTACGCGGCAAACGCCAGGCGGACCGGCGGGTATGCCGCACTGCTCCACATAGATCTCGATCGGTTCAAGCACATTAACGATACGCTTGGCCACGCCGCAGGCGACGCAATGCTTGTTCACGCCTCGACCGTGCTCCGATCCAAGGTCGATGGCGAGGGATTCGTCGCTCGGATCGGAGGAGACGAATTCATCGTCCTGTGCGCGGTGCATGACGATATCGAGCAACTGGCGCTGCTCGCTGACCGCGTCATCAGCCAGATGCGGGAACCGGTCTACTATCAGGGCCATCGATGCCGTTTTGGCGTGAGCGTGGGAATTGCAGTCGATAACGGAAAAGATGTCGAAGCCAAACACCTGCTGGTCAACGCTGACATCGCGCTTTACCGGGCAAAGAGTCGTGGGCGCAATCGATACGAGTTCTTCACCGAGGCGATGCAAAGCGAGATCGTCGAGACAAAACGGATTGCCGACGAAATTCTCGGCGGCCTTGAGCGCAACGAGTTCATTCCCTTCTACCAGCCGCAATTTGACGCAAAAACCCTTGAAATTGTTGGGGTTGAGGCGCTGGCGCGATGGCGGCATCCGGAGAAGGGCATTTTGGCGCCCGACGTCTTCCTAAGGATTGCGGAAGAATTGAATGTCGTCTCGATCATCGATCGAAACATATTAGAGCAATCGCTTTTGGATCTCGAAGGGTGGTCTGCTGCGAATCTCCATATTCCGCGGGTGTCAGTCAATGTTTCGGCACGCCGCCTTCAGGATGAGGAACTCATAAAGAGTCTTAGGGAACTAAATATCAAGAAGGGAACAGTTGCCTTCGAGCTCGTTGAGTCAATTTTCCTTGACGAAAATGATGATTTTGTTACCTGGAATCTTGAGCAGATAAAAGAGCTCGGCATTGACATAGAAATAGACGATTTTGGCACGGGCTACGCCTCTATAGTCAGCTTGCTCAAGCTGCAGCCTCGCCGGTTGAAGATAGATCGCCAATTGGTCATTCCTATTGTCAAATCGCCGCAACGAAGGCAGGTCGTCTCATCGATCATTGAAATCGGCAAATCCCTGGGTATCGAGGTCGTAGCCGAGGGTGTCGAGACGATGGAGCACGCACAGACACTCAAGAGCTTGGGCTGCGACATATTGCAGGGTTATGCCTTCGGGCATGCGTTGGATGCCGACGGACTAAAGGCATTTGTTCGATCTCGGCGTCTGCGCCCGAAACGGGTTTTGGATGAACCGCTCCGGTTGGGTAGAGTATAAGCGCATAAGCCTCACGTCACAGAGTAGCGCTTCGCTTTGAGTCTTAGGATTTGGAGATTGGCCGATCACGGCAGCGAAGTTCTGGGGGCCTATGCACCCGACCAGACCTGGCCCCGGACAAGCTGATCGGCGATCCCTATCTCGGCATCGGCCCGGCGCCGGAGGCAGGACCAAACGCACAATGGCAGCCTTGGCGGTTGTCCAGGCAATGGCGCGGATATGTCGGCAGACGATCGATGATCTACCAGATTAACTGGGAACTAGTCGCGATGTTGCTCGCCGGTTGCGAAGGGGCGCTGTCCTTCATCATGAGGGGGATGTGAAACGTCCGGCTCTTCTGCAGGACGTCGTCGCCGATCGCCCGGCAATCGCGGCGGCCGGCGAAGCAGGCCGAAGTGCACTTGTCACTGACCAGGGAACGATATCGGTCCCCATGTGTTAGAAATCCATGGACACTTTGGAACCCCAGGGTCACGGGACGGTGGCCGACATTTTGACGTCGGAAGTTGCCAATGCCAGGCAGCGCATTCACCGGACCGAGCTCGCGCTTCAACGCACTGAAGAAATGCTGGCCGAGAACCTGGCGCTGCGCAACAGGATACGAACTGCGGTCGAGGCCGCAGACCGCTTGGTGAAGATCGATCCCCCCAGCTTTGAAGGACGTCGCGCGGGTTGAACTGGGCCGGCGTTTCATTCGTCGCGCCCTTCAGGCCACCGGCGCCACGACTCTCGCTCCAGAACTTTGCCAACCACATCTACGTCTGGGCTGCACGCTCGCGAACAGCCGGAACCAACGGCGACCACAAGCGGTTTACCAATCAAAGGGACCGCAATGGATTCGGAATAATGGAACTTTTAGATATGGAACTGGCGCGAGCCCGACAGCGGCTTAATCGGGCCGAGCGCTCCCTTGAGCGTGCGAACGAGATGCTGGATGATGACTGCGGTGTCGGCATCAATATCGCGCTGTGCAGCAGGATACGGGCTGCGCAACAGCGCGTAATTGAGGCCAGATCGCGGTTGACGAAGATCGATCCCACCAGCGCTGACGGAATTCGCACGGGTTGATCCGGCCCGTCGACGTGCCGCCTCGGGCATATAGGACGATCGGTTCGGCACTCCGGCGGTCGCGCATCAAGCAAGCCAACGCACTGCTCGAGGCGACGCGTTCGGTCCTAAGGCCAACCATTTTGCTTGGCGATCTCAACGAATGGCGGGTGCACAGCAGATCCTCGTTGCTGGCGCTACTGCCGCATTTTGGTCCAATTCACACCGTGCTGTCCAGTTTCCCTTCGCAATTCCCTTTGCTTGCGCTCGATCGGATCCTGGCCAAACCACCAAGTCTGATTTCCAGCCTCGAAGTGCACCATACATCGCTATCTCGGATCGCCTCCGATCATCTACCGATCATGGCACGATTAAATCTCCAGGGGATTCGACAGCTACATTTGCAACCAGATTACCTTTGAAGGGTTCTTGCTACGATTTTGAGCGAGGCCGGGTTTCTATCGCTGAAGGGTAGAAAATTTTATGGAAGTATCCATTACGCGGATTGCACACGACAACATCAAAGCAGGCAAGAGCGGCTTGCTGCTGGTCCCGGACAATTATGACGCCTTCGCCGGGCGCGTTCTGGCGGCAAGGAGTGCCGTTCGCAGTCTCGATCTCATGTACTACCTTTGGCACGATGACCACACTGGCCGCTTGCTCTTGCAGGAAGTTTTCCGGGCCGCTGAGCGCGGCGTGCGAGTTCGCATGCTCCTTGATGACGCCAATCCGCGAAAGAACGATGCGGCCTATCTGGCCTTGAGCAATCATCCAAACATCGAGTTGAAGTTGTTTAATCCGAGCGGCGTCAGGCAACGCAGCGTCATGCGCGCTGTGAAAATTGTATTGCGACTATTTGCGTTGACCCGGAGGATGCACAACAAGGCATGGATCGCTGACGACAACGTTGCTATCGTAGGCGGGCGCAACGTTGGCGATGCCTATTTCGACGCAGCAGAAACCAATTTTCGCGACTTAGACGTGCTGCTCCTCGGTCCTGCCGTGCAGCAAACCGCCGAAATATTTGAGGCATTCTGGGCTTGCGAGGACGCGAAATCAATCAGTGTCCTGGGTCCAGCCGCGGGGAACGAGCATTCCGATTTGTTTTCAGGAAGCGATCTCGAAACCGAATCAATGCTTTTGAACGGGATCGGTGACCGAGGGTCCATCGCAGAGTTCATCGCGGCCAGCAACGACGTGCATTGGGTGGATCGAGTTCGGGTGATTTCCGATCCTCCAGAGAAGGTGAGAGGTTGGAGACGTCGCAGCTGGCTTACCAAGGAGTTGCTTCCCCTCATAAAGTCGGCGCGCAACAATCTGGAAATTGTATCTCCCTATTTCATCCCTGGCAAAAGGGGCTCCGCGGTCCTGATGGATCTCGTCAGCAATGGGGTTGACGTTTCCGTTTTGACCAATTCCTTGGCCGCTACAGACGTCGCCGCGGTTCATGGGGCTTATGCAAACTATCGCAAGCGATTGCTGAGGAATGGCGTAAGACTGTTCGAGCTCCAGCCCTTCACTCGCGGTCAGGGAATTTCGGTGTTTGGCTCCAAGGGTGCCAGTCTGCACACCAAATCGTTCACGGTTGACGACAGGGCTGGGTTCGTCGGTTCCTTCAATTTTGATCCCCGGTCAGTGTCTTTGAACTCGGAGATGGGCGTGCTCTTTGAGGATGCCGAATTAGTCGGTGAACTTCGGCGCTTTTTTCAAGCGGAGATATCACTAGAAACCAGCTATCGGCTGGAACTAAAGAACAATGTGCTGCACTGGCATGGATGCGAAGAAGGCAAACTCCAAGAATACACACACGAACCAGAGGCCGGAATTTTTCGCCGGGTTCTGGCGGCCTTGGTCCGCCACCTTCCGGTTGAGTCTCAGCTTTAGCCAGACCCACTAAGATAGCATAGGTGCTAACGGCGGGATCGACGCGGCGTTCTTGGCGCGCCGGGTACGGCATACCTGAAGAACGGCGACGTGAATGTGCCAAGCACAGCGCCCCGGGGCCGCGGTGGAAAGGCCGGGAGCATGCAGCATCCGCCCTCTGGCAATTGTCAGCTTGCTGCCGCCGATCGCGTGAAGACGATGGTGACCTTCGTCCCTTCGCTGGCGCTCGAGGCGACGTTGAACTTTGCCTTGGCGTTCTCTGTCAGCGAGCGCGCGATCAGCGCGCCGAGCTTGCCGGGCTTGGGCCATGTCTCCCCTTCCGGCAGGCCGATACCGTCGTCCGCAACTATCACCAGGCAGCCGTTGCCATCGGCGATGCTGTGCAGCTTTATCGTCCCGCCTTCACGCCCTTGGAATGCATGCTTGAGTGCATTTGTGAGCAATTCGTTCACGACCAGTCCCGTTGGCATGGCGACGTTGATCGATACCGGATAGGTATCCACCTTCATGTCGAGGCGGATCCCCTCAACTGCATGCGACCCCATCACCGCGGAGGCGATCTGGCTAAGATAAACGCCGAGATCGACCTCATCCTTCTGCTCGTCTGCCGATAGCGTCTGGTAGAGGATCGCCAGAGCGTCGACGCGGCCGGCGAGCCTCTCAAATCTTTTCTGGTCGGGCTCGGTCGCGTTACGGGTTTCTAGACGGATCAATGCGGTGATCATCTGTAAGTTGTTCTTCACCCGGTGCTGCAGTTCGCGCAACAGGGTGTCCTTCTCACGGACGCGCTCCTCCACCAAGCGCGCTTCTTCAGATTCGCCATGGGATGAGACGTCGACCAGAGCCACCAGTCGGAAGCAGTTCGTGCCGTTATCGTCCACGATGATGTTTGAATAAACGTCGACAAGAGCCGGGTTGGCCCCGATGGGCTCCAGCCGGAAAGTGCCGACGAAATCGGTTTCCTCGACCAAGGCCTCGGGCAGAGGCCGGCCCTTCTGCTGGTGGATGCCAATGCCGGAAAGTGCTCCCCAGTTTTGCCGGGTAAGCTCGGCTGCCTTCAGGCCTGACACTTTTTCGAATTCTGGATTAGCATAGACGACGCGCTCCTTCGCGCCTAAGTCCGACACGGCGATAGCGATCGGCATCTGGTCAAGAAATTTTTTGAACTGCTCGCTTTCCAGCGCGGTGGCAAGGTCCGGTGTATCGAGCAATTGCTCAACTGCCTCAGCCTTGTCTGAATCTGATGTCATCTTGGTCGCCTGTGCTTTGCGTGGGAGCCTCAGTCTCAGTCATGCACTTTGCTCGACACCGACAACGCTGGAAGCGGCTGCGCGATGTCAGGAGTAGGACGAGCCCGCGTCACGGAGCGGCAGAGCCATGGCCAACACAGGCCGTCTTGCTGAGAGTTCAGTCAACCTTGCGTCACTTTGCACGGCCACGACCTTTTTTCCAACAGCGTTGTGCCAAAATCCCGTCTCTGCCAATCGAAATTGACGATCTGCACGTCGCCGGAACTGCCGACATGATATTTCCGCCATTTGCAATGGGCTCACCTGGCAGCGGCGGCGCCGGTGGCGGCATGCGGTGGCCAAACCGCTCCGCATGTGCTCATCCAGGTCTGGCTGCTTCGCCGCGACACGATCGGGCGAAACGGTATGCTGCGCCGGTTCCGGCCGCCTTGGAGTTGCCGGGGTTGGCTCGCGGGACCTATCGGGTCATCGCCTGAGATACCGCGGCCGGCAGGCAAACGGGGGAATGGCAAGCGAATTCCGACATGGCTGAAACTTGATGTGCCGCCGTTCTCTGCCAATGTCGCGCTTGCCATTCGCCGAACCTGAGCAGGATGGAGACTGCGCCTGAAGGTATTCATTTGCTCGCTGATCTGACTTGTCATTGCCCAAGGTCTTTGCAACTTCGTCGCCAATGCCGATGTCAGTGATCTGCGCCAAGCGAAGTTGCGGGGAGACGCAAAGTAAGTCGCTACAGTTTGCGCTCGCCCGAACGCGACTGCTGGTTGG
>NZ_JBVVQQ010000038.1:0-43767 GCF_055811135.1 Mesorhizobium sp. WSM4817 | reverse complement strand
AGAGAAGCTGCGCTTCGCCATCCGTGAAGGCGGCCGCACCGTCGGTGCCGGCATCGTCGTCACCATCAAAGAGTAATTTGGACTTAAACCGATCTGTCGCGGGCGCTGCCCGCGCCGCGCCAGAACAAGGAAGTGACGCATGAACGGACAGAATATCCGCATCCGCCTGAAGGCGTTTGATCACCGGGTGCTTGACGCCTCGACGCGGGAAATCGTGTCGACGGCCAAGCGCACCGGCGCCAACGTCCGCGGCCCCATTCCGCTGCCGACGCGGATCGAAAAGTTCACGGTCAACCGGTCGCCTCACGTCGACAAGAAGAGCCGCGAGCAGTTCGAGATGCGCACGCACAAGCGTCTGCTCGACATCGTCGATCCGACCCCGCAGACGGTCGACGCTTTGATGAAGCTCGATCTTGCCGCCGGTGTCGACGTCGAGATCAAGCTCTAAGGAACCAGAGCGGCGGGGCGACCCGGAACTCTGAAGGAACAAGAGGCGTGGAGGGGCGAAAGCCCCGACAGGGAACTCTGAAGGAACAAGAGGCGTGGAGGGGCGACAGCCCCGACAGGGAACTCTAAAGGAATGAACCGATGCGTTCAGGTGTGATTGCAAAGAAGGTGGGAATGACCCGCATCTACAACGATGCCGGGGAACATGTTCCCGTCACCGTTCTCCAGATGGAGAACTGCCAGGTCGTGGCGCAGCGCACGCAGGAGAAGAACGGCTATACCGCCGTCCAGCTCGGCGTTGGCCTTGCCAAGGTGAAGAACACGTCGAAGGCGATGCGCGGCCATTTCGCGACCGCTTCCGTCGAGCCGAAGGCCAAGGTTGCCGAGTTCCGCGTCTCCGCCGACAACATGATCGATGTCGGCGCCGAGATCACCGTCGATCATTTCGTCGTCGGCCAGAAGGTCGATGTGACGGGAACCACGATCGGCAAGGGTTTCCAGGGCGTCATCAAGCGGCACCACATGGGCGGCGGCCGCGCGACCCACGGCAACTCGGTCTCGCACCGTACGCACGGCTCGACCGGCCAGCGCCAGGACCCGGGCAAGGTGTTCAAGGGCAAGCATATGGCCGGCCACATGGGTGACACCCGCGTCACCACGCAGAATGTCGAGGTCGTCTCGACCGATGCCGATCGTGGTCTGATCCTGATCCGCGGCGCGGTTCCCGGTTCGAAGGGCGCCTGGATCCTGGTCCGTGACGCGGCCAAGGTTGCGCTGCCGGCCAACGCGCCGAAGCCCGCCGCAATCCGCGCCATTGCAACCAATGGTGGCGCCAAGAACGATGCCCCGGCCACAGCAGATGTCCCGGCCACAGAGGGAGCGGAATAATGGACCTCAAGATCACAACGCTTGGCGGCAAGGACGCCGGCAAGGTGAAACTCTCCGAGGAGATTTTCGGCCTTGATCCGCGCGAGGACATCCTGCAGCGCGTCGTGCGCTGGCAGCTTGCCAAGAAGCAGCAGGGCACGCACAAGACCAAGGGTCGCGCCGAGATCGCCCGCACCGGCGCCAAGATGTACAAGCAAAAAGGCACGGGCCGCGCCCGTCACCATTCGGCACGCGCTCCGCAGTTCCGCGGCGGCGGCAAGGCCCACGGCCCGGTCGTCCGCAGTCACGAGCACGATTTGCCGAAGAAGGTGCGTGCGCTGGGCCTCAAGCATGCGCTCTCGGCCAAGGCCAAGAGCGCCTCGCTCATCATCATTGATGAGCTGATGCTGACTGAGGCCAAGACCAAGGCGCTGATCGCGAATTTCGCGACGCTGGGCCTGTCCAACGCCCTGCTGATCGGCGGCGCCGAGCTCGATAAGAATTTCAAGCTGGCGGCGACGAACATCCCGAACATCGACGTGCTGCCCATCCAGGGCATCAACGTCTACGACATTCTGCGCCGCGGCACGCTGGTCCTTTCGAAGGCCGCCGTCGAGGCTCTCGAGGAGCGCTTCAAATGACCGACCTTCGTCACTACGACGTGATCGTCTCGCCGGCGATCACCGAAAAGTCGACCATGGCTTCCGAGCAGAACCAGGTCGTCTTCAACGTCGCCAAGAAGGCGTCGAAGCCGGAAATCAAGGCTGCCGTCGAAGCGCTGTTCGGCGTCAAGGTGATGGCCGTGAACACGCTTGTCCGCAAGGGCAAGATCAAGCGCTTCCGCGGCACGATCGGCCGCCAGAGCGACGTCAAGAAGGCGATTGTGACGCTGGCCGACGGCCAGTCGATCGACGTCGCGACGGGTCTCTGAGCAAGACCGCGAGGACAACAGACATGGCACTGAAAAAATTCAACCCGATAACGCCGAGCACCCGCCAGCTGGTCATCGTCGACCGCTCGGGCCTCTACAAGGGCAAGCCCGTCAAGGGCCTGACCCAGGGCCTGACCAAATCGGGCGGCCGCAACAATTACGGCCGCATCACCGCCCGCTTCATCGGCGGCGGTCACAAGCGTACGTACCGCATCATCGACTTCAAGCGCCGCAAGTTCGACATTGTCGGCACGGTCGAGCGTATCGAATACGATCCGAACCGCAGCGCCTTCATCGCGCTGATCAAGTATGACGATGGCGAGCTGTCTTACATCATCGCTCCGCAGCGCATTGCTGCCGGCGACAAGATTGTGGCCGGCGAAGCGGTCGACGTGAAGCCGGGCAATGCAATGCCGCTGGCCTCGATGCCGGTCGGCACGATCGTCCACAACATCGAGCTGAAGCCGGGCAAGGGCGCCCAGGTTGCCCGTTCGGCTGGCGGTTATGCCCAGCTCGTCGGCCGCGACCAGGGCATGGCGATCCTGCGCCTGAACTCCGGCGAGCAGCGTGTCGTCCACGGCTCGTGCATGGCCACTGTCGGCGCCGTGTCCAACCCGGACCACGGCAACATCAATGACGGCAAGGCAGGCCGTACGGTGTGGCGGGGAAAACGTCCGCACAACCGCGGCGTGACCATGAACCCGGTCGACCATCCGCACGGCGGCGGCGAAGGCCGCACCTCGGGTGGCCGCCATCCGGTTTCGCCTTGGGGCAAGCCGACCAAGGGCAAGAAGACGCGGTCCAATAAGGCGACCGACAAGTTCATCCTGCGCTCGCGCCATCAGCGCAAGAGCTAAGAAGAGGTAACGCCAAGTGACTCGTTCGATTTGGAAAGGCCCCTTCATCGACGGCTACCTTCTCAAGAAGGTGGACAAGGTTCGTGAAGGTGGTCGCAATGAGGTGATCAAGATGTGGAGCCGTCGCTCCACCATCCTGCCGCAGTTCGTCGGCTTCACCTTCGGTGTCTACAACGGCCAGAAGCACGTTCCCGTTTCGGTGAACGAGGACATGGTCGGCCACAAGTTCGGTGAATTCGCTCCGACCCGGACCTATTACGGTCACGGCGCGGATAAGAAGGCGAAGAGGAAATAATCATGGGCAAGGCCAAAGCTCCGCGCAGGCTTGCTGACAACGAAGCGCGCGCCGTGTTGCGCACGATCCGTATCAGCCCGCAGAAGCTGAACCTGGTTGCCGCGCTGATCCGCGGCAAGAAGGTCGCGACAGCGCTTTCCGATCTCGAATTCTCGGCCAAGCGGATTTCCGGCACGGTCAAGAAGACGCTGGAATCGGCGATCGCCAACGCGGAAAACAACCACGACCTCGACGTCGATGCGCTGATCGTGGCGGAAGCCTATGTCGGCAAGTCGATCGTCATGAAGCGGTTCCATGCCCGTGGCCGTGGCCGCGCCAGCCGTATCGAGAAGCCGTTCTCGCACCTCACGATCGTCGTTCGTGAAGTCGAAGAAAAAGTGGAGGCCGCATAATGGGCCAGAAAATCAATCCGATCGGTCTGCGTCTCGGCATCAACCGCACCTGGGATTCGCGCTGGTTCGCCAACACCGGCGAGTACGGCAAGCTGCTGCATGAGGACATCAAGATCCGCAAGTATCTTGAAAAGGAACTCAAGCAGGCTGCGATTTCGAAGGTCGTGATCGAGCGTCCGCACAAGAAGTGCCGCGTCACCATCCATGCGGCGCGTCCGGGCCTGATCATCGGCAAGAAGGGCGCCGACATCGAGAAGCTTCGCAGGAAGCTGATGGAGATGACGAAGTCCGAGACGCATTTGAACATCGTCGAAGTGCGTAAGCCGGAGATCGACGCGACGCTGGTCGCCCAGTCGATCGCCCAGCAGCTCGAGCGCCGCATCGCGTTCCGCCGCGCCATGAAGCGCGCCGTGCAGTCGGCGATGCGCCTCGGTGCCGAAGGCATCCGCATCAACTGCGCCGGCCGTCTCGGCGGCGCCGAGATCGCGCGCATGGAATGGTATCGCGAAGGTCGCGTGCCGCTGCATACGCTGCGCGCCGACGTCGACTACGGCACGGCCGAAGCACACACCGCCTACGGCATCTGCGGTGTCAAGGTCTGGGTGTTCAAGGGCGAAATCCTCGAGCACGACCCGATGGCTTCGGAGCGCCGCGCCACCGAGGGCGATCATGCGCATGGCGGTGGTGGTGAGCGCGAACGCGGTCGCCGTCGCGAAAACGCCTGAGACAGTTGAGAATTTGGAGTTAGAACGATGCTGCAGCCAAAGCGCACAAAGTTCCGCAAGCAGTTCAAGGGTCGTATCCATGGTGCCGCCAAGGGTGGCACCAATCTGGATTTCGGCGGTTTCGGGCTGAAGGCGCTTGAGCCGAACCGCGTCACTGCGCGTGAGATCGAGGCGGCCCGCCGCGCGATCACCCGCGAGATGAAGCGCGCCGGCCGCGTCTGGATCCGTATCTTCCCGGACGTGCCGGTGACGTCGAAGCCGACCGAAGTCCGCATGGGCAAGGGCAAGGGCGCGGTCGATTACTGGGCGGCGCGCGTCAAGCCCGGCCGCATCATGTTCGAGATCGACGGCGTCAATGAGGAAACCGCCCGTGAGGCGCTGCGTCTCGGCGCAGCCAAGCTCTCGGTCAGGACGCGCTTCGTACAGCGCATCGCAGAATAAGGACGGGCTGATCATGAAAGCCGAAGACATCCGGACCAAGACCCAGGACCAGCTGACCGACGAATTGGCCAGCCTGAAGAAGGAGCAGTTCAATCTGCGCTTCCAGAAGGCCACCGGCCAGCTCGAGAAGACCGCGCGCGTGAGGCAGGTCCGCAAGGACATTGCGCGTATCAAGACCATCGCTGCGGAAAAATCCGCGGCTAAGAAGGCTTAAGGACGAAAACCATGCCAAAGCGCATTCTGCAGGGCACCGTCGTCAGCGACAAAAACGAGAAGACGGTTGTCGTCAAGGTCGAACGGCGCTTCACGCATCCCGTGATGAAGAAGACCGTGCGCATGACCAAGAAGTACAAGGCGCACGACGAGAACAACGCCCACAAGGTCGGCGATCAGGTGTTCATCCAGGAATCGAAGCCGATTTCCAAGGACAAGCGCTGGACCGTCGTGTCTTCGGACCAGGCGTAAAACAACGAATTTTGGACAGACCGGGGAGGGGCTTTGCGCCCGTCCCGCTAGAAGAGAAGAAGGCGGCCAGTCATGATTCAGATGCAAACAAACCTCGACGTCGCGGATAATTCCGGCGCCCGTCGTGTCATGTGCATCAAGGTGCTGGGCGGCTCGAAGCGGAAATACGCTTCCGTGGGCGACATCATCGTGGTGTCGATCAAGGAAGCCATCCCGCGCGGCCGCGTCAAGAAGGGCGATGTGATGAAGGCGGTCGTGGTTCGCACGGCCAAGGACATCCGCCGCCCGGACGGCAGCGTGATCCGTTTCGACAAGAACGCGGCCGTTCTCGTCGACAACAAGAAAGAGCCGATCGGCACGCGTATCTTCGGACCGGTTCCGCGCGAACTCCGCGCCAAGAACCACATGAAGATCATCTCGCTCGCGCCTGAAGTGCTGTAAGGAGCCGGACCAATGCAGAAGATTAGAAAAGGCGACAAGGTCGTCGTGCTGGCCGGCAAGGACAAGGGCCGCTCGGGCGAAGTCCTCTCGGTACAGCCGAAGGAAGACACCGCGCTGGTGCGCGGCGTCAACATGATCCGTCGTCACCAGAAGCAGTCCCAGTCCCAAGAGGGCGGGATCATCACCAAGGAAGCGCCGATCCAGCTGTCGAACATCGCGCTGGCCGACCCCAAGGATGGCAAGCCGACCCGTGTCGGCTTTATCTTCCAGAAGGACGGCAAGAAGGTGCGCGTCGCCAAGCGCTCGGGAGAAGTCATCAATGGCTAAGGCTCAAACCAAGCAGGCGACTGCCCAGAACACGCCGCGCCTCAAGCAGGTCTACAACGAGACCATCCGCAAGGCGCTGCAGGAGCAGTTCGGCTACGAGAACGAGATGCAGGTTCCGCGCATCGACAAGATCGTGCTGAACATGGGCGTCGGCGAGGCGACCGGCGACTCGAAGAAGCCTTCGATCGCAGCGGAAGATCTTGCGCTGATCGCCGGCCAGAAGGCCGTCGTCACCCATGCGCGCAACTCGATCGCCGGCTTCAAGGTCCGCGAAAAGATGCCGATCGGCGCCAAGGTCACGCTGCGCAAGGAACGCATGTACGAGTTCCTCGACCGCCTCGTGAACATCGCGCTGCCGCGCGTCCGCGACTTCCGCGGGCTCAATCCGAAGAGCTTCGATGGCCGTGGCAACTATGCCATGGGCATCAAGGAACACATCGTGTTCCCGGAGATCAACTACGACAAGGTTGATCAGATCTGGGGCATGGACGTCATCGTTTGTACGACTGCGAAGACGGACGACGAAGCCAGGGCATTGCTCAAGGCCTTCAACTTCCCCTTCCGCCAGTAACGGCAGCGAGAAAAGGAAAAATCTGAAATGGCAAAGACCAGCTCAGTCGAGAAGAACAACAGGCGCCGCAAGCTTGTGGACCAGTACGCTGCCAAGCGTAAGGTCCTCAAGGCGATCATCATGGATCAGTCCAAGCCTATGGAAGAGCGCTTCCGCGCTCAGCTGAAGCTTGCGGCACTGCCGCGCAACTCGGCCAAGATCCGCATCCGCAACCGCTGCGAAGTCACCGGACGTCCGCGTGCCTATTATCGCAAGCTCAAAGTATCGCGCATCGCGCTTCGTGATCTCGGCAATAACGGCCAGATCCCGGGCCTGGTCAAGTCGAGCTGGTAAGGAGGACATAACATGTCATTGAGCGATCCTCTCGGCGATATGCTGACCCGCATCCGCAACGCCTATGGCCGCAAGAAGTCGAGCGTTTCGACGCCGGCCTCGCGCCTGCGCACCCGCGTCCTCGACGTGCTGAAGGCGGAAGGCTATATCCGCGACTACAGCCAGACCGACTTCGACAACGGCAAGTCCGAAATCGAGATCGAGCTGAAGTATTTCGACGGTGCGCCGGTGGTGCGCGAAATCGCCCGCGTCTCGAAGCCGGGCCGTCGCGTTTACGTTTCGGCGAAGTCGATCCCGCACGTCGCCAACGGCCTCGGCATCGCCATCCTTTCGACGCCGAAGGGCGTGATGGCCGACCACGAAGCGCGTGAACAGAATGTCGGCGGGGAAATCCTCTGCCAGATCTTCTGATCTGGAGCGCGATCCCGAACCGAACCACGCTGTGAAACGTGGAACCCGGATTCGGACAAGATCACGCTCGAAACAGAGACCTGAAACAAGAGAAGTGACGAGGACAACAAAATGTCTCGTATTGGAAAGAAACCCGTTTCGCTGCCGCAGGGCGTGACCGCGACCGTCGACGGCCAGACCGTCACGGCGAAGGGCCCCAAGGGTGAGCTGAAGTTCGTGGTCAACGACGAAGTGCTGGTCAAGATGGAAGGCAGCGAGATCGCTGTCCAGCCACGCGACCAGACCAAGACCGCCCGTTCCAAATGGGGCATGTCGCGCACGCAGATCGTCAACATCCTGCAGGGCGTCAAGGACGGTTTCGAAAAGAAGCTCGAGATTACCGGCGTCGGCTATCGCGCCGCCATGCAGGGCAAGAACCTGCAGCTGGCGCTCGGCTTCAGCCATGACGTCGTCTACGAAACGCCGCAGGACATCACCATCACCGTGCCGAAGCCGACGGAAATCACCGTGACCGGCATCGACAAGCAGAAGGTCGGTCAGGTCGCTGCCGAGATCCGCGAATATCGCGGTCCTGAGCCGTACAAGGGCAAGGGCGTTCGTTACGCTGGCGAGAAGATCGTCCGCAAGGAAGGCAAGAAGAAGTAATTTCGTCAATGGTGAATGGTGAATGGTAAAATGGCAGCAGGATGGGCAGGAGCCGGGCGGCACCTGGTTTCTACCTTTCACCATTTTTCCATTCACCATTCACTGCAAGTCAACGCCGCGGGGAGCGGTCGCGGGAGGCTTGTCCTACCGCACAGGGTTGCCCCCGTTTTTTGAAGGCAAGGAACTGATATCATGGGCTCGAAAGACTCCACCCAACGCCGCGCTCAGCGCGTCCGCCGCCAGATCAAGAAGGTCGCCGGCGAGCGTCCGCGTCTGTCGGTCCACCGCACGTCGAAGAACATCTACGTCCAGGTCATCGACGACGCCAAGGGCCACACCATCGCTGCCGCCTCGACGCTGGAGAAGGACCTCAAGGGTTCGCTCAAGACCGGTGCCGACACTGCCGCCGCTGTGGCAATCGGCAAGCTGATTGCCGAGCGCGCTTCGAAGGCCGGCGTCAAGGAAGTCGTCTTCGACCGCGGACCGTACATCTATCACGGCCGCGTCAAGGCGCTGGCCGAGGCCGCCCGTGAAGGTGGCTTGAGCTTCTAAAGCGTGATCCTGAACCGGAGGTCAGCGCAGCAATAAGTTGCAGACTTTTTGGATAAGATCATGCGAACGGAAAAATGAGTTTCGCTCCCGGCAACCCACAGAGGGAACCGGATATCATCATCAACCGTGCTTCCGGAAAAAAACAAGGAACAGGATATGGCACAGGAACGTAGGGATGGCGGCCGCGGCCGTGATCGCGAAGAGCGAGACGACGGCATGGTGGACAAGCTCGTCCACATCAACCGCGTCGCCAAGGTCGTCAAGGGCGGCCGGCGCTTCGGCTTTGCAGCACTCGTCGTCGTCGGCGACCAGAAGGGCCGCGTCGGCTTCGGTCATGGCAAGGCGCGCGAAGTGCCGGAGGCGATCCGCAAGGCGACCGAATCGGCCAAGCGCGACATGATCTTCGTGCCGCTGCGCTCGGGCCGTACGCTGCATCACGACGTCGAAGGACGCTGGGGCGCCGGACGCGTTCTGCTGCGCGCTGCCAAGCAGGGTACCGGCATCATCGCCGGCGGCCCGATGCGCGCCGTCTTCGAGACGCTCGGCATGCATGACGTGGTCGCCAAGTCGATGGGTTCGTCGAACCCCTACAACATGGTTCGCGCCACCTTCGACGCGCTGAAGAGCCAGATGCATCCCAAGGATGTGGCTGCCGCGCGCGGCATCAAGTATTCGACCCTTCAGGCCCGCCGCGGCACCGCCGTTGCGGCCGAAGAATAGTCGCGCTGACCAGGGATATTGACCATGGCCAAGAAAGCAACCAAGACCATCACCGTCGAGCAGATCGGTTCGCCGATCCGCCGGCCGAAGGAGCAGCGCGCGACGCTGGTCGGCCTCGGCCTCAACAAGATGCACAAGCAGCGCACGCTGGAGGACACCCCCTCCGTGCGCGGCATGATCGCTGCCGTCCAGCATCTCGTCCGCGTCGTGGACGAGGGCTGAACCAGAGCGCAGGAGAACTCAGATGAAACTCAACGATCTGCGTGACAAGGACGGCGCGACGCATTCCAGGAAGCGTCTCGGCCGCGGCATCGGTTCCGGCTCGGGCAAGACCGCCGGTCGCGGCGTCAAGGGCCAGAAGGCGCGCTCCGGCGTCGCCGTCAACGGCTTCGAAGGTGGCCAGATGCCGCTCTACCGGCGCTTGCCGAAGCGTGGCTTCAACAACATCTTCGCCAAGAGCTTTGCCGTCGTGTCGCTGGCCCGCATCCAGGCTGCGCTCGATGCCAAGAAGCTCGACGCCAAGACGACCGTGACCGCCGAAGCGCTGGTCGCGGCCGGCGTCATCCGCCGCGTCAAGGACGGCGTGCGCATCCTCTCCGACGGCGAGATCAAGTCGAAGCTTGCCTTCGACGTGGCCGGCGCCTCCAAGGCTGCCATCGAGAAGATCGAAAAGGCCGGCGGTTCGGTGAAGCTGCCGGAAAAGGCAGCAGCCGAGTAACGGCGATTTGAAGCGCGATCGGCAGAGCGGGACACGTTTCGCTTTTGATTGCGCTTTGATCTGCTCAATATGGCGGCCGCGTCAACGCGGCCGCTTGCATGTTTGCAGTCCGGAGCTTATCTCGTGAGCTTCGGTGACACGCGCCGCCTGAGTTGCGGGCCATCGAGCGTGACCAAGCGGAGAATCAGGCATGGCTTCGGCTGCTGAACAACTAGCCTCGAATCTGAATTTCTCGGCCTTCGCCAAGGCGGAGGATCTGAAGAAGCGCATCTGGTTCACCGTTGGTGCGTTGCTGGTCTACCGCCTCGGCACCTATATCCCGCTGCCCGGCATCAATCCCGACGCTTTCGCCCAGGCCTTCTCGTCGCAGAGCAAGGGCGTGCTTGGCATGTTCAACATGTTCGCCGGTGGCGCCGTCGAGCGCATGGCGATCTTTGCCCTCGGCATCATGCCCTATATCTCCGCTTCCATCATCATGCAGCTGATGACCTCCGTCATCCCGTCACTGGAGTCGCTGAAGAAGGAAGGCGAGCAGGGCCGCAAGGTCATCAACCAGTATACTCGCTACGGCACCGTGCTTTTGGCGCTGGTCCAGGCCTACGGCATTGCGGTCGGACTGGAAGGCGGCAGCGGCATCGTCAGCGATCCCGGCATGTTCTTCCGCATCTCGACCGTCATCACGCTGGTCGGCGGCACCATGTTCCTGATGTGGCTCGGCGAGCAGATCACCGCCCGCGGCATCGGCAACGGCATTTCGCTGATCATCTTTGCCGGCATCGTCGCTGGCCTGCCGCAAGCCATCTCCGGTACGCTGGAACTTGGCCGCACCGGCGCGCTGTCGACCGGCCTGATCCTGGCGATCATCGTTCTTGCCGTCGTCGTCATCGCGCTGATCGTGTTCTTCGAGCGCGCCCAGCGGCGCTTGCTGATCCAGTATCCCAAGCGCCAGGTCGGCAACCGCATGTTCCAGGGCGACACCTCGCACCTGCCGCTCAAGCTCAACACCGCCGGCGTCATTCCGCCGATCTTTGCCTCTTCGCTGCTGTTGCTGCCGGCCACGGTCGCCGGCTTCTCGCAGACGACCAACATGCCAGCCTGGGCCAGCACCGTCCTGGCTGCACTCGGCCATGGCCAGCCGCTCTACATGGCGTTCTATGCGGCGATGATCGTGTTCTTCGCCTTCTTCTATACGGCGATCGTCTTCAACCCGAAGGACACCGCCGACCAGCTCAAGAAGCATTCGGGTTTCATTCCGGGCTACCGTCCGGGCGAGCGCACCGCGGATTACATCGACTATGTCCTTACCCGCATAACTGTCGTCGGCGCTATTTATCTGGTGCTGGTGTGTCTGCTGCCCGAGTTCCTGATTTCAGCGACTGGCGTACCATTCTACCTCGGTGGCACATCGCTTCTGATCGTGGTCAGTGTAACGCTCGACACGGTGGCGCAAATTCAGGGTCACCTGATCGCGCACCAGTATGAGGGCCTGATCAAGAAGTCGAAGCTGCGCGGGGGGAAGAAGGCCAGATGAGGTTGATATTGCTTGGGCCGCCAGGGGCGGGCAAGGGGACGCAAGCACAAAGACTGGTAGAAAAATACGGCATTCCCCAACTTTCCACGGGCGATATGCTGCGCGCTGCTGTCCAGGCCGGCACCGAAGTCGGCAAACGGGCCAAGGCGGTGATGGATGCTGGCGAACTGGTTTCCGACGCCATCGTCAACGCCATTGTCGCCGAGCGCATCGATCAGGCCGATTGCGCCGGGGGATTCATCCTTGACGGATATCCGCGAACCCTGGTGCAGGCGGACGCGGTTGAATCGATGCTCTCGGCTCGCCGCCTCACTCTCGATGCCGTCATCGAGCTTGTCGTCGACGACAAGGCGCTGGTTGGTCGAATCGGCAAGCGCGCCGAAGAGGCCAAGGCCGCGGGTCTGCCGGTGCGCAAGGACGACAATCCGGCGGTGTTCGAAGAGCGCCTGAAGGAGTACTACAAGAAGACGTCGCCGCTGATCGGCTACTACTATGCCAAGGGCAAGCTCAGAGGTGTCGACGGCATGGCCGACATCGATGCGGTGACGCGGCAGATCGAAGCGGTGCTCACGGCTGCGACCCCAGCGGCGGCTCAACGGTCTGCGAACGGAAAATAAACGATTGCGCTTGACTGGAGCGGTTCGCTGGGGTATGGCGGCCCGTCTTCCTATCAGGCATGAGGCTTGCTTGCCCGCAAGGGCAAGGCAGCCGCTTTGAACTGGAAACTCCCGCATGGGCCGGCCTCCACCGGACGCGGGGCAACTTTGACAGCGCCGGCTTGTCCGGCCCACATGGAGAAGAGAAGAACATGGCTCGTATAGCCGGCGTCAACATTCCGACCAACAAGCGCGTCGTCATTGCGCTTCAGTACATTCACGGCATTGGCAAGAGCTTCGCCCAGGAGATCGTCGACAAGGTCGGCATCCCGGCCGAGCGCCGCGTCAACCAGCTGACCGACGCGGAAGTGCTGCAGATCCGCGAGACGATCGACCGTGACTACCAGGTCGAGGGCGATCTGCGCCGCGAAGTGTCGATGAACATCAAGCGGCTCATGGACCTCGGCTGCTATCGCGGCCTGCGTCATCGCCGCTCGCTGCCGGTTCGCGGCCAGCGCACGCATACCAATGCGCGCACCCGCAAGGGTCCGGCCAAGTCGATCGCCGGCAAGAAGAAGTAATTTAGGGCAGTACGGGAGTAGGGCAGTAAGGCAATAGGATCGGCAGACATACTGCCCTACTGCCGTATTCCCCTACTGCCTTCTCCCTGGTGGAGCCGCTGGCATTACGGCGGTGTAGAGATCAACTGAAAGGACCATCATGGCCAAGGAAGCCACACGTGTTCGCCGTCGCGAACGCAAGAATATCTCGTCGGGCGTTGCCCACGTCAACTCGACCTTCAACAACACGATGATCACCATCACCGACGCGCAGGGCAATTCGATTGCCTGGTCGTCGGCGGGAGCCCAGGGCTTCAAGGGATCTCGCAAGTCGACCCCGTTCGCTGCCCAGATGGCTGCCGAGGACGTTGCCAAGAAGGCCCAGGAACACGGCATGCGCATGCTTGAGGTCGAGGTCTGCGGACCGGGCTCAGGTCGTGAATCGGCGCTGCGCGCATTGCAGGCAGCCGGCTTCACCATCACCTCGATCCGTGATGTGACGCCGATCCCGCACAATGGCTGCCGCCCGCGCAAGAAGCGCCGCGTCTAAAGATTATCGCCCAAAGCATTGCCTCGGCCTGAACCGAGAGCGCAGCGGTTTGGGGCAACGACAGGCATAAGAACAGAGACCTGAAGCGCTACGCGCTTTAGGGAAAAATTACCGAACGCCGCGCGAACGCCAGGAGCGTTCCTCCACGGCATTCCAGGTCGCCCGCCACGATTGGATGGTGGCGGGTCAACGGAAGGAAAGCATCATGATCCAGAAAAATTGGCAGGAACTGATCAAGCCGAACAAGATCGAGTTCTCTTCGAAGAAGAAGACGCTGACCACGCTGGTCGCCGAGCCGCTCGAGCGCGGCTTTGGCCTGACCCTCGGCAACGCGCTGCGTCGCGTGCTTCTGTCTTCGCTGCGTGGCGCGGCGGTGACCGCCGTGCAGATCGACGGCGTTCTGCATGAATTCTCGTCCATCGCCGGCGTGCGCGAGGACGTGACCGATATCGTCTTGAATATCAAGGAAATCGCCATCCGCATGGAAGGCGACGGCCCCAAGCGCATGGTCGTGCGCAAGCAGGGACCGGGCGCTGTTCTGGCCGGCGACATCCAGACGGTCGGCGACGTCGAGATCCTCAATCCCGACCACGTCATCTGCACGCTGGACGAGGGCGCAGAAATCCGCATGGAGTTCACCGTCGATACCGGCAAGGGCTACGTTCCGGCCGACCGCAATCGCGCCGAAGACGCGCCGATCGGCCTCATCCCGGTCGACAGCCTCTACTCGCCGGTCAAGAAGGTCTCCTACAAGGTCGAGAACACCCGCGAGGGCCAGGTTCTCGACTACGACAAGCTGACCATGACGATCGATACCGACGGTTCGATCTCGGGCGAGGACGCGGTGGCTTTCGCCGCCCGCATCCTGCAGGACCAGCTTGGCCTGTTCGTCAATTTCGACGAGCCGCAGAAGGAAGTCGCCGCCGAGCAGGTGACCGAGCTTGCCTTCAACCCGGCGCTGCTCAAGAAGGTCGACGAACTCGAGCTTTCGGTGCGTTCGGCCAACTGCCTGAAGAACGACAACATCGTCTATATCGGCGACTTGATCCAGAAGACCGAAGCCGAGATGCTGCGCACCCCGAACTTCGGCCGCAAGTCGCTGAACGAGATCAAGGAAGTCCTGGCGGCGATGGGCCTGCACCTCGGCATGGAAGTGCCGGATTGGCCGCCGGAAAACATCGAAGACCTCGCCAAGCGTTACGAAGATCAATACTGACCGGTGAATTGAGAATGGTGAAATGGTGAATGGTCGTCGGTCGGCGACTTCGGAGAGGTAGAGCCCTTCCATTCACCATTCACTATTGACCATTCACAAAACGAAACAGCCGGGCCAACCGCCCACAACACCAGGAGAAGAGCCATGCGCCACGGATTTAAAGGCCGCCGGTTCGCCCGCAGCATAAGCCACCGCAAGTCGATGTTTGCCAATCTTGCCGTGTCGCTCATCGAGCATGAGCAGATCCTCACCACCTTGCCGAAGGCGAAGGATCTGCGTCCGATCGTCGAGAAGCTGGTGACGCTAGGCAAGCGCGGCGACCTGCATGCCCGCCGCCAGGTGATTGCCCAGATCGGCAATGAAGGCGTCGTCAAGCGCTTATTCGACACGATCGCGCCGCGCTACGCCACCCGCAACGGCGGCTATCTGCGCATCATGAAGGCGGGCTTCCGCCACGGCGACAATGCCGCCATGGCGGTCATCGAGTTCGTCGATCGCGACACCTCGGCCAAGGGCGCCGGCGACCGTGCCCGCATCGAGGCAGAAGGCACCGACGAGGAAGCCGCAGCCGCATAAGCTTCGGTTTTCCCTCAAGGAGTTCAAAAGGGCCTGCGGGCCCTTTTGTGCGTTCTGGACGCGGTAGGGAGCATTGCGGGGACTGTCTTGACTTAAGCCCATGTCTTTTCCTCGAGAATATTCGATTACATCGACTTAGCCTTTCATTTTGCACAATCGTCGGGACAATGGCGCCCGACCCCGGAGGATTCGGAATGCGCGTAAAACGGATGTCCCTTGTTCTACTCTGCGCCTTGTTGGCGGCGGCAGTCGTGCCGGCCGCCAGGCAGGCGCTGGCTCAGGACACCAAGGCCGATCCCGGTCTGTCCGACGTGCTGACCGACATGTTGCGCGGCGCCGAAGGCGAAAATGCCACCTCCGGTCCAGACAAGCGCGTGCCGTTCGGCCGCGAGGAGATGCAACTGTCGTTTGCGCCGCTGGTCAAGCAGACGGCGCCGGCCGTGGTCAATGTCTATGCCTCGCAAACGGCCAGGCTGAGGTCGCCCTTCGACGGCGATCCGTTCTTCGAAGAGTTCTTCGGCCGTTCGCAGCCGCGTGCGCAGTCTTCGCTCGGCTCCGGCGTGCTGGTCGACCCGACAGGCATAGTGGTCACCAATTTCCACGTCATCAAGGACGCCGATCAGGTCAAGGTCGCCACCGCGGACGGGCGTGAATTCGACAGCAAGGTGCTGCTCAAGGACGAGACGCTTGACCTCGCCGTGCTCAAGATCTCCGCCGACAAGCCATTTCCGGTCGTCGCCATCGGCGATTCCGACGCGCTCGAGGTCGGCGACCTGTTGTTGGCCATCGGCAACCCCTTCGGTGTCGGCCAGACCACCACCAGCGGCATCGTTTCGGCACTTGCCCGCAGCCACATCGGCGTTTCCGATTCCAGTTTCTTCATCCAGACCGACGCTGCGATCAATCCCGGCAATTCCGGCGGTGCGCTGATCAACATGGGTGGCCAACTGGTCGGCATCAACACGGCGATCTACAGCCGCAGCGGTGGCTCGATCGGCATCGGCTTTGCTATTCCCTCCAATATGGTTCGCGCTTTTGCCGATGCGGCCAAGGCCGGGCGCGACTTCTTCGAGCGGCCCTATATCGGCGCCGAATTCGAGCGCGTGACGCCGCAAATCGCCGAATCGCTCGGTCTCGAGACGCCGACCGGGGCACTGGTTTCGTCCATCGACGAAGCCGGGCCGGCGGCCAAGGCGGGGCTCAAGGCCGGTGACGTCGTGCTGTCGCTCAATGGCACGCCGGTCGAGAGCATCGAGGCGCTGGATTACCGGATGGCGACGCTGTCGATCGGCACCAATGCCAGCTTCGCCGTTCTGAGCAAAGGCCAGCAAGCGGCGATGGACATCGCGCTGGAGCGTGCGCCGGAAGGTGCGAAACTCGCGGAAGTGACGCTCCGCGGTCGCAGCCCGTTCTCCGGCGCCAAGGTTGCGGAACTGTCGCCGCGGCTCGCCCAGCGGCTCGGCATCCGCACGGACGTCAAGGGTGTTACGGTGATCGACATCAATCGCGGTTCGCCCGCAGCCGGTTTCGGCTTCCAGCCGGGCGACATCGTTCGCGAGGTCAACGGCTTGACCATCGATACCGCGGCGACCCTGGAACAGGCAGCCATGCAGGAGACGCGCTGGTGGCGCTTTACCGTCGAGCGCGGCGGGCAGATACTGCGCCAGGTGTTGCGTTACTAAGCCCGAGCGTCGATCCTTCGGACGAGATCGCGCTCCAACGAAAAGACATGCATGGCCGATCTGTTCAGTGTCGATGAACCGGAAAAGGCGCCGCCCGGCAGGCCGCTGGCCGACCGACTGCGCCCGCAGAACCTCAGCGAGGTCGTCGGCCAGGAGCATCTGACCGGACCCGACGGCGCGCTGACGCGGCTGATCGGCTCCGGCTCGCTCGGCTCGATGATCTTCTGGGGGCCGCCCGGGACGGGCAAGACCACGGTCGCGCGGCTGCTTGCCGGCGAAACCAGCCTTGCGTTCCAACAGATATCGGCGGTGTTTTCCGGAGTCGCCGACCTGAAGAGAGTGTTCGAGGCGGCGAAGCTGCGCCGCACCAACGGCCGTCAGACGCTGCTCTTCGTCGACGAGATCCATCGCTTCAACCGCGCCCAGCAGGACAGTTTTCTGCCTGTGATGGAAGACGGCACCGTCGTGTTGGTTGGCGCCACCACCGAAAACCCCTCATTCGAGCTGAATGCGGCGCTACTGTCCCGCGCGCGCGTGCTGGTCTTCCATCCGCTCGGTGAGGACAGCATCGCAAAACTGCTGGCCCGTGCCGAGGAGACCGAGGGCAGGGCACTGCCGCTCGACGACGAGGCGAGGGCGATGCTCGTCCGCATGAGCGATGGCGATGGTCGTGCGGCGCTGACGCTGGCAGAAGAGGTCTGGCGCGCCGCCAAGTCAGGCGAGGTGTTCGGCGCCGAGGGCCTGCAGCGCATCGTCCAGCGCCGCGCGCCGATCTACGACAAGGGCCAGGACGGCCATTACAATCTGATCTCGGCGCTGCACAAATCGGTGCGCGGCTCCGACCCCGACGCCGCCCTCTATTATCTCGCCCGCATGTTCGATGCCGGCGAGGACCCGCTCTATCTCGGCCGCCGCCTGGTGCGCATGGCGATGGAGGATATCGGGCTGGCAGACCCGCAGGCGCTGGTCGTCGCCAATGCCGCCAAGGACGCCTACGACTATCTGGGCTCGCCAGAGGGCGAGCTCGCCTTCGCCGAGGCCACGGTCTATCTCGCCAGCGCGCCCAAATCCAATGCCGTCTACACCGCCTTCAAGGCCGCCACTCAGGCGGCGAAGGAGTTCGGCTCGCTGCTGCCGCCCAAACACATCCTCAACGCCCCGACCAAGCTGATGAAGGAAGAAGATTACGGCGCCGGCTACCGTTACGACCACGACGAGCCGGACGCTTTTTCCGGACAGGATTATTTTCCGGAAAAGATGGGCCGCCGTAAATTCTATGATCCGCCCGAGCGCGGTTTCGAGCGTGATATCAGGAAGCGGCTCGACTATTGGGCGAAGCTGCGCGGCAAGCGGAAAAAGTAGGCTCGCGCTACTTTCCCGCTCAGGGGCAGGGATTGACCGAGCCACCCTGTAAGGGCAGTAAACGGCGATGATCAATCTCCTCCTCGTTGCTGCGGGCGGCGCTATTGGTGCCGGGCTCCGCCACGTCGTCAATTTCGTTGCGCTGCGTTTTGTCGGCCCGAGTTTTCCCTGGGGCACGATGGCGATCAACATTGTCGGCTCCTTTGCCATGGGCCTGTTCATCACGACCCTGGCGCGGCGCTACGGCGGATCGAACGAGCTTCGGCTGTTCGTCGCCACCGGCATCCTCGGCGGCTTCACCACGTTCTCCGCCTTTTCGCTCGATTTTGCGACGCTGTGGGAGCGCGGCGCGACGCTGCCGGCGTTCGGATACGCCCTTGCCAGCCTCATTGGCGCGATCATTGCCCTGTTTCTGGGTCTTTGGCTCGCAAGAAGCCTGCCTTAATGCTATTGCCCCCGCTTGCAGCGCCGCGTGCCCCTCGGGGCGCGCCAAGGACGCTGTAGCTTTTTGATTTGCGCATGACCCTTTCCGAAGATCGATTTCAGGTCATGCGCTGGAAACGGGTAAAAACGAGACAATGGCAGGCGTAGAACAGATCACGGTGGAGGCCGGCGAGGCGGGCATGCGGCTCGACCGCTGGTTCAAGACCCATTTTCCGGGCCTTGGCTTCGGCCATCTGCAAAAACTGCTGCGCTCCGGCCAGATCCGTGTCGATGGCGGCAGGGTTAAGGCCGATACCCGCGTCGAGCCGGGCCAGACGGTTCGCATCCCACCGCTCGAAGTGGACAAGAAGGGCGAGAGCCCGCTCACCGGTCACTCGATCCGCAACCAGGGCGACGCCGACGTTCTGGCCAAGATGCTGATCCATGAAGATCCAAAAGTGTTTGTCTTCAACAAGCCGGCCGGCCTCGCCGTCCAGGGTGGCTCAGGTGTCACCCGCAATGTCGACGACATGCTGGAAGCCTGGCGCAGCCAGAAGGGCGAGAAACCGCGTCTGGTGCACCGGCTCGACCGCGACACGTCAGGCGTGCTGGTCGTCGCCCGCACCAGGCTCGCCGCCATGAAGCTTGCCGAGGCGTTCCGGGCGCGTGAGACCAAGAAGACCTATTGGGCGCTGGTCAAGGGCGTGCCGCCGAAGCGCGAGGACAAGATCTCGACTTGGCTGATCAAGGAACCGACGCCCGACGGCGACCGCGTGCGCGTCGCCAAGCATGGCGAAAAGGGCGCCGACCACGCAGTGTCTTATTACCGGATCGTCGAGCAGGCGGCGCAGACCCTGTCCTGGCTGGAGATGGAACCCTATACCGGCCGCACCCACCAGCTTCGCGTCCATGCCGCTCACATCGGCTGCCCGATCATCGGCGATCCCAAATATTTCGAGGCCGATACCAATTGGGATTTTCCCGGCGGCATGCAGAACCGCTTGCATCTGCACGCGCGCCGCATCGTCATCCCGCATCCCGACAAGGGTTTCATCGACGTCACCGCACCGATGCCGCCGCATATGCGCCAGAGCTGGAACCTGATCGGCTTCGACGACGCCAGCGCGGAGGACTAGTTCCAATGGGCATGGCCACAGATACGCTCGACCGTCGCGACAGGGTCGACATGGCCGCCGCCGCCATCATGGTCGGGCTGACCTTTTCCTGGGGGCTGAACTACGTCGCCGCCAAGATCTCCTATGCCGGCTACGATCCCGTTTTCCTGTCGATCGCACGGTCGGTCATCGGCGGGCTGTGCGTTCTCGTCTGGTGCCGCTGGCGCGGCATTGCGCTTTTTACCCGCGACGGAACCCTTGTCGCCGGCATTCTGGCAGGCGCGCTTTTTGGTCTCGAGTTCCTGTTTCTCTATGTCGGGCTCGAACAGACGACCGTCGCGCGCAACACCTTGCTGGTCAACACCATGCCGTTCTGGGTGCTGGTCGGCGGGCATTTCCTGCTCAACGAACGCATCACCGCGCGCCGGCTCGTCGGCCTTCTGCTCGCTTTCGCCGGATTGGTCGCGGTGTTCTCCGAGCAGTTGAGCGCCGATAACGGTGCGACCCTGATTGGTGATCTGCTCAGTCTCGGCGCCGGCATTCTGTGGGCTTTGACCTACATCGTCATCAAGCGCACGAAACTGGCGGAAACGAGCGCCGAGAAGTTGCTGCTCTACCAACTGGCCGGCGCTGCGATGGTCGGCGCCTTGGTGCTGCCTTTCGCCGGGCCGCCCGTCCGCGACTTCGCCGCTTTGCCGACCTTGGCCTTGCTTTTCCAGGCGGTCTACATCGTCGCCTTCACCTATGTGCTCTGGTTCTGGTTGCTGCGGCGCTATCCGGCATCGGGCCTGTCGAGCTTCACCTTTCTTTCGCCGGTGTTCGGCGTTCTGTGCGGCGCCATCTTCTTGAACGAGCCTCTGACCATCCGTATTTTCCTGGCACTCGGCCTCATCGCAGCCGGTCTGATCATTGTGAATCGGCCGGCCCGAAAACAGATCCCCGGATGAAAGGCTCCGGCATGCGCGATATTCTCAACGACCTCGAAGCGGGAAAGCAGCTTTCCGATCCGGATCCGGTACGCCGTGCCCAGATCCAGATGAAGACGCATCTGCCGAAACGCTTCTACAAAACCGTCTTGGTCGCACCGGCCGAAGCTGGTTTTGCGGTTCATCTCGATGGCAAGCCGGTCCGTACGCCGGGCAGAGCGCTTCTGATCCTGCCGACCGAAAAAGCCGCCGCTCTGGTCGCCGGCGAGTTCGCCGCGCAAGGCGAGACGATCGACCCGATGACGATGCCGGTCATGCGTCTGGTCAACACGGCCATCGACGGCGTCGCCAGCGACCCGCAGGCGGTTTTGGAAGACATCCTGCGCTTTGCCTCGTCCGACCTGCTCTGCTATCGCGCCGACGCCCCGCAGGGGCTGGTCGACCGGCAGAACGAATATTGGGACCCCGTCATCGATTGGGCGCGGAGCGCGCTCGGCGCCCGGTTTCACCTCGCCGAAGGGGTGATCCATGTCGAGCAGCCGCGCGAGAGTTTCGCGGTGCTCGGCGTTCATCTTGCCCAGCGTGCCGACCCGCTCCGGCTTGCCGCCATCCACGTCATGACGTCGCTGACGGGATCGGCACTGCTGGCGCTGGCCGTCGATTTCGGCGAGATCGACGGCGAGGCAGCCTGGGCCGCCGGCCATGTCGACGAGGACTGGCAGGCCGAGCACTGGGGCCATGACGCGGAAGCCGTCGCCCGCCGTGCCCACCGCAAGCGCGACATGATGGCCGCCGTCGGTCTCCTCACGGCGCTCAAGGGCTGACGGCAATCGCCGCCCTCATTCGTTTCGCCTTGCCCTATTAGAGCGACGTGCGTTCCAGTTGGACGTGCAAAATACGCCCTAACACTTTGAATCTATGCATCGTGCTTTCCGAACATCGATTCCGATGTTCGGGCCGATGCATTGGACCAAAGTCATAATCCCAAAGACGGGCTGCCTCTGGGCGGCGCTTTCTGTCACTTCTCGCGGCGATAGCTGCCCGAGTTCGTGTCCAGAGGCGACACCGCGCAGCATCAAGCACAGCGAGATGTCACGGGAGGACGAATTCATGGCAATGGCAGCGACCGCCGGCAGAGCAAGCCGCGGAATGACACGGGAAGAGAAGAAAGTCATCTTCGCTTCCTCGCTCGGCACCGTTTTCGAATGGTACGATTTCTATCTCTACGGCGCATTGGCGGCAGCGATCGGCTCGACATTCTTCAACTCGTATCCGGAAGCGACGCGCAACATCTTTACGCTGCTGGTTTTCGCCGCTGGCTTCCTCGTGCGCCCGTTCGGCGCGCTTGTGTTTGGCCGCATCGGTGATCTCGTAGGTCGCAAATACACCTTTCTCGTCACCATCATGATCATGGGCCTGTCGACCTTCCTGGTCGGCCTGCTGCCTGGTTCGGCAAGCTGGGGCATTGCAGCGCCTATTATCCTGATTGCGCTGCGCATGCTGCAGGGCCTGGCGCTCGGTGGTGAATATGGCGGTGCGGCGACCTATGTGGCCGAGCATGCGCCCGACGACCGTCGCGGCTTCTACACATCGTGGATCCAGACGACGGCGACACTTGGCCTGTTCCTGTCGCTGGTCGTCATCCTTATCGTGCAAAATTCGCTGAGCAAGGAGGATTTCGAGGCCTGGGGCTGGCGCGTTCCATTCCTGCTCTCAGCCATTCTGCTCGGCATATCGGTCTGGATTCGCCTGTCGCTTGCCGAATCGCCGACCTTCCAGCGGATGAAGGACGAGGGCAAGGGCTCCAAGGCGCCGCTTACGGAAGCCTTCGGACAGTGGAAGAATGCCAAGATCGCCATTTTGGCGCTTTTCGGCCTTACTGCCGGCCAGGCCGTGGTTTGGTACAACGGCCAATTCTACGCGCTGTTTTTCCTGCAGAACGTGCTCAAGGTCGACGGCCAGTCGGTCAACATCATGATCGCCATCGCGCTGGCGCTCGGCACTATCTTCTTCGTCGTGTTCGGCTGGCTCTCCGACAAGATCGGCCGCAAGCCGATCATCATGGCGGGCCTGGCGCTGGCGATCGTCACCACCTTCCCGCTGTTCAAGGCGCTGACCTGGGCAGCCAATCCGGCGCTCGCCACCGCACAGCAAAACACCCGTGCCACGATTACCGCTGCGCCTGGCGACTGCAAGTTCCAGTTCAATCCGACCGGAACGCGCAAGCCTCTGACATCGTGCGATATTGCGACGGACTTCCTTGCCAAGAGCTCGGTGCCCTATGACATTGTCACGACAGCGGCACCGGGGACCGCGGCCAGTGTCAAGATCGGCACCGCAACGGTGGCGTCCTATGATGCCGTGGCAGCCGCAGACAAGGCGACTTCAAGCGACGCCGCGTTCAAGAAGGCAATCAACATTGCATTGCGGGACGGCGGCTATCCGCTGAAGCGTGCTGCGGCCAAGGTCGCCGACCAGAAGCTTGACGCCTTCGTAGCGGCCAATCCGGAACTGAAGCTCGACGCCGCCGCAATCCGCGCCGGCGACAAGACGACGGTTGCGACCGACCGGGCGGTCAAGGACAAGCTGCTGACGGCCGATGAGGCAGCGGCGGTGCCCGAGATCACCGTCTACAGCGTCCCGGCGGCAGGCGCCTTTGCGATGTTTGCCGACCCTGAACAGGTCAACTGGGCAAAGGTCATCGGCGTCCTGTTCATCCTGGTCATTTACGTGACCATGGTCTACGGACCGATCGCCGCGATCCTGGTAGAAATGTTCCCGACCCGCATCCGCTATACCGGCATGTCGTTGCCCTATCACATCGGCAATGGCTGGTTCGGCGGCCTGCTGCCGGCGACGGTGTTCGCGCTCAGCGCCTACAGCGGCGATATCTATTACGGCCTCTGGTATCCGGTGGTGATCGCGGCGATGTCGCTGATCATCGGTACGATCTTTGTCAGGGATACGCTGGGAACGGACTTGCACGCCAAGACCTGATCCTCGCCTGACAGCAAAAATGAAAAGCCCGGCGCGAGCGATCGCGCCGGGCTTTGCTTTGCAATTCGTCAAAAGCGATGCGGAGGAATGGTTTAGCTGTCCCGGTCCTGTTTTTCTTCGTCGATGGCCGCTTCGTGATACCAGCCACTTCCGAAATCCGTACGGTTGCGCAATGAAGCAAGTTCTGCCGCGAACTTAGCCTTTCCGCTTAAATTTGAGGCAGAAGCGCGCGCTGCCACCGGGAACATCAGGATTTTGGCCGACTGACGGGTAGGAGTGATTTCCATTGTCGGTCTCCCTTCTTGTGCAGAGCCTTGCCGATTCAATCTTTCCCGAGGATAGGTTCTGCAATCCAGTTAGGCAATATGATTATAAAAAGATCAGTATCTGCCTGCTATTTATGCAGACCATGCTTGTGATTGATCCGGACGCATTGCGATTACGCGGCAGCGGATTTGTCGGCATGCGGCGTCAGTTTTGTCGCATCCTTGGCCGGCGAGAATGGCACACGAATTGCTTTGTAATAATCCGGCAGGTCGGCTGCAGGGTGGCTGGCATGCCGGCGCCGTCCAAGGTTCGGTGATCAAAGCAACGAGAGGCTAGAATGACGAAATACAAGCTCGAGTACATTTGGCTCGATGGATACACCCCGGTTCCCAACCTTCGTGGAAAGACGCAGATCAAGGAATATGCCGAATTCCCGACGCTCGACCAGCTTCCGCTGTGGGGGTTCGACGGTTCCTCGACCATGCAGGCCGAAGGCCACTCGTCCGACTGCGTGCTGAAGCCGGTCGCCATCTATCCCGATCCCGCGCGCAGCAATGGCGTGCTCGTCATGTGCGAAGTCATGATGCCGGACGGCGTGACGCCGCATGCATCCAACAAGCGCGCCACCATCCTCGACGACGAGGGCGCCTGGTTCGGCTTCGAGCAGGAGTATTTCTTCTACAAGGACGGCCGCCCGCTCGGCTTCCCCGAGAGCGGCTACCCCGCGCCGCAAGGCCCGTACTACACCGGCGTCGGCTACAGCAACGTCGGCAGCGTCGCCAGGCAGATCGTCGAGGAGCATCTCGACCTCTGCCTTGCCGCCGGCATCAACCATGAAGGCATCAACGCCGAGGTGGCCAAGGGCCAGTGGGAATTCCAGATTTTTGGCAAGGGCTCCAAGAAGGCCGCCGACCAGATGTGGATGGCCCGCTACCTGATGCAGCGCCTCACCGAGAAATACGGCATCGATATCGAATACCACTGCAAGCCGCTCGGCGACACAGACTGGAATGGTTCCGGCATGCACGCCAACTTCTCAACCGCTTATATGCGCGAAGTCGGCGGCAAGAACTATTTCGAGGCGCTGATGGCCGCCTTCGACAAGAACCTGATGGATCACATCGCCGTCTACGGGCCGGACAACGACAAGCGTCTGACCGGCAAGCATGAGACCGCGCCATGGAACAGGTTCAGCTATGGCATCGCCGATCGCGGCGCCTCGATCCGCGTGCCGCATTCCTTCATCAACAATGGCTACAAGGGCTATCTCGAGGATCGCCGCCCGAACTCGCAGGGCGACCCCTACCAGATCGCTTCCCAGATCCTGAAGACGATTGCCTCCGTCCCGACCAGCGCCGAGGTTTCGGCCGCCGCTTGAGCGCTCATCACGGCGCAGACTTTTCTGTCTGCGCCGTGACTGTTCTCCGTCGCGTCGGCCATTTGCCAGGGCGACAACACCAACTGCTGGATTGAGTGTTCGCCATCCCAAACAAAAAACCCGCCGGATCGCTCCGCCGGGGTTTTTCTTGATCCCTCGTCCAATCACACCGAATAATACATGTCGTACTCGACCGGATGCGGGGTCATTTCGAAGCGCATCACTTCGGCCATCTTGAGCTCGATGTAGCTGTCGATCTGGTCGTCGTCGAAGACGCCGCCGGCCTTCAGGAAGCCGCGGTCCTTGTCGAGGCTCTGCAGCGCTTCGCGCAGCGAACCACAGACGGTCGGGATCTTCTTCAGTTCCTTCGGCGGCAGGTCGTAGAGATCCTTGTCCATCGGCTGTCCCGGGTGGATCTTGTTCTTGATGCCGTCGAGCCCGGCCATCAGCATGGCGGCAAAGGCGAGGTAGGGGTTGGCGCCCGGATCGGGGAAGCGGACCTCGACACGCTTGGACTTCGGCGACGAGCCGAATGGAATGCGGCAGGAGGCAGAGCGGTTGCGGGCCGAATAGGCGAGCAGCACCGGCGCTTCATAGCCGGGCACCAGGCGCTTATAGGAGTTTGTCAGCGGATTGGTGAAGGCGTTGATGGCCTTGGCATGCTTGATGATGCCGCCGATGTAGAACAGGCAGCTCTCCGAGAGGCCGGCATATTCATTGCCGGCGAAGGTCGGCTTGCCGCCCTTCCAGATCGACTGGTGGACGTGCATGCCCGAGCCGTTGTCGCCGAAGACCGGCTTCGGCATGAAGGTGGCCGTCTTGCCGTAGGCGTTGGCGACCTGGTGCACGACATACTTGTAGATCAGCATCTTGTCGGCGTTGCGGACCAGCGTGTCGAACTTGATGCCGAGCTCGTGCTGGGCAGCGGCCACTTCGTGGTGGTGCTTTTCGACACGCACGCCCATTTCGGCGAGCACGGTCAGCATTTCGGAGCGCATGTCCTGCGCCGAGTCGATCGGCGGCACCGGGAAATAGCCGCCCTTGATGCGCGGGCGGTGGCCGAGATTGCCGGTCTCGTAGTCGGTGTCGTCGTTGGACGGCAATTCGGTGGAGTCGAGCTTGAAGCCAGTGTTGTACGGATCGGCCTTGTACTTGACGTCGTCGAACACGAAGAACTCGGCTTCCGGGCCGACGAAGATCTGATCGCCGATGCCTTCCGCCTTCATATAGGCTTCAGCCTTCTTGGCGGTGCCGCGCGGGTCGCGATTGTAGGATTCTCCGGAGATCGGATCGAGGATATCGCACAGGATGACCATGGTCGACTGCGCGAAGAACGGGTCCATATGCACCGTCTCGGTGTCGGGCATCAGCACCATGTCGGACTCGTTGATCGCCTTCCAGCCGGCGATGGAGGACCCGTCGAACATGACGCCGTCGGCAAACATGTCTTCCTCGACCTCAACGACATCCATCGTCACGTGCTGCAGCTTGCCCTTCGGATCTGTGAAGCGCAGGTCAACGAATTTCACGTCGTTGTCCTTGATCTGCTTCATGATGTCTTTGGCTGTCGTCATGTCATGTTTCCCTGTCTGATGACGTTTCGAGGAGATGATCTGAAATCAGAATCCTCAGACCGCGTCCATCCCTGTTTCGCCGGTGCGGATGCGCACGACTTCCTCGATGTTGGAGACGAAGATCTTGCCGTCGCCGATGCGGCCGGTCTGGGCCGCCTTGCGAATGGCTTCGATCGCGCCTTCGACCGCGTCGTCGCCGAGCACGACCTCGATCTTCACCTTGGGCAGAAAATCCACGACATATTCAGCGCCGCGATAGAGTTCGGTATGGCCCTTCTGCCGGCCAAAACCCTTGGCCTCCGTTACGGTGATGCCCTGCAGCCCGGCCTCCTGAAGCGCTTCCTTCACTTCGTCTAGCTTGAACGGCTTGATGATCGCTTCGATCTTTTTCATGTAAAAAGTGGCCTCCACTGTCAAAAAAGACGGGTTGTGAGCCCCGCTTGCGCCTCTTTCAAGCACGAACCGTGCCAATTTGAGGGGATTCGAAGCGGTATCACGCGATTTCGATGCCATGCCGCGTTGAGGGCTAAATTCGCGTCATTCGCTGCATTGGCTGCGTCATGGATACTGGGAACCTACACATTGTCGACGCTACCGTCCGCACAATAATTGGGCAGATAGAGCATTTCGCGGGCAATTGTGCTTCGAGGACGCCATTGTCCCTAACGATGTGCTTACAGATCGTGCCATTTCATCGCCGTTGCTTCGAACCGAAAACTGGACAATGTTTGACCACAGGGATCGGGGTTTGACCACAGGGATCGGGGTTTGACCACAAGGATCGGGGTTTGACCACAGGATCGGCTTGAGCCAATGCGGATCGGCATCCATGAGCAATGAAATTCTGTCTCCGGCCGAAATGGCTGAGGCCGACCGGCTGACGATTTCCGCCGGACCATTCGACGGCATTGTCCTGATGCGCAATGCAGGTGGCGCAGTCGCTGCGGTGGTGCTCGCCCATTTTCCGGCTGCCAGGCGCGTCCACGTGCTGTGCGGACCTGGCAACAATGGCGGCGATGGCTATGTCGTCGCCCGCATTCTAAGGGACAGCGCCGTCGACGTGTTGCTGTGGGCATCCGGCTCGCCCAAAGCCGGCAGCGACGCGGCGCTCGCCGCGTCGGAATGCCGGGTCAGTCCACGGCCGCTGTCGGAATTTGCTGCCGATAAAGGTTCGATCCTGGTCGATGCGCTTTATGGGGCGGGGCTGTCCAAGCCGCTGTCCGGTGATGCCGCCAGGGCGGTCGAGGTTGCGACAGAACTGAACCTGCCTGTCGTCGCGGTCGATCTGCCCTCAGGCGTGTCAGGCGACAGTGGCCAGATTCTCGGCCAGGCATTCCGCGCCCAATTCACGGTAACATTCGCGCGAAAAAAGCCCGGCCATCTGCTGTTGCCGGGGCGCGGGATGTGCGGCAAGCTGGTGCTTGCCGATATCGGCATTAGCGACGATATCGTTGCTCAGCTTGAACCGCTCACCTTCGAGAACATCCCGCCGATTTGGCTCGAAAATTTCCCGGTCCCAGCCGTCGACGCGCATAAATACAGGCGCGGCCATGTCGGCGTCTTTTCCGGCGGGCCATCGGCGACGGGTGCCGCACGGCTGTCGGCGCTTGCCGCGGCCAGAAGCGGGGCAGGGGCGGTGACCGTGCTGTCGCCGGCGAATGCCGTGCAGGTGAATGCCGCGCATCTGACTTCGATCATGCTGAAAAAGGCCGACAGCATCGCGGACGTGCAGGAATTCATCGAGGGCCGCCGGCCATCGGCATTTGTCCTCGGACCCGGATTTGGCGTTGGCGAGAAAACACGCGATTTTGCCCTTGGCGTACTGGCCACCGGGGGGCGGCAAGACGGCAAGGTCGACGGGCTGGTGCTCGATGCCGATGGCATCACTTCGTTTCGCGATACGCCCGACGTTCTGTTCGAAGCCGCCCGTCGTCTGAACGCGCCAGCGCTGGTGCTGACGCCGCATGAGGGCGAATTCGCCAGGCTGTTTGCGGACATCGCCGCAGACAAGACCCTGTCCAAGCTGGCCAAGGCGCGCACTGCCGCCGCGCGCGCCGGCGCCATCGTCGTCTACAAGGGCGCGGACACGGTGATCGCGGCGCCCGATGGCAGGGCGGCGATCAACGGCAACGGCGCGCCATGGCTGGCCACCGCCGGTTCGGGCGACGTGCTGTCGGGCATCATCGCCGGCCTCCTGGCACAAGGCATGCCGGCTTTCGAAGCCGCCTGCGCGGCGGTCTGGATTCATGCTGAGGCCGGCAGCCGTTTCGGACCTGGGCTGATCGCTGAAGACTTGCCGCTGGCGCTGGTGCCGGTGCTGCGCGAGCTTGCCGAAAATCGCAACAGGATAACCGCTGAATGAACCGTCGGCTCGCCCTGATCGCCGTGATTCTCGCCAATTTTTTCTTGGCCAGCCTGGCGCGCGCCGAAGGTCCGGTGATGATCGTCGACGATCCGGCCGTGCTGGCCGCTCTCGACGCCAGGGGTTTTGATTTCGCCGGCATTTTCGATGTCGACGGCAAGGGCGACCTGAAGACGCTCTACGACCGGGCGCCGGCCTATCATCGGATCATCGAAACGATTGCCGGCGATGTCGCCGCGCTGCGCGCCGAGATGAGGGCTGGCGGGCGGTCGCTCTACGAAGTCACCGACGGCAATGTCGGCCGCATCATCGACATGCGCTGGCTGAAGACCGACGCCGCGCGCTTTCGGCTGGTCGGTGTCGTCAACCGGCTCGATCGGCGTGATTTCGCCGAAATAGGAGGCGATGGGGGCTGCGGCGAGGTCCGTTTCATCTACCGCCTTGCCTACAGCTTCAAGAAAAACGGCAAGGTTCTGGCCTCGCGCTTGCCGTTCAATTTCAATGCCATCTATAGCGCCGCGCCGGACGCCGATGGCGGCTGCGTCGGCGTTGCCGGACGCTGGACGCCGCCGCTCGATGAGACCGTCGATATCGGCTGGCTCATCGGCGGGCCGCTTGAAAGGGCCGGGCTGAGCTTCAAGCAGCTCGAGCTCAACGCCCAGATTGTGCGCTTTCCCTCCGGCCAGGAGACCGAATTTGGCGGCCAGGCTGCCTACCTCATGCGGATTTTTGGCGTCGGTGGAGAGACGGTCAGCGAAAAGCCGCTGGAAAACACGCCCGACTTGGCGCGGCTTGCCGACGACGCCGCGCTGAAAGCAAAACTTTCCGACTATATCAGCGCCAATGTCGCGGCGGTCGATCTCGGCGTCTACGAAATCCCCAATGAATTCCTGGCGAAGAAAGTCGTCTCATGGTCGACTTTCGGCAGCGCAAGGCAGGCCAATCACCCGTTCACGCCGCTGTTCCAGCCCGCGGATTTTTCCGGGCTGGACTATTCCGCGCTGAAGCTGCTGCGCACGCCGGAAGCGCTGGTCGAGCGGCTCGACAATGGCGCCTGCCAGGGTTGTCATCAGGCTGGTTCGACCGCCGGTTTCCATTTCATCGGCCTCGACGACAAGACGACATCGCCGCTGAACCGCATCGAGGTCGGCATCTCGCCGCATCTTCATGCCGAGATGCCGCGGCGCGAAGCCTGGCTGCGTGCGACCGCCGACGGCAAGGAGCCGAACCGCCTCCGCCCGCTGTCCTTCGCGCCACCGGCCGCATGGAAAGACGCGGGCGAGGTCGCTTATGCACCGGCCGAGATGGCGATGCCGTGTTTGAAACCGGAGGATGCGGCCCGCTTCGGCGCGACCTGGCAATGCGGCGGCGGCACCGTCTGCACGGCGCTGGCGACGGCATCGGGGGTGCGGACGAAACTGGCGCAATGCCTGCTGCCCAAAGACAGCGAAAAGATGTTCTCCGGCCATCCATGCCTGACCGGCTCGATCGCCAGCAACGGCACGCAGCCTTTCAATGACCGCTACAGCATTACCGGCCAGTTCGCGGCCTTCGCCACCGACATTTCGCCCACCGCCTACACCTGCCGGCCGCCGAAGATCGGTGTGCCGGCCGGCATCGCCTATCGCGGATGCAATGACAAGGACCGTGCCTTTGCCGGCTTCAAGCCGGGCAAGCCGATGCCGAACGAGATCTGCGGGCTGGTCGGCGGCAAAAAATTCGACATCTGCGTGGCGACCAATAATTTCGACCAGTGCTTGGGCGGCGCCGTCAATCGCGGCAACCGGCCGGCTTGCTCGGCCGGTCATTTCTGCCGCGAAGATTACATGTGCCAATCGCTGCCGCCCGACACGCCTGGTATCGGCAAGGTGAAAGGTGTCGGCTTCTGCTCGCCGACCTATTTTATCTTCCAGATGCGCATCGACAATCATGCCACGCCGTGGTCGGGCGCCGTCCGCGCGACGATGGGCGCAGGGTTCGGCGCCGCGGAAGCGGAGTGAGCTTTTGCTGTGGTCGCTTTCGCGACATCACTGCCTCACAACGGAATGTTGTCGTGCTTCTTCCAGGGGTTTTGCATGTCCTTGTTGCGCAGCATGCGCAGCGCACGCGCAATGCGGCGGCGGGTCGAATGCGGCATGATCACCTCGTCGACATAGCCGCGCTCGGCGGCGACGAAGGGCGACAGGAAGCGATCCTCGTAAGCCTTTGTATGTGCTGCGATCTTCTCAGCATCGCCGATGTCCTTGCGATAGATGATCTCGACCGCGCCCCTGGCGCCCATCACTGCGATCTGCGCCGTCGGCCAGGCATAGTTCATGTCGCCGCGCAGATGCTTCGACGCCATCACGTCATAAGCGCCGCCATAGGCTTTTCGGGTGATCACGGTGATCTTCGGGACGGTCGCTTCGGCATAGGCGAACAAGAGCTTGGCGCCGTGCTTGATCAGCCCGCCATATTCCTGCGCGGTGCCGGGCAGGAACCCTGGAACGTCGACGAAGGTGACGATCGGAATCGAAAAACAGTCGCAGAAGCGTACGAACCGCGCCGCTTTGCGGCTGGCGTCCGAATCGAGCACGCCGGCCAGCACCATCGGCTGGTTGGCGACGAAGCCGACCGTGCGCCCTTCGACGCGCCCGAAGCCGGTTACGATGTTTTTTGCAAAATCCTGCTGGATCTCGAAGAAGTCACCCTCATCGGCAACTTTAAGGATCAACTCCTTGATGTCGTAAGGTTTGTTGGCATTGTCGGGGATCAGTCGGTCGAGCGACAGATCATGATCGGTGACCGACTGATAACATTCGATCTCGGGGATTTCAGCCGTGTTGGAGGCAGGCAGCAGATCGACCAGCCGGCGCATCTGCAGCAGCGCCTCGACGTCATTGTCGTAAGCGCCATCGGCGATCGACGACTTCGTCGTGTGAACCAAGGCGCCGCCGAGGCTCTCGGCGGTTACCGTCTCGTTGGTGACGGTCTTCACCACGTCCGGGCCGGTGACGAACATGTAGGAGGTGCCGCGCACCATGAAGATGAAGTCGGTCATCGCCGGCGAATAGACGTCGCCGCCGGCGCAAGGGCCCATGATCACTGAAATCTGCGGGATGACGCCGGAGGCGAGCACATTGCGCTGGAATATCTCGGCATAGCCGCCAAGTGCTGCCACGCCTTCCTGGATGCGGGCGCCGCCGGCGTCGTAGAGGCCGATGATCGGCGCGCGGTTGCGCAGCGCCATCTCCTGCACCTTGACCACCTTTTCGGCGTGGGCCTCGGACAGCGAGCCGCCGAACACGGTAAAATCCTTGGCGAAAACATAGACCGGCCGGCCGTTGACGGTACCCCAGCCGGTGACGACGCCGTCGCCGGCGATCTTGGTTTTCTCCATGCCGAAATCGGTCGAGCGATGCTCGACATACATGTCGAACTCCTCGAACGAGCCTTCGTCGAGAAAGACGTCGATGCGTTCGCGCGCGGTGAGTTTGCCCTTCTTGTGCTGAGCGTCGATACGGGCCTTGCCGCCGCCCATGCGCGCCATGGCGCGGCGGCGCTCGAGTTCCTTCAGCACGTCCTTCATCGCTCGGTCCCCAAAACGGAAAGCTGATTTGTGGTAATCGTGGCGGTAAGCGAGCGCAAGCGCCGCTTTTCGGCCTGCTTTGTTTTCGCAACGCTGGCGTGCTTTCGCCGCCGATCTCGATACGCTGGCGGGCATAGCTGGCCGTCTGTTAGGTGCGGCTTACCAACCGCTCTCGCTTTCCATGCTCCCCCGTTTCGCTCGCTGGGGCAGCGCCCGCCGCAAACGGGCCGATGTCAGTGCAAACGTTTGAGATTAGCCGAAGCATTCCTCCACTTCGTCATCCTAGCTAGGATGACGAAGGCGTGGATAGAATTTGGCCAATCGCCTGCGTATCGGATGAAAGACATTCAAATAGAGTTCTGTTCGTCCAGCATGGGGCGAGGGAATGGCCGGGAGAAGTTTGAGCAGACCTTCACGGCTGCTCGTCGTGGCTGTTTTTGCTGCGCTGCAACATGACGGCCCTTGCATTTCGCGGCGAACTGGGCCATATGCTGCGGCATAGGCGCTTGGGCCGGGACCTATCCGGCCTTCTCGACGAATGAGACTGGTTGCGTCTGTTTTCCCTCTTTCCGGCATATCGGCAAGGCGGCGAAGAAGCCCCGTGGCATGATGCCTGCGGGCACGACAGCGCAGCCGTGCGGACGATAACGTCCGCCCGCCTTGTCGTTTCATGACAGTTTTTCGACGGCAGGTTGCGCCCTGCCGCCATTGATGTTTGCGGCCAGGAGCCGCGTGAAAGAAGAATATTTTGATCAACGAAAACACTTTGACCGGTAACGACAATCTGACCGGTAAGGACACTGGCGAGCTTTCGGGTTTCGCAGCACTTGGAATTACGGGCGCGCTGCTCAAGGCCACCCATGGCGCAGGCTTCACCGATCCGAAGCCGATCCAGGCCCAGGCGATCCCGCCGCAGCTGGAAGGCCGTGACATTTTCGGCATCGCCCAGACTGGTTCAGGCAAGACCGCGGCGTTCGCGCTGCCGATCCTTTCGAAGATCATCGCGCTCGGCACCAAGCGCCGGCCGAAGACCGCTCGTGCGCTGATCCTGGCGCCGACGCGTGAGCTCGCCGTGCAGATCGAAGAGATGATCAAGCTGCTCGCCAAGGGCGCGCATGTCTCGACAGCACTCGTGCTTGGCGGCGTCTCGCGCTTCAGCCAGGTGAAGAAGATCGCTCCCGGCGTCGACATTTTGATTGCCACGCCCGGCCGGCTGACCGATCTGGTGCGTGAGGGCGACCTCGTGCTTGCCGACACCAAATGGCTGGTGCTCGATGAAGGCGACCGCATGCTCGACATGGGCTTCATCAACGACGTCAAGCGCATCGCCAGGGCGACCGCGCCGGACCGTCAGACGGTGCTGTTCTCGGCGACCATGCCGGCCGAAATCGCCGAGCTGGCGAAAGGCCTGCTGAAGAACCCGATCCGCGTCGAAGTGGCGCCGCACAGCACTGCGGCGGCCGAGATCGTACAGGGCGTCGTCTTTGCCCGCACCAAGCAGAAGCGCCAGGTTCTGGCGACGATGCTCGCCGACCAGGCGATGAAGTCCGTCATCATCTTTTCGCGCACCAAGCATGGCGCCGACAGGGTGACCAAGGATCTCGAGCGCGATGGCTTCAAGGCCGCCGTCATCCACGGCAACAAGTCGCAGAACGCCCGTCAGAAGGCGCTGAACGATTTCCGCGAGGGTTCGGTGCGCATTCTTGTTGCGACCGATATCGCGGCGCGCGGCATCGACGTGCCCGGCATCAGCCATGTGGTGAATTTCGACCTGCCGGACGAGGCAGAGAGCTATGTCCACCGCATCGGCCGCACCGGCCGTAACGGCATGGACGGCATCGCCATCACGCTTTGCGACCCGTCCGAGAACAGCAAGCTGCGCCAGGTCGAGCGCATCATCCGCACCAAGCTGCCGATCGTTGCCGATCATCTCGGCAGTCCCGACCCGCAGCGCAATCCTGCCGAAAAGAACGAGCGCAGCTTCGAGCCGGCCAACGACCGCAGCGGTCGTCGCGACGGCAGGCGGCCGGGCGGCCACAACAACGGCAACAAGCGCTTCGGCGACAAGCCGGCCTTCGCCGGCGAGCGCAAGCCGGAAGGCGCCAAGGCGTTCAAGGGCAACAACAAGCGTCGTTTCGGCGGCAAGCGGCCAGCAGCGCGGGCTGCGTAACCAGATAGTGCATCCGGCCCGCGCCGGTCGGCTCGGCCCGGCTGCTCACAATTGAAAAAGGCGATCGGAGCGATGCTTCGGTCGCCTTTTTCGCCTGAGACCTACTTCACCACCGCCTGTACCCACACGACAATGCGCTGCGCCAGGAAAGCTGTGGTTGCTGGCGACAGCGCGTCTCCGGCAATGACATGATTGTCCCGATCGCCGGTATCGTCGACCGGCACCAGTTCGTGCGCCGCGCCCCAGCGCCCGGCGATGTCGCGGGTGCGGTCCGGCCGCACGATCTTGTCCGAATCGGAAAAGATGAACAGGGCAGGGATGGTCGCCTTCTCCACCGGCGCGCCATTGGCCAGCTCGGTCAGCGCCACCATCGGCAGCGTCGCCGCGATCGGATAGCGCCAGGTCCAGAATTTCTCGTGCAGCGCATTGCGCGGCACGAAGCTGCGCTCCTTGCCGGCGACCAGCTCGGCGATCTCTCGGCCCCACGGCATGGTCAGAAGTTCGGCGCCGGAAGCCTTGACGCCGAAATTCGGCGAGATGAATGCTATGGCCGCCACCCCGTCCGATGCGCCCGGCTGCGTCGCAGCCCAGGCTGCCAGCGAGCCGCCGGTCGAGGTGGCGATGACGATCACCTTGTCGCCGATCGCTCGGCCGATGGCGAGCGCTTCCTCATAATCGTTGATCCAGGCGTTGACGCTGCCGTCCGCCATCGCGGCACCGCCCTGTCCGTGACCGGTGAGACGGGTGTAGTAAAGATTGGCGTCGAGCCCTTCGGCCACCTCGTCGGGAAGCGGACGAACCTCGCCCTTCGACGCCGAAAAGCCGTGGATATAGACGATCGACAGCGGCGTCCTGGCGTGAACCATCGGATTGACCCAGATGATTTCCTTTTCCAGCCCGTCGTGGATATCAGGTACGGCCGCCTCCTTGCGTGCCAGGTAGGCTTGCGGGTCATCGCCGATCACGGAAGGATCGAAGCGGATCGTGATGTCGGCTGGGGCGCGCGGGCCGAAGACGTAGGCAAGGACGAGAATGACGGCGAGACCCAATACCGCAAGCACGATCCGTCGCCCCATCGCAGACTCCATGCAATTAATCTCAACCTATGGCCACGATGGCAAACAGGCAACGACGTCCCGCCGGCGGCGGGAGCGCCAACTTGATGGCCGGTCTATTCGCTCGGCGGCTTGCGGTCGAAATTCAGCGGACGCGCCTTCCAGCGGGTCGCGGTGCTGATGACCCATCGGCAGAACGGTCTCGGCAGGATTCTGAACAGCTTCAGGCCCCAGCACAAGCGCCACGGGAAGGTGACTTCGAAGCCGCCGGATTTGATGCCGCGCGCCATGCGGCGCGAGGCGCGATTGACGGGCATCAGCCGGGGCATCGGCAGCAAATTCTTCTCGGTCAGCGGGGTGTCGACGAAGCCCGGGTTTATCACCTGGATGCGGACGTTCATCTTGTCGAAATCGTACTTCAGCGACTCGGCGAGGATATTGATCGCCGCCTTGGTGCCGCCATAGGCGGCCGTGGTCGGCCAGCCGAAATAGGCAGTGACCGAACCGACCAGGACGATATGGCCGCGCGCGCGGACGCGCATGCGCTCGATGACCGGCACCAGGCCATTGATGATGCCGAAATAATTGACATCGAAGGACTGGCGAAATCCACGGGCAGTGAGGTCTTCGCCGACGGTCGCAATATAGCTCCCGGCATTGAACACGGCCAAGACGATCGGGCCGAGATCCTTCTCGATCGCCGCGACCGTCCTTGCCATGCGTTCTTCGTCGGTGACGTCGCAAGGATAGGCCGTGACGTGGCCCGGCATCTGCGCCGTCTCGACAACAAGCGTGTCGATCGGATCGTCGTCGAGCGCCGTCACCGCGACGACATAGCCTTGCGCCGCAAGGTCCTTGGCCAGTGAACGGCCGATGCCGCTGCTGCCGCCGGTAATCCAGGCGACGCCGTGCTTCGGGTCGGCCCGATAGAGTGTCATGCTATGCCCTGCGACTTTTTCTTAGCCTGTGCTCTAGCGGTGAAGAAATCGGATGAAAAGAGCGCTTTTCAATGGTGAGCTTCAATGATTGGCTCAACGCAACATCTGTTTTAGGAAATTGCAGCCCGGAAATGCCGCTGGATCAGGCAAATTCTTGCCTTGAAACCCAAGCTTCGGGTTTCTAGGGTTCGGCCGCAAGCATAAAGGAATCTCCATGCCCCGTTCTGTGATCGAAGCGATCGGCAATACGCCTCTGATCCGCCTCAACAAAGCCTCGGAAGAAACCGGCTGCGAGATCCTGGGCAAGGCCGAATTCATGAATCCGGGCCAGTCGGTCAAGGACCGTGCCGCGCTGTTCATCATCCGCGACGCCGAGCAGCGCGGACTTTTGAGGCCGGGCGGGGTGATTGTCGAGGGGACGGCCGGCAACACCGGCATCGGATTGACGCTGGTTGCCAAGGCGCTTGGCTACCGCACCGTAATCGTCATCCCGGAGACGCAAAGCCAGGAGAAGAAGGACACGATCAGATTGCTCGGCGCCGAGCTGATCGAGGTGCCTGCCGTTCCCTACAAGAACCCCAACAATTATGTGAAACTGTCGGGCCGTCTGGCCGAGCAGATGGCCCGGTCCGAGCCGAGCGGCGCGATCTGGGCCAATCAGTTCGACAACGTCGCCAACCGTGATGGCCATACCCGCACCACGGCGGAAGAAATCTGGGCCCAGACCGGCGGCAAGGTCGATGGTTTCGTCTCGGCGGTCGGCTCCGGCGGAACACTGGCAGGGGTCGCCTTCGGGCTCAAGGCCAGGAGCAAGGACGTCAAGATCGCGCTCGCCGATCCGCTCGGTGCGGCGCTCTACAGTTTCTACACCAGCGGCGAGCTGAAATCCGAAGGCAGCTCGATCACCGAAGGCATCGGGCAGGGGCGGGTCACCGCCAATCTGGAAGGGTTCACGCCGGATTTCTCCTTCCAGATTCCGGACGAGGATGCACTGCCGATCGTCTTCGACCTGATCCAGGAGGAAGGCCTGTGCGTCGGCGGCTCGACCGGCATCAACATTGCCGGCGCGATCCGGCTGGCACGTGAGATGGGTCCCGGCCATACCATCGTGACCGTGCTTTGCGACTACGGCACGCGCTATCAGTCGAAATTGTTCAACCCGGAATTCCTGCGTCAGAAGCAGCTGCCGGTGCCGGGCTGGATGGAACAGCGGAGCACAATCTCGGTGCCGTTCGAAAAGGTTGCGTGATGGCTTACAGGACGGATGCCCTGTTTCGCGACGACGCCTATCTCAGGACGGCTGATGCCGTGGTTGTCGCCGTCAACGACCGTGGCGGCATCATTCTGGACCGGACGATCTTCTATGCCACGTCGGGCGGGCAGCCTGGCGATACGGGCACCCTCGAACGCGCCGACGGCAGCCTGATCGCTGTTGCCGCCACCATCACCGGTGAGACCAAGGATGACATCATCCATGTGCCGCCGCCTGAGCAGGCGGTGCCTGAGGTCGGTGAGCCGGTAAAGCTTGCCCTCGATTGGCAGAGGCGGCATCTTCTGATGCGCATGCACACAGCCTGCCACTTGCTTACCGTCGTCTGCCCGTTCCCGATCACCGGTGCCTCGGTTTCCGAGGACGACAGCCGTATCGATTTCGATATTCCGGATGCCGGCTTCACCAGGGAAGATGTGACGGCCCGGCTGATGGAATTGGTGCGGGCCGACCACCCGGTCTTTGTCAGGCTGATCACCGACGAGGAGTTGGCGGCCAATCCGGGACTGGTGAAATCGAAGAATGTTCGGCCGCCGGTCGGCACGGGCAAGATCCGCTTGGTCTGCATTGGCGAGAACGCCTCGATCGACAGCCAGCCTTGCGGCGGCACTCATGTGAAGAGCACTGGAGAAGTCGGCGAGATACATATCGGCAAGATCGAGAAGAAGGGTCGCGAGAACCGGCGCTTCCGAATACGCTTTGGACCAATGCCGCCGGCCTGATAAACAGCCGGCCTGATAAACAGATTGTCGAAGGCGGGCAGGAGAAGAACAATGGCCGAAGACAGCCCTTTCACCGTCGATGCGGACTGGTTGCAGAAGCGCCTCGGCGAGCCTGGCCTGACCATCGTCGACGCGTCCTGGTATTTGCCGGCGCAGAAACGCGACGCGCGCGCCGAATATGACGCAGCGCACATTCCGGGCGCCCGTTTCCTGGATCACGATGCGATCTCGGATCCTGATTCCCCACTGCCGCACACGCTGCCGTCGCCGCAGCATTTCGCCCAGTATGTCGGCGCCATGGGCATTTCGGCCGACGACACCATCGTTGTCTATGACGGCCCGGGCTTCTTCTCGGCGCCGCGCGCCTGGTGGATGTTCCGTGTCATGGGGGTGTTCCAGGTCTACATATTGGACGGCGGCTTCGATCGCTGGAAAGCGGCTGGACGGCCGGTGACGGCGGAGCCGACGAAGATCGCGCCTTGCGTGTTCCATGCCGACTTCGATGCCGCTCGCGTCGCCAGCCTGGCCGACATGCGCCGGATCGTCGAGACCGGAGAAAGCCAGATCGCCGATGCGCGTTCGCCTGGCCGGTTTGCCGGTACCGAGCCGGAGCCTCGCGCCGGCGTCCGCTCGGGCCATATGCCCGGCGCGCGCAATGCGCCGTTTTCGGCGCTTGCCGAGGATGGCGAGTTGCTGTCGAAAGACCGGTTGCGCAAGGTGATCGAGGACGCCGGCATCGACCTGTCAAAGCCGGTCGTCACCTCTTGCGGCTCAGGCGTTACGGCGGCGGCGATCACGCTGGCGCTCGAGACGCTAGGCCACACCGACAACAGGCTCTACGACGGTTCATGGACCGAATGGGGTGGGCTTGGCGATACGCCCGTCGTGACGGGCAAGGACTGACTGTGATGGAAAACGGCGCGCTTGACGACATCGAGGTCACGGTGACGTTTCTCGAAATGCATGCGCCGCCGGCCTATTCGCCGCCGCTGCCGTACAACCGCCAGATCGCATTGCTAAAAACCAAGGACATTCCGCTGCATTTCTACCGCTATTTGATGGATCGGGTGGGCCGCAAATGGCACTGGGTCAATGTGCTGAGGCTGAGCGACGAGGAGCTTTCTGCCGGGATCCATCGCGAGGACCGCGATATCAGGGTGCTGTATCTCGACGGTTCGCCGGCCGGCTTTTTCGACCTGAAGCCACATCTGCCGGGAGAAGTGGAACTGGCCTATTTCGGCATGATGGAGCACGCCACCGGCCAAGGCATCGGCCGCTGGTTCCTGGGTGCGGCGATCGACGCCGCCTGGTCGCACGGACCAAGGCGGGTGACGGTGCAGACCTGCACGCTCGACCATCCGGCGGCATTGCCGCTCTATCAGAAGCTCGGCTTTGAACCGGTCGCGCAAAAGAAGGAGATGGTGCATCCAATGACCTTCGCCGAACGTGCGGCCAGCGTCATGCGGCCATGATTTTCTCCGCAGACTGAATTTCATCGATGCTTCAGCCCGGAGGCAAACTGTTGGAGCGTTCGCCACGCATCCAAGGGAACGCGTGGCGCTTGAAATGGCGATGGGAGGATCAATGACGATTCGGGTGGTGATGGCCGGTGCGACCGGCTGGGTCGGCAAGGCACTGGTTCCGGCGATCGGGGCGCAAGGCGACATGGCGCTGGCCGGTGCCGTGTCACGCAGCGGCGCTGGGCAGGATTCAGGCCTGCTGGTCGGCCTGTCGGCAAACGGCATCATCGTTGCCGCCTCGCTGGCCGAGGCAATGGAGGTGCCCTCGGACGTGCTGGTCGACTACACCAAACCGCATGTCGTGAAGGACCATGCGCTGCTGGCCATCGAAAACGGACGGCACGTGGTGATCGGCACCTCGGGGCTGGGTGCGGCCGATTTCGGCGAGATCGATGCTGCAGCCCGCGCCAATCGTGTCGGCGTCATTGCCGCCGGCAATTTTTCGATCACCGCCACGCTGATGAAGCGGTTTGCCCTGATGGCGGCGAAATACGTGCCGGATGTCGAGGTCATCGACTATGCCAGCGCCAAAAAGCCCGACGCGCCGTCCGGCACGGCGCGCGAGCTTGCCGAAGCGCTGGCCGATGTCTGCAAGGCTTCGACCGCGCGGCCGGTCTCGGAGGTCTCCGGTGTGCCGGGAACGCGCGGTGCGGCGGTTGGCACGGGCGAGGGGGTGCAGGTGCATGCGCTTCGCCTGCCTTCCTATATCCTGTCCTGCGAAGCGCTGTTCGGCCTGCCCGACGAGCGGCTGACCATCCGCCACGACGCCGGCTCGTCCGCTGCCCCTTATGTGGCCGGGACGCTGCTCGCCATCCGGCGGGTACAGGAGATCACAGGGCTGGTGCGCGGTCTCGACGCGCTGATGGACTGATCCAGATTGGCAGGAATCGGGTGGGAAGCGCTGGCGCAGCGACGTAATTTCCGGTCGATGACACCGGAGATTTCACCATGACCATCCAGTTCAAGGCCTTGCCCACGGAAGGCGTCAGAGCTTTGCAGCGCGGCGGGCCGGACGCCTATGGCCTGATCCCAGAGCGGAAAATATCCGACGGTGACGGCGTGCCTTGCCGCCACTGCCTGAAGAACGTCGCCGCTGGAGAAGCCTACCTTGTCCTGGCTTATCGGCCATTCCCGCAATTGCAGCCTTATGCCGAGACCGGCCCGATCTTCCTCCATGCCGAGCCTTGCGAGCGCGCTGCCGAGGCCGAGGCGCTTCCCGAAATTCTCGAAGGCAGCGACTACATCGTGCGCGGTTACGGCAGCGACGATCGCATCGTCTACGGCAGCGGCGGCGTCATCCCAACGGCCGCTATTGCGGCACGGGCCGAGAGTTTGTTCGAGCGCGACGACATCGCCTATGTGCATGTTCGCTCGGCACGCAACAACTGCTATCAGTGCCGGATCGAGCGCGCGTGACCGGATCGGTCGCAGCTGTCGTACGCCTGTCGCAATGTCGCGTTATGGAATGATTGTCGATCGATTTGCCGACCGCGGATGAACCGGCGGGAGATCTCGATATCAGAGGAAGCGGGGCTTTGGCTCCGCTTTTTTGCTGCCTGCATTATATTTCTTTACCCAAAGAAAAAGCCCGCCGGAATGACCGACGGGCTTTGACTGTTGTCTGGACGGCTCGAAAATTAGTTGAACTTGTACTTCGCACCAATGCGGACGGTATGGAACGAAGGCGTCGAGGTGAGAGTGTCGTCCGGCAGCCCAAGTTCCGACGAGAAATCCTCCTCGGAGAACTGCGAATAGCGGTACTCGAGGCCGACGGTCACGTTGCTGGACATGGCCGTTTCCAGACCACCACCCACCGAGAAGCCGCTGGAGTCCCAATCGAGGATATCGCCGATCGGCGAAGACGCGTTCAGATCGAAGTGCTGCCAACTGTAACCACCGAGCACGTAGGCGAGGGTTGATTCGTTGACTTTCATACCGACGCGGGCAAGCACATCGAAGCCGTAATCGGTATCCAGATTGATCGATCCGCCTGGAAGTTCCAACTCGGAAGTCATGCCGGAGTAGCGGGCATCCACCATGACACCTGCGACCCAGCTGCCGAAATCATGGTCATAGCCGACGTTCAATTCGCCGAACACACCTTCGCCGCCGAGCCCGTTGAACTCGAGCCCGCCAAGCGGCGGGACCTCGATCTGATGCACCGACGCACCCGCGCCGGCGGCGCCGCCGACGTAGAAGCCGGTCCAGTTGTAGGCAGGCGCTTCAAAAGCGGCCACGCCGCCATTCTGGGCGCCAAAGCGATAGTTGGCCCCAACCTGGAACGTATGCCGCGACGTGTCGAGATTGAGGGTGCCATCCGGCGCACCGAGATCGGAAAGCAGATCATCATTGGTGCCGAAGCGGGTATAGCGATATTCTGTCTTGATGGTCCAGTTGCTGTTGATGGCCGTTTCAACCCCGGCTCCGACGAAGTAGCCGCTCTGGTCCCAATCCAGGACAAAACCAGCGTTGGTGTCGAGTTCGTATTTCTGCCACGAATAGCCGCCGAGCACGTAGCCCAAAGTGTTCGGCGTGAAGAGGTAACCAGCCCGCAGACCAGCGTCGAAGCCGTAGGTCTCTTGGACCGAAGCCTCTAGTCCAGCTACATCGAGCGTGGTTTCAATGTTGCCGATATGGGCGTCCAAGAGTCCGCCGATCAGGAAGCGCGGCGACACCATATAGTCGTATCCAACGGTCAATTCACCGTATACGCCTTCACCACCAATGCCGTTCAACGAGAAGCCGGGAAGGAAATCGCTGCTGAGCTCGTGGACATTGGCGCCGGCGCCGACGCCAAAGCCGACATAAATGCCACTCCAGTTGAAGGCCGACGTTTCGACCACCGGCACAAGCGCGTCGGCAGCCTGAGAAGCCGATCCGAGCGCCAGTACGGAAACCGCGCCAAGAAGAAGAGATTTTGCGAATCGTTTGTTGATCATTGCCCCTGCCTTTTGAAAACCCGGCACCCGTCTAGCACCTGCCCATGCCGGCGGATGTAACAAAAAAGCCACAACAATGACACATTACAAGCATGACGGGAAAAACCGGTCAGCCTAGCGCAATTCGTGAAATTTACTTGTGGAAAAGGCCGCCGGGGGCGTCGGCGGCCCTATCGGGAGAGGATCGAGCGGCAGGCTCAGGCGGTGAGAACGGCCTTCGGCTCGACCAACTCATAGCCGAGTGATTCGGCCACCGCGCGGTTGGTGATCTTGCCCTTGTGGACATTGAGGCCGTTGCGCAAATGATGATCGTCGACCAGCGCCTTCAGGCC
>NZ_JBVVQQ010000037.1:44860-47429 GCF_055811135.1 Mesorhizobium sp. WSM4817 | reverse complement strand
CGGTCTCGGGGCGGCGCGCCTATCCACCTCGCCCACAAGGGGAGAAGGCAAGGCCGCCGCCCCCTCACCCCATCCCCTCCACCTCTTCCGCCGACAGAAACAACAGCACCACTTCCGACATGCCGAGCAACGGCGTGAAGGTGACTATGGTGATGCCGCCTGTGGCGTTGGTGCGGGTCAGGCCTTCGGAATAGATGTCGAGCGGTGGTTCCTCGTCGAACCAGACGCCGTGCAGCGTTTCGCCCTGCCACTTTTCGCGGCCCTTCTCAAAACTCTTGAACGACAGCACCGATTCATCGGCCTGCACATCACCGCCGCCGCCATGGCGCACGACGACGCTGTCCAGCCCATGCGGCGCGCCGCGCCCCATGATGGTGCTGACAATGGCGTCGGCCGGGATCATGCCGGTGCCCCACGCCGCCGGCTGCTGCGGCGGGCCGACCAAAATGCGCTGCGGGTTGTCGCGCGTGCCCTCGGCGGTGACGCCCGCCGCCCACAGCCGCACGGCCGTGTCAAAAACCTTGCCTTGCCACCACTCGGGATAGCGGCCGGTGAGATGCATCGCCCATTCGGCGCCGCCGGCCCTTGTCTTGCCGAGCTGGTTGCCGGCCATGAACAGGCGTTCTCGGTTGGCAGCACCGGCCGCATGGAACTCGGCCTGTCGCGGGTAAGGCCGGTAGGCGGCAAGCTGGTTAGTGCGCCGCCTCCGGTCCAATTCCCTGAGCAGGCTCAGATACTCGGTCTTCGCTGTCGCGGTCCGGCTTTGCGAGTCCTGCGACGCCAGACTTTTCGAGAAACGGCCGCAGGACGGCTTCGAGGCCGCGGATGCGCTGCCTGATTTCGTCATCGCTCAGTGCTTCCAGACTGTTGATGTTGAGATGCAGATCCTTGGGCAGCACCGACAGCACGATCTTCAGATACTGATCGGGCTTTTCGGTGCGAACCTCGGCGATGACGCCGGCGCCATGCGCCCGGAAATCGGCGCGGATGGCGTCCAGAAAACCATCGGCCAGCGTTTTTTTCGCTCGCTTCGGCCGGCCGGACGGCTTGGGTTCGGCCACATCAGCCGGTTCGTCGTCGAAAGGTTTCTCGGCCATGGCCTACCGCGATGCTGGTGATTGGCGAAAGCCGGGGTGACATCCGATCTCCCCCCAAGTGGGGGAGATGCCAAATTTTGGCAAAGAGAGGGCAGGACAGAGGGGGGCGCTGTCCCGCCGACATTTGATATCGGCAACACAGGCACAAACGTTCGAGAAGGCTTGATATAAAAAAACCCGCCTCGGTGGGCGGGTCGTTGGCGCAAATCAGCACCATGACTATATTCCTAGCATAGCTGCCGTCACAAAGCAAGCGAAATCTCGCGGGCCGGCCTAAAATTCGGCCGCCCGCCGCGCTATGGTGCAGGGATCGGAACCGGTGTTCGCGCGTTTGCAATTTGCCAATGGGAGCAAAGCCATGAATGTCGCCAATCTGCAACTCGAGGGCCTGCTGATGGCCGTCGCATCGATCAATCAGGTCCTTGTCCGCAAGGGCGTACTGACGGTCGAAGAGATAGACATCGCCTTGCGCAAGGCCGAAGCCAGCGAGACCAGCGAGGAGCGCTCCGAAGGCATGTCGGCCTCGAGCCGCGATGCCGTCAACTTCCCGATCCGGCTGCTGGAGCTGGCGAACCAGTGTCAGCCGGAGGCGGACATGCCGTCCTTCTCCAAGCTGGCGCGCATGGTCGGCCAGATGAAGGAACCCTACAACGACCAGATGTGACGTCGCGATCGCCTCGCCGTATCGGAACGCCGCTTGCCAGCCGAGTTACGATCACCTGGCCAGTGCAGCCTTCCAGGTCAGCACACGGCCCGGCCCATGCACGGCGGCAAACAGCAGCCCGGCCAGGAAGGTAAAATGATCGACGAAAAAGCCGAACTCGGCCTGGTTTCCGGCCCAGTGCGACGGCCCGTGAAAGGCAAAGGCGAGGAACAGCACATAGGCGCCGGCGACAAGAGCGGCCTGCGAGAACAAGGCGCCGGTCAGGAAGCACAGGACGAGGACGACTTCGAGCACGGCCGCGCACCAGGCCAGAAACAGCGGGAACGGAAATCCGGCGGCGGCGATGTAGCCCGCGGTGGCGCCCATGTCGATGAATTTGAAGGTCACCGCCATGAGGAAGACGGCTGCGAAGATCAGGCGGCCAGTCAGGATTGCCGCGGTCTGCCACGGCGGTTGAGCCGGTGATTGGGTGGTTTCCGATGACATGCCGTCCTCCAGGGTTGCGATTTCGCCCCAAGGACGTTGCACCAGCCGCAAACCCGACATGATCCCCCGAGAATACTGGCTGAGACAGCGCAAGCAGCCAGGCCGCTGCAGGACTGGGTTCCTCGCCCCCACCAAAGTGGGGGAGAGGTGGCGCGGCGAAGCCGCGACGGAGAGGGGGACAGCGCCTGCAAAGAAAAGGCCCCTCTCCGGCCGCGTAGCGGCCCCCACACCCCCCCCGTCGCGCGGGGCGGGGCACCCCAGCCGGGGTCGACAAGGCCGCGGGGGGGGGGGTCGGTGGCCCCCCACTCCCAAAAATGCCGCG
>NZ_JBVVQQ010000037.1:0-44850 GCF_055811135.1 Mesorhizobium sp. WSM4817 | reverse complement strand
CCGCGCCCCGCCCCCCCCCCCCCCCGGGGGGGGCGGGGGGGGCCCCCCGCCCCCCCCCCCCCGCGCGCGCCCCCCCCCCCCCCCCAAACCACCCCCCCCCCCCCGGCCCGCGCCGCCCCCACCTCTCCCCCCGCTTCGCGCGGGGCGAGGAACCCAAGCCTGGATCTACTCGGCCGCGTGGTGGCTGATCGGTGCCCGCACAGTCCCATACTGGCCGCTCCAGCGGTCGGTCATGTCGCAGCGTATGTCCCACAGCTCCGGGAAGAAGCGATGCAGGGCGCCGGCCTGCAGCAGTTCGACCGGTCGGCCTTTGAGCGATTTCGAGCCGAGCCCGATCGAGCGGTGGATGAGGTAGAGATGATTGGCGCGGAATTTCTGGAACAGCTCGTCGAATTCCATCAGCGCCTCGGCGACGACATAGCTGTCGCCGTGGTCATAGCTGACATCGTAGACATCCTCGACCGAGAGCCCGCGACCATCGAGATAGGACGCCTTGAACGCCCGCCACAGGTCCGGCGGCATGCGCAGCAAGAGCTTGAAGCCCGGCGATTCCTGGCCGCTGCCGTTGCCGAGCTGCAGCCGAATCTCCTGGTATTCCTTGGGCGACATGGTTTCGAGCAGGTCGAGCTGCGCCGTCATCAGGCGCATCAGCCGATGCACCCGCCCCATCAGCGCGACGATGCGATGGGTGTTCTGCTGCTCGAGGAAGTCGACGACATCGACCAGCGTGTAGGCGATGAGCTTCATCCACAGCTCCTCGACCTGGTGGACGATCTGGAACTGCAGCTCGTCGGCATTGACCATCTCGGCCAGCGGCTTCTGGCAGGCGAGTAGTTTGTCGCAGCTGAGGTAGACGCCATAGTCGCGCATCTCGGGCGCTTCGATACGGGCGTAATAATCCGGCTTGTCCATGGCAGCTGCTCCTTTGCCCGGCCCATAGGGTCCCTGTTCGGTCCGAGCCCGCAGTTTAGTCGCTTTTCACTTGAACATTGTTCCTTTGTGTTATCCAAATGCCAGAAAATGGAGGACGAATGTTCATCTATTGCGAATGTTTCGAGAACGTGTGATGCTGGATGCGGTCGACTGGAAGATCGTCGCGGCGCTGGAACGCGATGCGCGCACCTCCTTCGCAGTGCTCGCCGACGAGGTTGGTTTAAGCAAGACGCCGTGCTGGAAGCGGGTCAAGGCGCTGGAGGACGCCGGCATCATCCGCGGCTACTCGACGCGGGTCGACCCGGCCAAGCTCGGCTTCGGCATCGAAGCCTTCATCCAGGTGTCGATCGATTTCGAGCTCTCCGAAGCCTTCGAGGCTGCCGTCCAGGCGCATCCGCTTATCCGGCGCTGCCACGCCACCACAGGCGAGGCCGACTATCTCCTGCAGATCGTGACCGTCGACATGATGGCGCTGGACAGGATGCTGCGCGTCGAGCTCAGCCGCCTGCCCGGCGTGCGCCGCACGATCACCTCGATGGCGATGCGTGAGATCAAGGATGACATTTCTTTCGCCAATGCCGTGGGGCATGCGCAGCAGAGCGCTAAATCCGAGGCTTAAGAGACTGTTTCGAAATTCGCTCTGGCGAGTCATATGGTGGTGGTTTCGAGAACCGGCGCGCAGCGGACGTTTTGGTCCGTGAGCACCGGAAGCGCAGAAAACGCCATCAGATGGCCGCCAGAGTAGAGTTTCCAAACAGTCTCTAAGGCGTGTAGCCCAGCGCGACCAGCACGGACAGCCCTGCAGCCAGGCCAATTGCGATAACAATGCCGAAATGCCGTTCGAGGAATTTGCGCCCCTGCCAGTCGTATCGCATTTCTAAAAACTCCGCCGCGTAATCTGGGGCAGCGTGTTCAGGCGTCAAGGCCGGGTCCTTGACAGGCGGTAGACAGGCAGCTGCCATTGTTCATATCGTGGTTCATATCGGAACGTGGAACGACGGCCGAGCATTCCTGCGCTAAAGCTGGGCTTCGATGGCAGCCTTGTCTATGACAGACCATACTTCTACAATCTTTTTGTCCCCAAATTCATAGATAACATTCTCGGAAAAGGAAACTCTCCTCCCATTTACAGGGAGGCCGAGGAAGCTTTCTTTCGGCGTGCAGTCGAACCCGAGCCGGCTCGCTATGTAGGGCGGATCGGAAATCAGCATCTGGACGTTGAAATAAAGGTCCGGAATTTCAGCAAAGTCTCGCTCCAACATTTTGCGATAGCCTGATAGACCGAGCCGCCGGCCGTTGTGGATCACCTCATCATCAACGAACTGCCCCAGCTTCGGCCAGTCCTGCTTGTTCAGGCAGGCAATGTAGTCTCGGTAGAAGTCGGAGAGGTCGGTTCTGGTCACGGCGATTGCTCCCGTCTCTAGAAGGCCCGGCTGAAAGCTCATGCTCAAGCCGATGATGACATGAAGCAGCTTCATGCGCGGATGAGAAAGTGCTAGACAGCGTCACTTCCTCTATTCCCGCTTCGTCTAATGGTAGGACAGCGCCCTTTGAAGGCGTGAATCGTGGTTCGAGCCCATGAGCGGGAACCAGCATCGCCCCGCCGGGCAACCGGTCAGACCGGCGTGCCTCCTTTCCCAAACTGGCAAGGATGGTCGGGCCGATCAAGCAACCCTATAACCACCAGATATGACGGAGGACGACATGGCCGACGACAAATCCAGGAGCAAGCAGGACCGCAAACCGGCCGCCGGCGAGGAGCCTTACGACGTAGCGGCGTTTGCGAAAAAATATGGCATACCGCCGAGCGAGGCCGCGACCATCATCAAGCGGTACGGGCCTTCGAGAAAGAAGCTCGACGCGCATATGGCGAGCCGCAACGCCTGATCCGCATCGGCGGCGCCTGCAGGATAGGTGTTGCGATTATATTAGCCTGAGCGCATATTTTGTCAGCCGGTGAACCAACCAAGCCGGTCAGGCTCGGCGCCAGCCCCTCCCTCGATCCCCTCGACGCCGAGCCGCTGGGGATCGGCGGCCCTGGAGGCGAACCATGCCCATGTATCTCTCACGATTCAGCTATACGCCCGAGACCTGGGCGCGCCTGATCGAAAACCCCGAGGATAGACGCGAGGCAGCCCGCACCTACATCGAATCGGTAGGCGGAAAGCTGCACGGGTTCTGGTACGGCTTCGGAGAGCACGATGGCTGGAACCTGTGGGAAGCGCCCGACAACGTTTCGATGGCATCGGTCATGCTTGCCATTGGTGCGGGAGGAGCGCTCAGTTCGTACGAGACCACCGTTCTCCTGAGCGTCGAAGAGACGATGCAAGCGCTTGGCAAGGCGAAGTCGGTCCGCTATCGCCCGCCGGGAAAGTCCTGACCAGTCGCGCATCACGGCGCCGGACCGGTTTCGCGGACTTTTCGCCCGGCTAGCCCGGAGAGATCCGGGCTAGGCTCGCCGTCCGGCTGGTGCCGGCGCGCTCGCCCGTGTCTTGCGCGCCCGTGCCACGCTCGCTTGTGTCGCGCTCGCCCGGGTCGCGCACGCCCGCGCCACGATCGCTTGCAGCGGCTCCGGCCGGTGCAGCAGAAATCCCTGGCCGAAGTCAATGCCCATATCCGCGAGGATGTCGAGCGCATCCTGCGCTTCGATCTTCTCCGCCACCACGGAGCAGCCGAGGCTCCTGGCGATGCCGGATATCGCCGAGACGATTTCGCGGTCGAAGCGGCTATCGGCAATATGCTCGATGAACGCACCGTCGATCTTGATCGTGTCGACGGGAAAGCGCCGGAGATATTCGAACGAGCTCATGCCCGCCCCGAAATCGTCGAGGCTGACGCGGCAGCGCCGCTCGCGCGCCTTGCCGACGAACTGCTCGGCAGCTGCGAAATTGGTGACCGCGGCGGTTTCGGTGATCTCGAAGCCGATGCCGGAATGCGGCGCCCCGGTCTCGGCGATGACGGCGTCGACGAAATCCCAAAGCTGCGGGTCGCTCAGCGTCTGCGCCGACAGGTTGAAGCCGAGCGTGAGCGCCCCTGACTTCAGCGCCGGACCATGAAGCGACAGCGCCGTCCTGATGATCCAGCGGTCGAGCCGCGAGGCGACGCCGAACCGCTCCGCCGCCGGGATGAACTCGCCCGGCGGGATCAGCCGCCCGTTGCGCCCGGCGAGCCGCGCCAGGACCTCGACATGGCGGCTTTCTTGCCAGGGTTTTCCGAGCTGGTGGATTTCCTGGCCGAACAGTTTCAGCCTTCCGTCCGCCATGGCGTCGACGGTGTCGGCCGCCAGCCGCGCCGCATTGAGCCCGCTGGAACCGGACGTCGTCTCGGGCGAGAACACCGCGAAGCGATTGCGCCCGGCAGCCTTGGCCGCATAGCAGGCGTCGTCGGCGCAGGCGAGCGCGTCGGCCACTGCGGTATTCGCATCGGCGACAAAGGCGATGCCGATGCTGGCCGCGAGCTTGCGCGACGCCGCCGTCGAGCCGAGGTCGGCATCGCGAACCGCCGCGAGTACGGCGCCGGCGAGACGCTCGGCTTGCGCTGCGTCGCAATCAGGCACCAGCAGCGCGAACTCGTCGCCGCCGAGGCGCGCGGCGTGCACCGACGGCGGCAGACAGCCCAGAATGCGCTCGGCGACGCTCTTCAGGGCAAGGTCGCCGGCGGCGTGGCCGGCGAAGTCGTTCAGTGCCTTGAAGTAGTCGAGATCGACGTAGAACACCGCGAGCCGGCGCGCCGTTGCGATGTGCTCGGCCAGCAGCCGGTCGAAAGCGGCGCGGTTCAAAAGGCCGGTCAGCGCGTCATGGCGGGCCGCATGGGCAAGCTCCTGCTCGCGTTGCTTCGCCTCGGTGATGTCGCGCACCGTGCCCAGGATCTGGCCCGATGACTGGGCGTCGGCGAACCGTATCAGCGATTCGAGATGTCGGATTTCGCCGTCCCGCTTGATGATGCGGTATTGCACGGCGACGACCTTTTGGGTTTGCAGCGGCGCCAAATGGGCCCGCTCGGCGTCGGCCCGGTCGTCCGGATGCAGATAGCTGTGCCAGAGGTCTTGCGACACTTCGTCGGTGTCGGCGACAAGCCCGTAGATGTCCCGCGTCCGCTTGTCCCAGTAGCTTTTGCGTGCGGCGAGATCGTGGTGCCAGATGCCGGTGCCGCTGGCCGCCAATGCCAGGCGAAAGCGGACGTTGACCTGTTCAAGCTCTGCTTCCGCCTGCTTCTGCTTGGTGATGTCGGTCTGGACGCCCATCAGTCTGACCGGCCGGCCTTCGGCGTCGCGTTCGACCACTCCGCCGCGATCGAGAACCCATACCCAGTGACCGGATTTGTGCTTCAGCCTGAGCTCGGTTTCGATCGAATCGGTCAGGCCGGCAATGTGGCGTTCGCCGCTGGCCACCGCCCGCTCGCGATCGTCGGGATGCGTCAGCTGCAACCAGAGATCGCTTGTCTCCGCAAGCTCACCCTCGCCATAGCCGAGCATCTGCAACCACATCGCCGAGTAAAAACAGTCGCCGCTCGCGAGATCCCAGTCCCAGACGCCAAGATGCGCGCGTTCGAGCGCCAGTTCCCAGAACTCCCCGTCGCGATTTTTCTTTTCGGCCATGCTCTGGACTTCGCCCGCCTCGTCGCCGCCATTGTGTGGCAAAAGCAAAGAAGAAACCGTTACTGCGCAGCGGCCGGGGTGGACGGCCAATTTCTCTCACCCTGACACCCACGAGGCGGGAACTTTGCCGCAATGGCAGCCACAGCCGCGACGGCGCCAGCCCTCACCTCTTCCCTTGCGGGTAGATCGTCTCACCGCGCGTCAGCATCTCGACGAAGGAGGCGATCCTCTTCTTGCGGCCAGCCTCGGTCTTCATGTTGTGGATGCGGAAGGCGAGCGCGAAGCGGTTCTGCGCGCTGAGCCCTGCCAGCATCGCCTTTGCCTCGGGCTCGGCGTCTATTGCGGCCTGCAGATCCGCGGGGATTTTCATGTCCTTGCCGCTTGCATAGGCACGCGCCCAGCGGCCGTCGGTCTTCGCCGCATCGACCTGTTTGAGCCCATGCTCGGTCATCCGGCCCGCCTCGATCAGCCGGGCGACGTTGTCGACGTTGATCTGGCTCCAGATGCTCTTCCTGCCGCGCGGTGTGTAGCGCTGCAAATAGCTCTTGTCGTCGAGCCCCTTGCGCACGGCATCGATCCAGCCCCAGCACAGCACGACGTCGATGGCCTCCTTGGGCGTGATCGAAAGCAGTCCCGAACCGACCTTGTGGATCTTGATCCAGATTTCTGTCTTGGTGTCGTGATGCTTGCCGAGCCAGGTGTAGAAGCTCTCGGCATCGCTGAATTCGCGGACCTTGGCGGGGTCGACCTCGACCGGCGCCATCAGCGGGTCTGCCTTTCTGTGGTCGTCATCGGTTCTCCTTTGTCGCTGCTTGGCTCCGATCGAATGGAGCAACAGTGGCCTTGTTGCAAGGCCGGCGCGAAGCACCCCCCTCTGTCCTGCCGGACATCTCCCCCTCAAGGGGGGAGATTAGATGTCGCTTCGGCTTTCGCCAATTTCCAACGATTGAAGACGGGCGATGCGCTGAAACTTCCAATCTCCCCCCTTGAGGGGGAGATGTCCGGCAGGACAGAGGGGGGTGCTTCGCGCCGCCCATGGCGGTCCTTCGCATCGTGATGCCTTTCCTTCTCCCCTTCTTGTGGGAGAAGGTGGATCGTCAGCTTCACTGCAGCTGCGGTTTCTTGAGAAAGCTGTTGCGGTCGGCCGATTTGACGCGCAGCCAGGTTTCGCGGCCGTCGCGCACAACACGCAACGGGATCTCCGCCCCCGCCTGGTTCTGCCACAACTTGCGGTAGAAATCGGCGAGCCCGTCGACTTCGCCGTCGCGCACATCCGAGATGATGTCGCCCTGGCGCAGGCCGGCTTCGGCGGCCGGGCTGCCTTCGGCGACGCTCATCACCACGACCTCGCCATTGCTTTCGGCGGAGAAGGCGCCGAGCCATGGGCGCGGTGGCTTGGCAACCTGGCCGCGTGTCAGCAGATCGTCGAGGATGGGCGGCAGCAGGTCGATCGGCACCACCATGTTGATATCGGCGATCTCGCCGGCGCGGCTCATCTGCAGACGCAGCGAACCGATGCCGAGCAGCCTGCCATCCTGCCCGATGAGGGCCGCACCTCCCCATGACGGATGAGCCGGCGCGGTGAAGATCGCCTCGTCCAGCAGATACTCCCAATAGCCGGCGAATTCCTGCTTGGTGACGATGTACGCGCTGACCGCCTGGCCGATGCCGTCGGCGAGCACCACCGGGTCGCCGGCCATCGCCCTGGCCGCGTCGCCGAAAGCCACCGCGGGCAGGCCGAGCGGGGCCAGCGCCTGCACCAGGCCGAAGCCCGTTTCCTGGTCGTAGGCGAGCGCGTGCGCGGGAATCACGCGCCCGCTGTGGTCGGTCAGCCAGACTTCTTCCGCCTCGGTGATCAGATAGCCGATGGTGAGCACCAGGCCGTTGTCGCGAATGACCACGCCGCTGCCTTCCCGGCTGGTGCCTAGCGCATTCGCGGTGAAGGCATCATCCGGGATCGAAGCCCGCACCGTCACGATGGACCGCAAAATCGTATCGATGGTCATGCTCTCAATCCTGGCCATATTCACGACGACCGTTCAGAGGGCCGGCATCTTCTATAGCTATGGCGCATGTGACGAGGCGCAAGGGCAGGATGCAATCGCGCAGGCTTGCGCTGCCGATATCGACAATAGTTCAACACAAGTTGAACTTCCGTCAGCCCGCACTACCTGTATCTATGCAAGCTGATCCTCCTTAAGACCCTCTCCGCTCACATCAAAGGCCTCCGAAATGAACCAATACACACCGCCGAAAGTATGGACCTGGAACAAGGAGAATGGCGGCGCCTTCGCCAGCATCAACCGGCCGATCGCCGGCCCGACGCATGACAAGCAGTTGCCGGTCGGCAAGCATCCGCTGCAGCTTTACTCGCAGGCGACACCAAACGGCGTGAAGGTGACGATCATGCTGGAGGAGTTGTTGGCGCGCGGCCACAAAGGCGCCGAATATGACGCCTGGCTGATCAGGATCAACGACGGCGACCAGTTCGGCAGCGGCTTCGTCGAGGTCAATCCCAACTCCAAGATCCCGGCGCTGATGGACCGCAGCGGGCCAAAGCCGATCCGCGTCTTCGAATCCGGCTCGATCCTGCTGCATCTGGCCGAGAAGTTCGGCGAGTTCCTGCCGATCGAGCAGCCGGCGCGCGCAGAAACCCTGTCGTGGCTGTTTTGGCAAATGGGCTCGGCGCCCTATCTCGGCGGCGGCTTCGGCCATTTCTACGCCTATGCACCGGAAAAGTTCGAATATGCCATCGACCGCTTCGCCATGGAGGTGAAGCGCCAGATGGACGTGCTCGACCGGCGGCTGGCTGAAAGCGAATATCTCGGCGGCGACGCCTACACGATTGCCGACATCGCCGTGTGGCCCTGGTATGGCGGGCTGGCCAAGGGCCGCATGTACAACGACGCCGGCGCGTTCCTGTCGGTGCAGGAATACAAGCACGTGCAGCGCTGGGCCGACGCGATCGACGCGCGGCCGGCGGTGCAGCGCGGCCGCATGGTCAACCGCGCCTTCGGCGAGCCGGCGATGCAATTGCACGAGCGCCACGACGCCAGCGACTTCGACACCAGGACGCAGGACAGACTGGCGGCGGAGTGAGCAGAGCGACGGAGCTGGAGCGGATGACGCGCTGCGCAGTATCGGTCACATGCACCCCGAGATATATACTGGTTGACTAAAGTAACGGAACGTCCAAGGCACATTCCAAGAACCGAACATGTCCGCTTTCAAGCGGTTTAGACCATACTGTCTATCTGATGAACATCATGGTCTAGGCATGTTTATATTTGTGGTGGCCGACCTGAATCTCGAAACCGCATGCAGTCTCGACGGTCCAGTACTCGCGGGTCGCGGTCACTGTGTGTCTTTCGTTCGGCCCTATAGATCAGCCGGACGACGGACAAAAAATATCCAAGCTGCAGAACGATCAAGGTGAGGACCGTCCAGCCGAGCGCCTTCCAGATTGAACCCGTTGCCAAAAAAGTCGAGAGCGCCACGACGAATGCCGCGGCGGTCATCCCCACCAGGAACTGTGGAAAATTCATCGCTCTTCAAGGCCGCCCCGGAGCTTCTAACAGCCGCGACGACCACCCTTGCCCATTTACCCCGGACCAACGTTTTCACCCTTTTGTTGGTTTCGCAAGCGGCAAATGGATGGGAAGTATTTAACGCAACCTATGGTTGATATAAATTAAGAAGATGTCGGCGGGACAGTACCCCCTCTGTCCTGCCGGCCATTGGGGTGATGGCCGGTAGGCCAGAGGGGGCGCTGTCCCGCCGGCGTCAAAAGCTACTACAGGCGCAACGCTCAGGCCGACATGGCCAGCGGCCTTGCGCTCTTGTTGGGGATCTGAATGTCGATCTCCAGCGTCGACATCGTCTCGCCGCGATCCATGGAAACCTGCAGATAATCCTGGTCGATCTGCACGTGCCTGGCGATCACGGCCATGATCTCCTCGCGCAGCACCGAGACGAGATCGGGCTGGCTGCGGTTGCGGCGCTCATATGCGAGCAGCACCTGCAGCCGCTCGCGCGCCACCGGCGCGCTGCCGCGCCGCTTGAAGAGGTCTAACAGGCTCATGCTGCCCTCCTTCCAAAAAGCCGATCGAGAAAGCCCTTGCGCTCGAACGGCACGACGACCGGCAGGTCCTCGCCCTCGAGCCGTTTGGCCGCCTCGATATAGGCGCGGGCGGCGGAGTTGGTCGGATCGCTGAGTGTCACCGGCGACCCGAGGTTGGAGGCCTTGAGCACGTCCTGGCTCTCGGGAATGATGCCCAGCAGCGGCGTCGACAGGATTTCCAGCACGTCGTCGATCGAAAGCATTTCGCCGCGCGCCGCGCGCGCCGCATCGTACCGCGTCACCAGCACATGCTTGGCGATCTGCTCGCCCCGCTCGGCCTTGACGGTCCTGGCGTCGAGCAGGCCGATGATGCGATCGGAATCGCGCACCGAGCTGACTTCCGGGTTGGTGACGATGACCGCCTCGTCGGCAAAGCGCATGGCAAGCTGCGCGCCGCGCTCGATGCCGGCCGGGCTGTCGCAGAAGACGTAGTCGAACACCGAGCTCAGCTTTTCGATCACCTCGCCGACGCCCTCCTCGGTCAACGCATCCTTGTCGCGCGTCTGCGAGGCCGGCAGCAGGAACAGTGTCTCGACCCGCTTGTCGCGGATCAGCGCCTGCGACAGCTTGGCCGTTCCCTGGATGACGTTGACCAGGTCGAACACCACCCGCCGCTCGGCGCCCATGATCAGGTCGAGATTCCTCAAACCCACGTCGAAGTCGACCAGCGCCACCCTCTTGCCGGTTCTCGCGACGGCGGCGCCAAGGGCGGCCGTCGAGGTCGTCTTGCCGACGCCCCCCTTGCCCGAGGTGACCACCACAACTTTGCCCATCTATGCCTCCTTATTGTTGTTTGTATTGTTAAGCGTTTGATTTATGCGATGCGCTTAAGTCTTTGTTTTAATTCTAAAACTGCTGCATACTTTCGGGCGACTGCATTAGCTGAACGGCGCGATGCGCAGCGTGTCTTTTTCCAGAAACGCCTGCACCGCTTTTCCACGCAAGGCCGGCTCCATCTCCTCGGCGGTGCAATACCAGCCGTCGACCGACAGCAGTTCGGCCTCGTTTTTGCGGCAGAAGATGCGCGCCGCCGAATGGCCGAGCACACCGGCCGACGCCCGCCCGCGCAACGTGCCGTAGACGTGGATCGAGCCGGCAGCGACGATCTCGGAACCGGAGGCGACCGAGCCCAGCACGATGACATCGCCATGCGCGTGGAAGATCGACTGGCCCGAGCGAATCGGCGTCTTGACCATCAGCGTGGCCGGCGCGTCCGGCAGCCTGTCTTCTGGTTGCCTGTCTTCTGACTGCTTGCCCGGTTCCGCCCTGCCTTCTTCCGCCCTGCCCGCCTCTTCCGGCCCGCCGGCAGCCTTTTGGTCGGCCTGCATGAGCAGCCCGGCTGTGGCCTCTTTGGCGCCGATCAGCAAAGGCGGCAGACTGGGCTCAAGCACCGTGTTGCCTTCGAGCTCGATGGCATAGATGCGGATGCCGCGCAGGCCAAGCTCGGCAACCAGCGCTTCGATCTGGCTGACCGCGGGCTTCAACGTGTTGAGGTTGAGCACCACCGGGCGGCCGGCAAAATAGCCGGGAGAATTGCCGATCCAGCGGTCGAGGCTTTCCAGCCACTCCGAAAGCGGCGTCTCCGGGGTGAGCGTGAAGGCGACGAAGGAGCGGGCGCGAAAGCGAATGGATTTGGTCTCGACGGGGGCGGCGAAGGTCACGGACAGCGATTCCTTACTGATAGGTAAACGCTAGCCAGCCATGGTTAACGAAAGGTTAACGGAGGGCTGTTTGCGGCGTCCGGAAAGCTGTTACTGACAGGCTCGGCGTGTCAGCAGCCGCAGACAACGCTGGAAATCGCCGGCCCCTCCTCGACACCTTGCTGGCTAAGTGCCCTTCGCTGCGTCCTCGATCAGTTCCGCCAGTAAGCTAGAGAACCGCTCGTCAGCCCTATCCCCGATGTTTCCCACTTCTCTTGCCACCATCCCCGGCGAAGAGACCGACACTTGTCCACTCAGCTGGACGTTGACCGTGAACGTTCTTCCGACCACCTCCTTTTCCGTTCCCCGCTTCCTGTAGATTCTGAACCGAATAGATGGTGTTGATGCTTTGGCTTGGCGGCGTGGCGCGGTGTCCATCTCGACGGCCACCTCGCCTGCTACGTCAGCCCTGGCCGTTTCCAGCGACGCAACCACGACGTCGTTTAGCCAGGCCCTTGCTTGCGCGCCGAAGTCCACCCCCTCGGCCTTCTCATTGCCGACCTTCTCCTCTTGCTCACGGCGAGCTTCCTTGCCGCGGTCAAGGGCATCTTTGAACTTGGACATGGTGGTTTGCCTCCAATTGTGAGCGCATGAGACCAGCTGTCACATCGCCATGCTCCTCCTAATGGGTAGAACGCGCGCGAGCGGTGTGCGTTGCGTAGGCGGAGCCCGCGGTTCGCCGTGCTGCGCGCGGCGGTATCCTTCTGCCGCGGTCGATCGCCGGGATGGCGGCGGTGATCGTGGCGCTGTGGGCTGGGGTAGCGTGTCAGCAGCCGGCCGGAGAGCGCTGGAAATTACCTGCCCTTTCCCGCAAGATGCCTGAACATCCCTGGGCTCGACATGTGCAACCTCTACAACATCACCACCAGCCAGGAGGCGATCCGCCAGTGGACCCGCGCCTTGCGCGACAGTCTCGGCAATCTCGAGCCCTCCATCGACATCTACCCCAACCAGCCCGGCCCGGTAGTTCGCAACGCGCCGGACGGTGAGCGGGAACTGGCCAACCTGCTGTGGGGCATGCCGACGCCGGTCGAGCGCGTGAAGGGCAAGGCCGACTACGGCACCACCAACATCCGCAACCCGCAATACGGCCACTGGCAGCAATATCTCGGCGTCGAGAACCGCTGCGTGGTGCCGCTGACCAGTTTTGCCGAACCGAGCCCAACGCCGGGCGACAAGGACCCGGATACCGGTATCCAGAAAAACCACTGGTTCGCGCTGAACGAGGCGCGGCCGCTGTTCTTCTTCGCCGGCCTGTGGACGCCCTGGCAAGGCGTGCGCAAGGTCAAGGATGGCCCCGGCGAGTTCGAGCTCTACGGTTTTCTGACCACCAGGCCCAACGCCCTGATCGCGCCGATCCACGAGAAGGCGATGCCCGTGATCCTGACCACGCAGGAGGAAACCGAGACCTGGCTGACCGCACCGTGGTCGCAGGCCAGGCACCTGCAGCGCACGGCACCCGACGACGCGCTGGTGATCGTCGACAAGCCGGCGACACAGATAAAATTTCCGCCGCAGGCCCCACAGGCGCCGGTACAGGGTTCGCTGTTCTAAAGCTTGAATTTTTGCAGCACCCAGATGTAGCCCTTCGGCGGATGGTCCTGGTCGACGAACTGGGTCTTCACCGTCGTGTCCGTTCGGTTGCACCGCTTGCATCTGAATCGGATGGTCTCCAGCGGCTTGTTCCAGCCCACCACCTTGGCCACGTCGTTGGCCCGAAAACGCCCGACATGGTAGCAGTGGCCGCACTCGACGATCAGCAGCATGTTGGCCTTCGCGGCACGTCCAACGCTGTCCATCGGCCCGGCCATGGCCTCATTTCCGAGTCAAATAGCCCTCGGGAAGCGGAAGCAGGCCAAGATCCGGCATCCGGAAATCGGGCTCCTTCTCCGCTACGCTGGCCATCACCTCATGCAATTTTTCGACAAGCCCGCAAAGCTGCCAAAACAGCTCGCCATGCGCCTTCAGATGCAGTTGCGACGAAAGCACCGTCCTGCGCAGGCTGAGAGCGTCGCTGATGATCGCCTCGGCATGCCTCGCCGACAGCCTGTCAAACCGGCTTTTTCGTCTGCCCATCGCGGCTCTCCCCAGTTTGTGAGCAACCGCCCCACCACTGACAAATAGGAAGGCATTCCTCGCCAAGTCAATTCACACTTGACATTTTTGTTCCCGTTTTGTTCAATTTAAACAGAAACTGTCGGAGGCATCGTTATGGACCACATCGTGACGCTGGACAGACGCCAGGAGGCCGCCCTTCAGGCGATCGCCCAAAAGTTCATCGCCCAGCACAAGGGCGACGCGGTGAAGGCGCTCAAGGAGATGATCGTGCTCAATGGGCACCTGCAGGAGCGGCTTGACGCCGTGGAGGGACGGCGCCGGGCGACGCGGTAAGCGCTTAGAGATGACGGTAGCAGGACGCGTGTTCAATCGTGCCGTTCGAAGGTCGGCTTAGCGCCTATCTTGGTCATTCGAAGCAATTTCGCTGTTCTCGAAAGCGGACATCGGGAGCGCGAAGCTATTGGTCCTGGTTGCGCCAATTCCGGCCATTCGGCGGGCTTCTCCATTGCCGACATTCGCTCAACCGCAGGATTCGACCCGATCCAGTCATTTCCGACGACATCAGAACGTCGGGACTGAGAAGCCAAACCTACCTTTCGTCCTCCGCCAATCATTCAATGCCCCTGTCCGCGATCTCTACCGGTATTTTGGAACGCGGTCGTTGACCCGGCCTGATGTTCTGGTTGACGTGGAGGAAGTTGGTCGGGTCGTATTTGCCCTTCAAGGAGACCAGACGGTCGTAGTTACTGCCATAGATGGCCCCATTATAGAGGTTTCGGGCTTCGTCGCATTCGGAGCTCTCTCGCTCAATAACCGGGCCGCGCATCTCGTGGCAAGAGTTTCGGCTGCTGCAATCTGCGTTATTGCCCCCTCAGAGGCAAAAAGTTCGGTAGAAAAAAGAACTAATGCACTTCATGATTGAAGAACATTTCCGGCCTTTTAAGAAGACAAATTAGTCTGACGTGGGATATCGTTTGGACTATCAATTCGTGTTGGAGATTGAATTATGCCCCTGTTTCTAATCGAGCGAAATTTCGCGGAGCAACTGGAATTCACACGGGAGGGTGTCGAAGGCGTGACCCTGATCAACGACGAAATGGGCGTGCACTGGCTTTATTCCTTCCTCAGCGCGGACAAGAGAAAGACCTACTGCCTTTATGAGGCCGACAGCGCGGAACTGATCCGCGAGGCAGCGCGGCGGGCAAATGTTCCAGCCGACGCGGTCGTGGAGGTCAGCGAGTTTCATCCGGAAGTATTCGCGGCGTGATGTCCGTATCCGCTGAGCCAGGGCCACCCTGGCGAAGCCGGATTCGGGAACAACCCCTCGCGAATGCGACAATGGGATCGCCACAAGGACTTGACGGGATCAAGCGACAACGGTCGCGGTGACCCCAATTAATTAGATGAGGCGCTCTACGGTCGGTAGCCGTGCTTGACATTTCCATTTCATCACTCGCCACTTCGGATGGGTTCCTTGCCACCGTGCGATTGATTGCTGCGCTGTGACCATGCACATGACGGGGCCGACCGGTTCGTAAGCCACTATCACGCGCTCATTTCGGCATTGCGTCGGGGCAGCGATAAGACAAATGGACATCAAGAGCTGCATAACGGTTCCTCTGCACAAATTATCCTTGCGTGGATCAAAGATGCCGCGCCGGGTCCCATCCGCCGCATTTTTGGTTCTGGATTTCTGCCAAGGAAAGGGCGAGAGTTGCGCTGCGTCGGTTGCCATTCACGCCGTTGTCGAAAATTACTCAGCTATGGCATGCGTGCTGGCGTTGCCGAATTCTTCCACGGCGCGTTCCGCTTTGGCGAGGAAGAGTTTGTTACCCACACGTGAGATTTCGAGCCTCAGGCTCGGCTCGTCCAATTCGCCGGGCACGGAGATCGTGAGCGACTGGCCTTCAGCGAGGGTTGCCATGAAGCGCACGGGCAAGCCAGCCTCGCCATCCGCGATTGTTGTGACGACCCGATAACCGTCACCTTCACTGGTGTAATAGACGACGCCATGAAAGCCGCCGAGGTCGAGGCTTTCGCCTGCCATGACTGAAAGTTCGCCGGCATGCAGGGGAGTCGTCGTCAGGCAAAATGCCACAAGACCGATATACCTGCGCATCGTTTTTGCTCCGTTTTGGATTGTCCGCCCTAAGCTGATCCTTAGGGGCATGATGCGCCGATCGAGCGAGCAAAAAAATCCACCGGACTGATCAATTTGGGAGCATTTCCGGGCGGTGGTCATATAGTCAACTTTGACTATTTCTTGGCCCCCTTCCGCTCGACGGTATAGGTCGCAACCGCGGTTCGATTTGGCATCCCGGTCTTCTCGAGAATATGACGGACGTGATTGGCGACGGTGTGCGGGCTAATGAAAAGCCGATCGCCGATCGCCCGGTTGCTGTTGCCGGTCGCAAGCAGTTCCATGATCTGCAGCTCGCGCTTGGTCAGCCCGTCCTGATCATCGATAGAAGTCACCATTCGTTCACGGAGCTCTTTGCAGCGCCTTTGCAGAGCGGGCATGCCCACTTCGGTGGCAGTCGAGCGGGCCTGCTCAAGCAGGTCCGCCGCTTGCCCAACATTCCCCCCATTATCCATGATGGCTTCGGCATAACAGAAACATGTGTGCGCAAGCCAAATGACGCTGCCACAGCGTTCGTCGAACGCCAGTGCTACCTGGAAATGACGCTCCGCTAACGGCCAATTCCCCATGAGATTAGCCAACATGGCGAGATAGCGGTCGGCGCATCCGACGCATACGGTGACGCTGGCAGGCACGTTGCGTCCCGAATACGGCGCGAGCTGTTGGTAGATTGGAAAGGCGTGATCTCGGTCCCGCAAATAAACGCAGGTCTCAGCGGAATAGGTGAGACTGAGAAGCCACATCGCGTCACGGGGGATCGCCGCAAAATTGTTCGCAACTATGTGTCTATGAAGTTCTCGCGCTCTCTCCGTCAGTCCAAGTTCGGCGCAGATGACGGCAAGACCGGGAAGCCATGCCGATCTCGGGCCGACATTCAGGAATTCTTCCAAGACCGGCCGCAATTCCTCCAACCGGCCCTGTTCGCGGCGGAGCGTGAACATTTGAGTTCCGAAAGCGCCCTCGGCTCTATCTGGGGAGAAACGCCTGCCAATTAGAAAGGACTGCCGGATTGCTTCTTCCGCCCGCTCCCCGACGTCCTCCTGCATCGTGAGCACGACCTGCATATTCTGGCCGACGGCGCGCAGGAACGGATCACGCATGGCGTCGGCGACTCGGTTGTGCATTTCCGTGATCGTCCGTGCAGTTCTTATGTCGCCGACCTCCATGAGGTCTTCGAAGAAGAAGCCCGTCATCAGGCTGACAGGCCAACTCTGGTGTCCGCGCCTCTCGGCTAGTTCTATCGCCTCTTTCGCTGCATCGAGCCGCAGAGGCAAAAGCTCCGGCCACGTCTGCGCGGAAGCAATGGCGCACAAGGCAACGATAAGCGCCTGTGGGTCTCCGAGCCGGCGAGCAAGAGTGACGGCTTTATTATAGGCGTCCAGCGCTTCCTGTTTTCGCGACGCATAACCGCAGGCGCGGCAGAGTGCGGCATACAGGCAGACCTGTTGCTTCCAGTCGATCACAGTGCCCGAGTTCAGGACCTTCTCCAGAAGCTCGACGGCTTCTCCGCCTTTTTTCCCTTCACGCCACCGGGCGTCTTCGAATCCCAGGGCGGCACTCGCCAGCAAATCATCGCGCCTCCGATCTCGCGCTGCTGCTGCGGCCCGAAGAAATGTCTTGGCAGCGGCGTCCAGCGATCCGCCGTGGACCAAAGCCCACCCAAGCGCGAGGAGCAGTTCAATGCGGGTGTCGGTCTGCACATGCGGCAGCCGCAAGGCTTCCCGATAGTAATGAATTGCCTCTGAATGGGCGTAGAACGCGTCCGCCCACCTGCCCGCGCGCTGCAAATACTCCAGTGCCTTCTCATTCGCTTCGCTGGCGGCCTCCGTGAAGTGATGCGCCAAGAGCGGAAGGAACTGATCAAGGTTGCCGGCGTATGCATGTTCGATCAACTCGCCGGCCTCCCGATGTAGTCGCGTGCGCCGAGGCGGCGACATCGCATCGTAAAGGGTTTCCCGGACCAGAGCGTGTGTGAACTGGCAATAACCGCGTTGCGGCGCTTCCTCGATGATCCGGGCCTTGAAGGCTTCGTCCAGCGCCTCGCCGACGATGGATTTGTCTACATCGCAAAGCGATGCAACCAGCGAGTAGTCGAAAGTGCGGCCGAAAACGGCCGCCATCTCCAGAACGCTGCGACATGACACCGAAAGCCGGTCAATCCGCTCGCCTATGAGTGTGCGAATGCTGTCGGGTAGTGGTAAAGTCGAACCGGCGCTAAGCGCTGCGGGATTTGCCACGTATGCCCGGTCTATTTCGCGCGCAATCTCATGTATGAAGAGGGGATTGCCCTCGGTCTCCCGGTACACGGTTGCGCGGATAGCACGTGACAGATCTGCCGTTATCATCGCTGCGAGAAGGGCGTGCGTCGCATCCTCGCCAAGACCGGCAAGCTTGTGACGCTGCACCGAGGGACGCCCGACGACGCGAGAGAGCAACGCATTTACGGGATGGTCAGGCGCAATCTCGCTGTCGCGGAACGCTGCTACAATGACCAAAGAGCAATCCTGAGAAGCTTCGGCCACAAATTCGAGGAGTTTGATGGATGCACTCGAATCCTGATGCAGGTCATCAAGAAGTAGCAGGAACGATTCCTGCCGGGTCGCACGATGCCAAAATCGCGCATAGGCGTCGAAAAGGCGGAAGCGCGCTTGGTTTGCATCATCGATTGATGGCTGATGCTTCGGTTCCGATGATTGTCTGGTGAGGTCAGGGAAGAGGTCGGCAAGGATGTCCAGATCGGGCCCGACGATGGCGTTCCGATCCTCTTCCTCGTGGCAGAGCAGCCAGGCACGCCCGATCTGCAGCCATGGCCAGTAGATCGGCGTTCCCGGCTCCTCAAGGCACCGGCCCCAGAGGGGTCGGAACCCTTCGGCTTCAGCACGCGCCGCGAATTCGCGCATGAGGGCCGATTTTCCGATCCCGGGATCGCCGCAGACGAGGGCCATTTGGCCGCGACAACCCTTCGCCGACATCAACGCCGACGACAACGCTGCAAGCTCTCGTTCGCGACCGACGAACGTCAAAGCCGACCTCTATCCTCTTCAATTTCGGCAATCCAATACTCGCACAAACGTGCTGGATTGTCACAGAGCACGAGCGTGCCGATCGACGCTTCGCGATCTTTGCAGTGACTGGAGGAACCCGATTGAGACCTAGAACGCTCCGTAGCGGTAAAATCCGAGCCCGGCTCGGTTGTACCACAACCAGTCATTCAAGGGTTTCTCAATAGCGGCCGTTCACGCTGCGACTGGAGGCGACGCAAGGCGGACGTTCAACCTCATTCGGGAAGACCTGCCTTCAGCAAGCCTTCGCGCAGGTGCTCCGCATCGGCCGGATATCTGTAGTGCGGCATCTCCGCCCGCGGCTTGCGTCGGAGCACTTCGGCAGCCTTGGCGCGAGCTTCGTCGAGACGTCCAAGCTGTGCCAGGCAGGCTGCTTCGCGCGCCATCTGCCACGGAGACTTGGTGGGCCCGATCTTCTGGCTTGCCACCAAGGCCTCTTCGTAACGCCTTAACGGATACAGGCATAGGGCAAGAGTGCCCCAAAAAAAGTTCAAATAGGGATCGAGCCTGATGGCCCGGTGGAGGAGTTCGATGCCTTCTTCGGCACGACCGGAGACGCCGAGCACTCCGGCCAAATGAACAATGCCGATGGCGTCGTTGGGGTTGAGCGCCACACCGCGCTCGAGATGCGATATTGCCAGATCGTACTCGTCACGAAATCGGTAGACCTGTCCGAGGAACGTGTGACATCGGCTGTCGCGCGGGTCCAATCGGACTGCAGCCGTGGCAATGTCCAATGCACGTTGTTTGATGGAATCGGACGCACCGCCATAATGGTTCTCGACCAGCAGCGCTAGGGCCAAGTAGGCATGGGCCAGCGCATATCGCGGATCGAGAGCAACGGCCTGCTCGAACAATTCGCGAGCGAGACGGTTATCGTCCGGACCATAGCCGCGCAAATGCTGGATACCGCGCAGCAGACAATCATAAGCCGGTAGGCTGTCGGTCCGCTTGTTTGCGGCCATCCTGATTTCGGCGTCCTCCAGACGGCCAGCCACAGTGGCGACGATGGTCTGTGTCAACTCGTCCTGAACGTCGAAAAGCTCTTTGATGCCGCGATCGAAACGCTCGCTCCACAGATGGTTGCCTGGAACGGCGTCGATCAGCTGCGCCGTAATGCGAATCCGGCTGCCCATCTTGCGGACGCTGCCCTCGACGACGTAGCGAACGCCAAGGTCGCGCGCGACCCGGCGCACATCGACGCCTTTGTCGCGATATTGAAACGACGAGTTCCGGGCAATGACGAACAGCGAACGCGAGCGCGACAGTTCGGTGATGATATCCTCGGTGATGCCGTCGGAAAAATACTGCTGTTCAGGATCGCCGCTCATGTTGGTGAACGGCAGGACGGCAATGGAAGGTTTGTCGGGAAGGGACAACGAGGGACCGACGGCTGCTGAAGATACCGCACAAGCCGCGACCCTAAATACACGCACAGGATTGGCGATGTTCTTCAGCTGTTGCTCACCAATGTCTTCGAAAGCAAGCTCGAGTCGGCCATGGGTCTCATCGCGCACTTTTGCCGAAACGCAGATCCCGCCCGGCTCCGCTAGCGTCTCCAGCCGCGCGGCTATGTTGACGCCGTCGCCATAGACGTCCGATCCCTCGCCAATGATGTCGCCAAGATTGATGCCGATACGCAGAACGATGCGTCGATCCTCACTCAAAAGCGTGTTGGCCTCGGCCATTTTCTCCTGCAATTCCAGCGCCGCCTTAACTGCATTGACCGCACTGGCGAACTCCACCAGCACGCCGTCGCCCATGACCTTGACAATGCGCCCCTCATGGTCCCGCACAATCGGCTCCAGGACGGTCTTCCGCCGTTCCCTCAGCGCCGCCAGCGTTCCCGTCTCGTCGGCCTCCATGAGGCGCGAGTAGCCGACGACGTCTGCGACGGCGATGGCGGCAAGGCGGCGTTTGGCGCGTTCGTCGGCCATTTAGATGATGCCTTAGGGCAGTCTCCGTCGATGGTATTTGTGCTGTGCCACGATGTCCATTGGCTGCTATGGGCATCATTCCGAACATTGCTCAGGGGCCGACGACATAGGTCTGCGATGGGTCGAGCCCGCCATTCGTGCCGGTTTCGGCGAAGGTCTGCTTTCGGGAAGGCAGACGGTTCCAGGAAGTCTGCTCAGGGTCATGAGTGCTGATTGCGCCCGAAGTCCGCTTTCGGGAAGGGAATCCGGCGCGGCAAAGGTCCGGATTGGGTCAGGTTTTACCGTTCGAGCTGGCCACCGGAATGGGCAACTAGCGCCAATTCCAGTCAGCCAGATGCATACTCGCGGATGACCGCAATGGGGCCGTTTGCCGACCGGCAGTTTCTGGCGTCCAAAAAAGCGATAGCGGACATTCGATCCGGTAGGTCCGAGGCCCCTGACTGACCCGATTGAGACGTAGAACGCTCCATCGCGGTATCGAGCCGATGCCCGGCCGGCTCGGTCGCGCCACTTCCGGTCACGACATTTCTCCAATCCGGACGATCGCGCTGAGCCCGGATCCACTCTCAAGGAGGTGGATACGGCGCAGATCAAGAGCGATCTCGGCGCCCTTCCGGAGGTCCGGCCGCCTGCAAGGACAGACTGCTGTATTTGAGTGGGCTTGAGGAAAGCTGCTGGATACACTGGGCACGAGTCGTCGCAGGCTCCCGTAGATGTGACCAAATGAGGGCTGGCACAAATTCACGTCGCTTCGCTTCAACCCAATGCGATTTAACTCGTAAGTCGGAACGATAAACAATGAACCAATGCGGCGACGGACATTATCCTCCATCCAGACGCGCCGTCGTGATGCAATTGCTCGGCCTTGGCGCAGCAGCCATGTTCCCCAATGCCTCGTTGGGCCAGGCTGCGCCACAACGGCCCCGAACCGACGCAACATTCATCTTTACCAGTGACGTGCATGCCTGCCGCATGGCCAGCGGCCTGAACCCCAATTGCGCGAATGAGGGCAAGACCGACGCAAGCCTCCTCCGTCACATCGCTGTCATCAATCGCATTTCCGGCGAGAGTTGGCCAAGCCGAATTGACGGGGCCGCGACGCGACTTGCGGGTGCGGGGCACAAGATCGCGGAGCCGCTCGGCGTGATCATCGGCGGCGACATGACCGATGACGGGGGCGGTCAGGTCGCGACGCCCGGCGAGGGATCACAGCTTCGCCAGTTCAGCCAGCGCTACCAGCAGGGTATCGGTCCCGATCGTATCCATTTTCCGGTTTACACCGGTCTGGGAAATCACGACCTAGATTAAGACGGTCCACCGCCTCATGTCGATTGGTATCGGCGAGAACTGCGGGATTATGTCGAACTCAATCACCGCACGACGGTATTTTTCAAGCCGCCAGTACCGGTGTTAAATTACGATGTAGCGTCCGACAGTTACTCGTGGGACTGGGCGGACTCCATCTTGTCCAGGCGCACCGCTTCGCGGGTGACACCACGAAAGGCGCAATCAGCGGGCTGCCCTGGCTCAAGAACGACCTCGCCACCTACGCTGCCGTGGCAGGCCAGTCGTGCTGTTCCAACATTACGGCTGGGACCAATTCTCGACGGAACGATGGGATCCCGTCAGGCGGACTTTCGACGACGACGGGTCCGGCACGCCGCACTGGTGGAGCGATGCAGAGCGCCAGGCGCTGCAGTCGCTTCTCGCGCAATACAATGTCATCGGCATTTTCCACGGCCATCAGCACGAAACCGCCATGGTCTATCAGCACAGCGGATTGGATCTCTTCAAGCCGAAAGCCGCGTTCATGGGCGGCTTTGCCGTGGTGCATGTCACGGACGACTATTTGGACGTGGTATTAGCCGAAGCGGTCGGCGGCGATGGCGAGGTGAAGTTTACTAACGCCTTCAGCAAACGCCCCGGTTAGCCCTGTCCTAACGCGCTGTTCTGCTTGCAGACTGTCGTCTTGCGAGGGCGCCGTGCCTTGGGACCGATCACGCCGGCCAACCCGCCGAGATCAGCGTGTTCGAGGCCGACTAGCTGCACGACCGGGCGAGAGCTAGAATATCCTCCCACGAAGCGCTCGACCCCTTCGAAACACAGGATGCAAATTGCTCTTCACCAAGTGTTTCGCGGGTCACCGATATAATCTTCTGAAAATCGGCGTTGTCGGTCGGCTCGAACCGGGCTCCAAATCGCGTTAAACGCGCCTGGATGGCACCGATGATCCAGGCAGCTTCCTTGGCGGCTCCCTTTGCCAGGAATACCCCGCTGACAGCGGCAGTCGCCAGGTTGACAACCACCGGGTAGTCGTACCTCTCGCTGATGGCCAAGGCGTCGCGGGCCAACCTGGCTGCCTCTTTCCAGTCTCCTTGGTGCAGCCTGAAATGAGCCAGGTTCTGCAACAAATGACCTGGCCAGTAGGTATCCCCGAGACCTTCCAGCAGGGAAAGAGCTTCCTGATAGTATTTCTCGGCCGTCTTCTCGTCGCCTTCTGAACGGGCCCCTTCGCCGAAAGCGATCAACGCCACCACGGCCCCGTAGTCGTCGCCCAAGGCCCTGAAGAGTTCCAGCGACCCGCTTATCAGTTCGAGACCGGTTTCCAGATCTTCGCCCAACGTCACCTTGGCAATGCCCAAAATAATGCCGGAACTCGCTGCACCGGCTTGATTGCCAAGCTCCAGACAGAGCCTATGGCTTTCATTGGACAATTCGTGAGCCCTTGCAGGATCGCCCGACATGTAGCTGATCCAACCTGCTGCATCCAATATCTCGGCGAGCGGACCTGCCTCTCCTACGTGCCGAGCCTGCGCCACAGCTACTTTCGACCACCGCTTCGCTTCAGAGAATTGGCCACGGGAGATCCAGAACCACTTCAGCGCGCAAAATAGCTTGGCCGTCCCGTCCGCGTCTGACTGCTTCATCAGCCATTCAAGAGCAGCTCTTATGTTGCCGGTCTCCTGGAAAAGCCGTTCGACGCAATCCCGTTGATTGTGCCGCATCACGTTCGGAGCATCGTCCGCGACGAGGGCGGCAAAGTAGCGGGCATGCTGCGCCTGACAATCCTGCAACGAACCCGACTGGCTCAGGCCTTGGCTGGCGTACTCTCGAATGGTGTCGAGCAAGTGGAGCCTTGGCTTCCCGAGCGTCACATTCTGATACACCAGGTTCTTTGCTAGAAGAGACTCCAAGTGTTCGACGGCCTCATCACCGTTGCACCATGGAGCCATCACATATTCTGCCGCCGCCACGTCAAACCCACCCACAAAGACAGACAGCTTCCGGAACGCCTCGCGCTCGTCCTTCGTCAGAAGATCCTCACTCCATTGAATGGCCGCCCGCAAGGTGCGGTGGCGTGGGTCGACATCTCTCACCTTGTGCTTGAGGCTGTGCAGACCTCTGACAAGCCGCCGCGAGAGTGCGGCCGGATCCAGCACGCGTATGTGCGAAGCAGCGAGCTCGATCGCCAAGGGCAAACCGTCGAGGCGCCGACAGATTTGAACAATCTCACGGGCAACGTCGGGCGTTAGCCTAAACTCTGGACGTTCTCGCTGGGCCAGGTCGACGAAGAGCCGTACACAGGGGTTCTGCGAAACCTCGTCGAAAGGGGCCCTTTCATCGGGGAGAGGCAGCGGTCCCACGACAACTTCCGTCTCACCTCGAACGCCCAAGGTCTCCCGGCTGGTGACAATGAAAGCAAGATGGGGACATTCCTTCATCAACGACGTCACGGTCGGGGCACCGGCAATGACGTGCTCGAACGTGTCAAGAATCAACAACAAGTGCGCATCGCCGATCGAGTTGCGCAGGGACTCGATCGCAGAAAGTCCAGCTACTTCCTGTATGCCTAACGTCTGGCATATCGCAGACGGAATCAAATCTGCACTGTGGATGTTGCCGAGCTGGGCAAAGAATACGCCACGAGCGAAGGATTGTATCAGTGACCTGCCAACCACGAGCGAAAGAGACGTCTTTCCAGAACCGCCCGTGCCGGTGAGTGTGACCAATCTGCGCCCGCTTTCGAGGATAAGTCGCCGGACCTTCTCGACGTCCGCGTCCCTTCCGAAGAATGCCTCCGGCTCGAGAGCGAGATTCGTCCTGTTTGCACCCATCGACGAGATGGGCGCAAAATCGCTGGGCAGTCCTGGAACCACCAGGTCGAACAGCGCTTCCGGATAGCGCAGATCTTTCAGGCGGTGGAAGCCAAGGTCGCGGATGTGCATGCCCGGCTGAATTGCACTTTGAGAGATATCATCACGGACGGCATGCGAAATCACAATCTGCCCACCGTGCGCAACTGCACTTATTCGAGCCGCGCGATGTACTTCTATGCCCACGATCGCGGATTCATGCCGCTGCACCGTGCCAGCGTGCAAACCCATTCGCACTTTGGGCTCGCACCCCTTAGCCCATTTTTCCTTGCTGATTGCAATTTGGGCGTCGATCGCTGCCCGAACCCCCAGGTCCGCGCCGGGGAACAGCGCGAAGATGGAATCTCCGGCAACCCCGACTTCCTCTCCTCCATGCGACTCGATGGCGTTTCGGAGCAGCTCATGGTGCCGCGACAACATCAATGGATAGACATCGGCATATCTGTCAACGAGCCCTGTCGACCCCTCGATGTCCGTGAACAGCATGCAGACGCTTTCACTCTGCAAGCCGTCGTTGCTGGTTAGTTGCGTTCCCATTGTGGTTGGTGTTCCATAGGTTCCTGAGCACTTGCAGGCGGAAAGAGGATGCGTCTCAAGCTTTTCGTCAGGGCGTGCAGGTCCCGCTGCTTCGCCAAGTCCGGCGTCGACAATCTCCCACTGGTCGCCAGCTCGTTCCAACACGAGACTTGGTGGGCGCACGCAAGTTCCAGCTCGGCGTCTTGAAGGTCGCTCGCCTCAGGTGAAATCCCGAGTCGCCGTGCCTCCCTCACCGCTCGATTGAATACGTTGAACCCTGTAAGAGCGGCGTCGAAGTCGAAGGAAGTGCTGATCGCGGCCCAGAGCGTATTTGCCTGCTCGACCGTCAGCTTGCTGGTGATTTCTTGTGTTGAAAGTCCATGCAGATGCATGCGGTGAATGTATCCGGAAACCACGATCCACGCCACCAGATCATCTCGGATTGCATCTATTTTGGTGCCGTCGAGCGGGTCAGGCCCACGCTCGCGCCCTTCGTCCAACAATCCGAACAGTCCAGGCCCATATTTTGGCGGCTGTGGTCGCAAAGCCCCCGTCCGCAACCATTTTTCGAGCCTGCGAAACGCCAGCTTCGCGTCCTGCCGCTTTGCGTCGGCCCCCTTGAGAAACTCTTGCGTCGCCATGGGAGGTATGACCCCGGCATCCTTGAACGCCGCGCTCCATGTGCGATGAGAGTAATGCGTTGATTTGGCAGCTGCAACGATGGAAACACCGTCGGCTGTCGTCATCACGCCAAGGTTCACGGCTCGGCGCAATGCAACACGGATATTGATGAGCGGGTCTGTCAGCGACGGATAGGGCCTATCCTCCCTGAACGTGACGGCGACTTCATCCTCGGAGGATATCGCGCGCCGCCGGTATAGGCGGTAGACGATGCCAATCCCCAGCGCGCCAGCCGGGTAACAGTCTGCGGAACGCAGCGCGCCCATGCTCGAAGCTCCGATGACGACAGCTCCGTCTTTGATGACATCAATGACCTCGCGCGGGGGAACAGCGAGTGAGCCGCCAAAGACACCATCGATTATGAGAAAAATGGAATGCTTGAGGATACGGTAGCGATAGAGGTCACCGCGCCGGCAGGGCCGCGCCACCAGGGCGTCGGGCAGAACCGAGAGAACATCCTCTCGCGACGCCGTTGGCCCAATGAAAACGATCGGCGGCAGCTCATGCATCACAAGAGGTGTCTCGCACATCTCCAGCCGACGCGATGGCGGTCCGCGACGAAGGCGGAGAGGCCAGGCACCCTGACCCTCACGACTGCAATGCCTAGATCGTCGCGTTTCATGTCCACGGCGATTGCTTGCCGGATGCCCACCGATCCCAGCCGATCGAGAATATAGTCAGTTTCGGATTCCAGATCGTCGAACGCCCTGCTTCGAAGCGCAGAGAACGGGACCATCGGCGCCTTGCAGAGCAGATGCCGTCTTGCCGAGAGCGTGAACGGCCGAGCCGTTGCGGACAGGCCGTTGAAAGTGTCTCTTGCGCCCTGAATGACGCCAACACGCGACTGGAATGCTTCGGTAACCGCTCGCCGAAGGGCCGTTTCTGTAACTGGGTCGGCTCCCCAGCCACCGAAGACATGCGTGATCGGGCCATGCTCGGTCAGGAAGGCGCGATCGACCAGCATGCAGCCGACAACCGGGATTTCCAGATCGCTGGTCAGGTCCTCAAGAACGACATCCATGCCGGCTTCGGTCGCGGACAAGACGAAGCGCTTACAGGACTCTGGAATCGAGTCCGGATCGATCCTCGCCTTGTGGGGTGGCACGCGCCCGTCATCCCCGAACAGATCGAAGAACTGATGCTGGCTCACAGCGTCTCGCTCTATCACTTCCAGGAGCGCATGGCGCAGCGCCTCCGCATAGGTAGCGGCTGCGGCCAGTCCGTTCGTATCGACATGATCCAATATTCCCTGCTTGGGCGGCGTCCTAGCGAGGTCGGCCGCGATCCAGATCGGCCGGGAACCGTATAGATCCCAGGCCTCGACCCATTCGAACTCCAGGTTCGCTTGGTAAGCGGTCCGCGGCGGCAAATCGAAATCCAGAGGATCAGCGACGTTGACACCGGATGCGCGAAGCTGCTCGAAGCTCGCACAGCGGGAGGGAGCAGCAATCCGCTCGGCCGCGACCCTTTCTACCGCCTCCATGATCGCGCTGATCCGCGCCGATCGCCGGTCCGGCCCCTTCCCCAAATGGGTCGTCAAGTCGCTTGCGAGCGGCGAAATCGCCGCGAACACCGGCGCGCCCACGCAGTCAAGGGGCGTGATATCCGCCAAGCGTGTTATTGGCAATCGGTCCAGTATCCCTTCAACCAACTCTTCAACGAAGCCAAGGTCGCAAACTCTTCCGCTTTGTGGCGAGAGTTTCCCGAAAGTCTCTGCCTTCGCGGCGGGCCAGGTGCTAAGCCGGGACGTCAGTGCCTCAGCCTTCTTACAAGCCGCAAACTGCGAAATGGTAATCTTTGTTGTGTAAGGTGAGATGAGACCCGGTGCTTTCCGCGATCTTTTTAAGAACCGTTATTTCATCAGGACTCAAGTTCGAAATCACATCGTGAACATTCGGCGGCAACATGTTCTCTTGGATGTCGGGGATTACCCCGCTGTCTTTCAAGCTTTGGAAATTCTTTGCAAAATCCGGCATCGGTTCCCCCTGAATCTCGCGATCTGGAAACAGTCTGTGAAGCAGCAATGCGAAGATATCGAGCGCTATTGTAATTGGTCTCCTGGAACTGTCCAGTCATTATTAGCAGGTCATAATACATCTGAATTGCCTGAGCGCTGCGGAGGATTCTCGTTCAGGGGCAGGTGTCGTCGTGGCCGACAGTAGTGACGCTGATGACGTCCGAAGTGACGAGTTGAATGTGCACGCGAGTTCCAGCAGAATGGGTCACATCTCAGAACGCCAAGGCGAATCGGAGGGAGTTTGCCGGGAGTTCGACGGCTTGGCCCCCTCGGCTCATGAGCGCTCAGTTCGTTATGTCCTCTCATGAAGGTTGTAAGTATGTCCATCGCCAACAGTGAAAGCGTCAGGACCAAAGTCGCTCTCTGTATCGGCCCGCTCGAGGCTGCGTTCGAGAAGCTGTGGAGCCACGATCCGCTGGAACAGGTCGTCCCACCCTACCTAGTCTTGCTTCACCAGCTGATGCGGGCCTCAGTCCCGCTGATGGGCCGTGGGGCTGAAGTCTGTGAAAAGCTGGCGGCAACGGATCCTTTGGCGAGAAGGTTGGGTGCTTATTATCTCGGCCATATCGAAGATGAGCGGGACCACGATGCTTGGGCGCTCGAGGATCTTGCTTCAGCAGGTTACGATGTGGACTGTGCGCTTTCGATTGTGCCCTCGCCCCAGTTGGCCAATCTCGTTGGCTCGCAATATTACTGGCTGAACCATCACCACCCGATCATGCTGATGGGATACATCACAGTTCTCGAAGCATTTCCTCCTTCCAAGCAGCGTGTCGATGAAATCCGAGATCGGTCGGGCGTTCCTGAAGCGGCATTCAGGACATTGAGAATTCATGGAGAGCTTGATCCGACACATAGTGCCGAGATCGACGACACATTGAATGAACTCCCGCTGGGCAAAATCCATCTCGAAATGATTGGCGTGAGCGTCCTTCATACTTGCGAGTGGCTCTCCAGGAGCGTCCAATCCTTGAGACCCGTCGAGTCTTTGGCGAGAAGGGTTCGGTGACATACAGCAACCGCGTACGACAGGTCGCATAGCCGACCTGCTCGTTCGCTGTGTGCAAGGTGTAGCCAGCACCGTCTGCACAATTTGGTGATGTAGAGGTGACAATTGTGCGCCGCATCGAGCAGGATCTCTCCGGGCGCACAAAGATGCTCCACGCCAGACCGGGCGAAGCGGACGCGCGTTGGGCCAGCGACAGCCGATTGCGGAGGCATGGAATTGCCCACCGCGCCCCCGAAACTTTCCTCGTGATACTGCGAGAACGCGATGCCGATCTCCGCGAGACAGGCCCGAACCGTTCGCATAAAGGGCTCGGGGCCGCAGAGATATAACGTGCGCTAGTGAAGGTCGGGAGCCAGCCGCAGGAGCATGGGGCCGTCGATCCGACCCGTAGGGCCTTGCCATGCCGAACCTTCCTGGCTGCAGACGAAGCTTACATCAATATTGGAGAATCGCGCGGCGAGCGCCTCCAATTCGGAGCGGAAGACGATGTCGTCCGCAGTCCGGGCGCAGTGAATGAAACGAATGTCATGGCCAGATGCCCGGTCCGTTAGCGCCCGCAGCATCGACTTGACAGGACTGATGCCGCTGCCGCCCGAAAGAAAGAGCGGCTTCTCACATGGCAGGTCGTCGAAATTGAACCGTCCGACAGGCCCTTCTATTTCAATGTCGTGGCCTGGCCGGAGATTATCGTGGAGCCAGTTTGAAACGAGGCCGCCCTTCACTCGCGTCGACGCGTGGGAGGATCACCCAAACTTGGTAGCAACGGCTGGCTTCGGTAGCTCCAGCCGTAGCTCGAATGTCTGCAACGGAGAAGCCTGATCAACGTCCGGAATTGGCGCAACGACGATGTCCAGAGTAATCGCCGGCAACGTCTGCTATCGGGCAACAGCAAAGATCACCTCAATGGCCGACATTTGGCGCGTTGCTGCCATTCGCAACGCCGAGAATGAAGGTCTCGAACGGGTCAGGTTTTGCCGCTTGAGCCGGCGGCCCGAACCGGTAACTAGCGCCATGTTCAGACATTCGCGGTGCTTCTCCAGAGCGGACGTTAGCTCATCGGTAGGAGTCGACCTGCGGACCATGCCTGATGGTAGATGTAGGGAACGACGTGACCCCCATGCGATGAAGCGGCGGTAGGCCGCCGCTCCGAATTTGAGCGGCCCGTCCGGCAACGCTATAATTGACCGGCAGGGGACGTTATCGATGACGCAAATCAGAGCCATGACGGAGCAGGACGTGCCGTCGGTATCGCTGCTCATTGGAGAGTCTTGGCGCAGAACGTACTCGCCAATCATGGGTGCCGAGACCGCGGCCCTGATTTCGGATGAAGATCACACGCTGCAGCGGATTGCGGCGGAACTGACAGACACCAACAAAATGTCGTTCGTGGCAGAACGGCCAGACGGCTCGATTGCCGGCTACGCGATGGCTAAGATGAATGAAGCCGGCGACGTCATGCTTGACCGGCTCCACATCGATCAAAGCGAGTACGGCACCGGGCTAGCCGCTAATATATTGCACGCTGTCTTTGCCGCCCATTCCGGCATCCTGAGCATCGCACTCGAAGTGCTCGAGGGAAACGACCGGGCAATGGCCTTTTACCGCAAACATGGTTCGAAGTGGCCGCGTTGCACGGTGCAGAAGGCCATGCATCGTTGATTATGCGCAAACTGCTATCGCGCGCCTAGTCGGAACTCGCGCATCGAACAGTACATCACGTCTTCCGTCCCCAGCGCACCGGCGGCCTCCCCGTTCGCAATCCAAATAGACGTCTTTCAGCTGTTTGATTGGCATGTCAGCGTGAGCGAGCGCGAGGGACTTAACAACTGACATGATCATTTTGAGATCCTCCCCAGTTCCCGTCGGTCAACATTCAGTCCTTGGGGTCGCAGGTGTAGTGCCGTTCGAAGGTCCCGTCCGCGCGCCGCTGCTTGTCGAAGCCGCGATGTAAGGCTCGATCGCGCGCTCGTGGACCAGCCAAAGGGGATCTCGGCCGAGGCGTAGCTACTGCCGGCGGCCAACCGTTTCGGGATCGAGGCCGAAGCGATCCTGGTGCGCTCGATCGTCGTGCCGGCCGCGCCTGCCTCCGCATGACGGATGGCGCGGCTTCGCAAAGCGCACATGATTTCGTCACGTGAGATGCCGATGTCGCCAAGAACGTCATCGGGTAAACGGCTCAACTGGTCCGTTGCCGACAAGAGAGCTTTTCCCTCGGCGCGGAGGCGTAACCACCTGCGAAATGGACCAATGGCGGCAGCATGAATTATAACCATGATCAGATCGTACCTTCATTGATCTGAATTGACCGGTACGGAACGGCGCGAACGGCACTCCGGGCGAGAGCGTCAGCCGTCCGCGAGGCAAGTTAGGCGTAGTGGTCGATGGATTGGTTTTGCCGCCGCGTGCCCATACGGCGGGCGGTGGCTGGCCCCGGGCCACGCATGTAATAAAGCTCCGGGCGGTAGCGCGGCGCGACGAATTTGCGAAACCCGGCAGCAAGTTTTGTGACGGGAGCCAAGAATTTCATGACTGTTCCCTTTCCTTTCGCCGGCTTGCGCACGAGCCGGCGGGCCTGACGTTGCAACAAGGATATGACAGTCGAACCAGGCTCGGCTGTGGGAATTCCCACACCGGGGAAAACATTGGAAAAATCCGCTCCCAGTTTTGCTTTCCGGAAAGCGGGGCCTGCGGCCATCAAATTTCCTTGGATAGGGAGTAAGATGAAGTACACCTGATTGAACAAGAGGCTGTTGTGACAGGCTCTCCGGCCTTCATCTCAAGACTTTGCGATGCCGACCTCGCCGCGCTGACCAAACGGTGGCACGAGCGCAGCTATCGACACAACGAGCTGATCATTTCCCACGGCGACACTGGTCGCGATGTCTTCTTCCTGCTGGAAGGACGGGCTCGCGTGACACTGGTTTCAGCGGACGGCAGGGAGATAGCGTATCGCGATGTCGAACCGGGTGACATTTTCGGGGAGCTCGGAGGCATTGACGGGATTGCACGCTCTGCCAGCGTAGTCGCGCTGGAGGCAACCCGCGCTGCACGGCTGTCCGGCACAGCATTCCGGGATATCGTGATGACCCACCCGACTTTTGCCTGGATGCTGCTTGAGCATCTGTCTGCCCAGCTCCGGCGCATGACCGAGCGGGTATTCGAATACAGCACTCTGGTCGTGCGAAAACGGCTGATCGTCGAGCTCCTGCATCGGGCGGAGAAAGCCGCACTCGTGGACGGCGAGGTGTCCATAAGCCCGGCACCGACGCATTCCGAGCTGGCGGCAACGATGAGCACGCACAGGGAAGCGGTCTCGCGCGAAATGAGCGACCTCGCCAAGAGAGGCCTGATCGAAAAGCGCGGCAGCAGGTTATTGCTGCATGACGTCTCGGCACTACGGGCGCTGGTCGACAAGAAGGAATAGCGAAGGCTGTCGCTGCGGCGGGGGGCACCGCACGTTTCATACTCCTCGGCCGCAAGTGATTATTCCTTCCGGCAAACCGGGCAACCTAGCGTGCCAGCGCGCGGGTCGGGCTTTGATCGCTTCACCCCTTGCAAGAATCATGACTGGGCTTCTTGATGCGGGCACGGAACGCCTGCTTGCAGACTTACAAGGGCGGATCGAAGGGTGAAGCCGCATGGACGTTAAATACCAAATCTTCGTCAGCTCGACCTACGCCGATTTGGTGGACGAAAAACGGTCGGTCATCGAGGCCGTTCTTAACCTCGGGCATATTCCTGTGGGGATGGCGGCATTCCAAGCCAGCGACGACACTCAATGGGATTACATCAAGCGGCGCATCGATGACAGCGACTACTACGTACTCATCGTAGCAGAGCGGTACGGCTCAGAGTTGAAGGGTAAGAGCTACACCCAGATGGAGTACGGGTACGCCGTCGCCCAAGGCGTGCCTACCGTGGCGTTTTTGCTCGAAGGCGGTGCTCGCAAGACGTGGGCCGCGGAAAAGGTCGAAGTTCGAGAAAAAGGCCAAACTCGAGAGATTCCGAAAGCTGTATGAAAAGAAGCTCGTCAAATATTGGCGCAACAAGGACGATTTGGCGGGTAATGTTGCGATGGCTATTAGACGTTATGACCGTGGTCTGAGCGGCGGCCCGCCCTTAGTTTTTGCAGCTGTTTAGCAACGGGGTTTGCTCGGGAGTGCCGAGCCGAGCCCCAAGCGAAGAACGACGGGCCATGGCGCAAGATAACGTTTTTTACGTCGGTGTCGATGTGTCGAAAGCCAAGCATGCTGTCGCGATTGCCGAGGGCGGACGCGGTGGAGAGGTCCGGTATTTCGGCGAGGCGTTCCCCGCGCGTCGTCACCGGAACATCGTAGCCGTGAAGCCGAACCGTGACGGTCCCGTCATCGTGAACAAGCGTCACCTCGCCATCGTGATCGTGTCGCACGGCTTGGCTGAAGACCAAGGCCTGTTCGAGCGACGAATACGAACTTCTTGGCGTCGAGCGCGAGGCAGGCAAGCCGGCTTTCGCGCTCATGGCCGAGCGCGGCACGGACGCTATGTCGGCTCGGCTTTCATTACCTTGAACCGGGAGTTGCGCGAACGGCTCTGGAAACGGGTGCAGGAGCATGCAGGAGCCCGCCAAACGGGATGAAACGGCCGGCGACGCAATGGGTCAAGCCGGTGCTGATCGGCCGCGTGAAGCATCTCCGCGGCGAGGAGAATCTGCGCCATGCCTCGCTGCAGGATTTTCGGGAGGAAGACTAGGGTAAAACTCAGTCATTCTGGCTATGCCGCGAATGGCCGAGATGGGTTAGGCCCTGCCGTTTGAATCGGTCGGCCGCAACGAGCACAGAGCGCCAACTGCAGACGCTTGAAGAGATGTGCGCTCCGTTGGCTCAAAGAACGTTCCGCTCCGCCGGGTTTCGCTCTATCAACTCTGCCACAAGGCGTTGAAGTCGCCAGAGGTTGCGGTCGCGTATCCCCTTGGCTTCGAGGTGAGAAACCGTGTTGAGCAAGTACTCGGCCCCGGTGCCCCAATGACCGCAGGCCCGGGCCAGGACATCGGCAACTGCTTCAAGTGACTGACGACCGGCATAAAGAGGCGAGGCGCGGTTCATAACAAAGGTCAACGCCGGCGTGGCTCCCGAGGCGGTCTCGACCGTGATCCAGCGGGGCATGCTATTGGCCGGCTTGTAGGTGAACTCGCGTCGAAACAATTTGCCGAATTGGCGTTCGAGGTTGTCCTCCGGTAGGTCGTACAGGACGCCCCGGCATTGCCCTCCACGATCGAGGGCCATCATAAGGCCGGGCTGCTCTGGCGTGCCCCGAAAACGGGTCATGCGGAAGCAAAAAGCACGATGCCAACCCCGAGCAGCGCCTAGTTGCTCACCGATGTGCTCGATCTCCGGCTTCCAGATCAACGAGCCGTAAGCGAATAGGCGGGTCGGTGCCTTCGGGGCCGGATGAGCTCGGATCATTTGCTCGACCCAGCGGTCGTAGTCAGCATCGGTGTGTAGCTCGGCACCTGCCGTCAAACCCTGGTCTTGAACGACCTTGTGGACCCGCGCGACATGGTCCGCAGTCAAAGTCAGCTTTCTCATTTGGCTTGGCATCCCGTGCTCCATCGGATCAGGATCGCGTATCCTTGGCAGATGCTACCGGCGTTGCAAGATACGAACCAACGCACGGCTTGAATGCGCCACAACCCGCCATTCCCTGTTTCGATCGCAAACGGCCGGAGTCGAGCCATTGAGACATCCACTGCGTTGTCGAACGGGTTGTCGTTACCAGCAAACGGTCGCTCAGTGACCTTATGGCGGCAAACTTGCTTTTCTCAGCAAGCGGCCAAGCTCCCGAACTTTCTCAGGATCGCGGTAATACTCGCCGCTGGTGAGGGCGAGGCCGTAAGATCTGGCTTGCCCCCGACAGCTTCTCTAACGAGCCGACTGGCTTCGTCGACTCGGTTGAGTTCTACGAGTGCAGCCGCCCGATAGAGGCGCGATCTGTTGGTCTGAAACGTTAGCCTACCGAGGGATTCAATTGCTTCGGCATAGCGGCCCAGCGAATGGAGGGCCACGCCCCTTTCCTCGACGCAATACACAGGAAGGAATGGATCAAGCATTTCGGCGTCGTCGAGCAAACGCAAGGAACGCTCTGCTTCGCCCTCAAAGGTAAAGATCGCGGCGCATTTTGCCTTGATGTAGGCATCCGTCGGGTTCAATTCCATTGCTCTGCGGCTGTGCGCCAGTGCCTCGTCGAAGTTGCCACCCATAAGTTCAAACGCGCCCATGATCCGGTTTGCCTCGGCATCGCAGGGGTCAAGCTCGAGCGCGCGGCAAATGTCCCGTCGACCTTGCTCGGGGTCGAAACCCGGCAGCCCTGACGCTGCGCAGACCCTCCACGCATAGGCGGCCGCGTAGTGCGGATCGGCCTCGATCGCCTTTGAAAGCCAGCCGACGGCCTGGCGGGCATTGTCGTCGGTGACGCCGCCCAGGCGGTGATGATCGAGCCCGCGCAAGAGGCAGTCGAAGGCGGTCATGTTTTCTGGCGGCTTTCGGCGCGCCGCCACCATGGCTGCGTCCTCCATCCGTCCGGATACCGTCGCGGCGATCCTCGCGATGGTTCCATCAACCAAGGCGAGGATTTCCTCGAACGGACGCTGGATCTTGTCGCTCCAGACCACCGTCCCCTGGTCGGTTTCCGACAGCGTGAGGCTGATCGAAACCCGCTCTCCGATCTTGCGCACCTGCCCCTCAAGCACATATCGAACGCCCAGAGCCCCGCCGACCCTCACCGGATCCGGGTGGGAGTCCGCAACCGCGAAGCTCGCACTCCGCGAACTGACCGAAAGACGCCGAAACCGCCCCAGTTCGACAATAAGCTCCTCGGTGAGGCCCTCGGCGAGATAGCGCTGGTTCTCGTCGTCGCCCGAAACCCGGAAAGGGAGCACCGCGACCGATGCCGGCCACCGTTCCGTCGTGATGACCAGTTGCGTCGGCGCCGACTGCAGCCGATGCGCTCCGATCTCGCCGCGGACCCGATGGAGGTGCACCGATTCCGTAATGTTCTTGAACGCCCGCTCGCCCATATCGTCGAATATGAACGCAGAATTGCGGCGGACATGATCGAAGAGCGCACCGCTCACATAGATCGAGTCTGGTTCGGCTGCCGCCTGTATGCGCGCCGCGAGGTTGACGCCGTCTCCGACCAGATCATCGCCCTGCACCACGACATCCGCGATATGGAGACCGAACCGCATCCTGAAAGGTTCGGTGTCGGGCTGTTGTGCGCCTGCAAGCGCGCTGCGGATCTCGAATGCACTGCGCACGGCGTTTACGGCGCTCGGAAATTCGGCAAGGGCCCCGTCGCCCGTCGTCTTGAAAACCCGGCCGTCGAGCAGATCGACCTTTTCCGAAATGAGGGCCTGACGGCTAGCCAAGCGTTCCGCGGTTTGCTCCTCGGCTCGCTCCATCATTCCGGAATAGCCGACGATATCGCCGACCATAAGGGCAGCCATTTTGCGTTTCATAGCGAAGCTCCGTGGCGGGCGATCTCCCAATGGCAGCGCCATCGTCTTAGGCGTATCAGGTCAGGAGCTTAGCGCATTGCGAAGCCGGCCGATCGGGAAAGCGCCTTGCGAACGTCTCGAAGAGGTTGCCGAAACGTCTAACACAAAGCGCGCTTGTGCGTAGTCCGGCTTCCATCCCTTTCGCGACCTTCAGAAGAAACGGCGCGACGGCCGGAATGGGTCAGTTCACGTCGATGCATGGGGGGCGCCTGAATGTCCGCTTCTCACATTCCAGGCCTCGAAGCCGCAAGTCCGCTTCCGGCCCCATCGTGTTCTCACCGAGCCACTGGCGCTGGTAGCGAGCCGCGAATGAAGGTATAGTTCAGGTATTGGATTACGGGTGGGCGGTAACCTGGACAATGGCTGGATTGCGTGAACAGATTGCGCGTGAGCAACGCACCATGGGACCGCTCCTGGTTGCGGCAGTGGTCGTCGGCCTTATAGGTCTGCCCGTCGCAGCCTGGCTCGACCTCCGAGATCTGTCGGAACGCATGCTGCGCACGCAAGCCAGCGAAATCAGCCGGATCATCGACGACATGCGCGGATTCTACGGCAGCGACGTCGTGGGACGGGTCCTGAAAGCAGACGGCGCCGTGACCGCGACGCACAATTACAGGGACGTGCCAGGTGCGATCCCTATCCCAGCAACCCTCTCAATCGAACTCGGCAAGCGCATCAGCGCCCACGACGGGTCCGTCAAATATCGCTTCGTCTCGGACCTACCTTTCAAAGGCCGCGAGCCCCACCAGCTAGACACATTCGAGCGCAACGCAATCTCTGCCTTTCGCGCCAATCCAAGTGAGCCCATCATCGAAGCCTCGGGTTCGCTGCTTGACCGGCACGTTCGCGCGGCGGCTCCCGTAGTAATGGGACAAGTCTGCGTCAACTGCCATAACTCGCACCCGGACAGCCCCAAGACAGACTGGAAGGTGGGGGATGTCCGAGGTATCCAGGAGATATCGGTCGCCCAGCCGATCGGGGCCAACGTCCTCTCTTTCAAGTATCTGCTTCTGTATTTCGGCTTCGCAGCTGCGGCGGGTCTAACGTTCATTTTCCTGCAGCGTCGGCAGTCCGCCTTGGTTCACGGCATGAACACGGAACTCGCCGAGGCAAACGACTTTCTCGCCGCAATTTCATTGAAGATCGCCAAATATCTCTCGCCTCAAATTTATAAAAGCATCTTCAGCGGCCAAAAGGACGTGACTATCGCGACCGAGCGCAAGAAGCTCACAATCTTTTTCTCAGATATCAAAGATTTCACCGCGATCGCGGAACGGCTCCAGCCTGAGGACCTCACGGCACTCCTCAACGAGTACTTCACCGAGATGTCAATGATCGCGCTCAAGCACGAGGCTACGGTCGACAAGTTCATCGGCGACGCACTTCTTGTGTTCTTCGGAGACCCCGAGACAAAGGGTGTCGAGGAGGACGCGAGGGCCTGCTTGCGCATGGCTGTCGACATGCAGCGCCGGCTAGAGCAGCTGAACAGGTTGTGGCGTGATCGAGGAATTGAGCAGCCGTTCCGAGCTCGCATGGGCATCAACACGGGCTATTGCAATGTCGGCAACTTCGGCTCCGATGATCGCATGGACTACACGATCATCGGGGCCGAAGCGAACCTAGCGGCCCGCCTGCAATCGATTGCCGAACCTGGCGGCATCTGCCTTAGCTATGAGACCTATGCGCTCGTGCGCGACCTTGTCCGAGCGCGTCCGTTGGCGCCGATCGCCATGAAGGGGATCAGTCGGGAGGTTGTCCCCTATGAAGTCGAGGGCCTCCTTGGTGAACTGGCACAGCGCCCTCAGGTCATCAGCGAGCACGCGACTGGCCTCGACCTGTTCCTCGATGTCGAAGCGATCGACGAGAACGGGGTCGAACGGGCAAAGAAACGTCTTTCGGAGGCGCTCCTGGCCTTAACCGCCCGAAGCAAGCCCGCTACTTTTTAGCAGGGTCCTTGAACGTCCGGTTCTGCCGCTACAGAGCCGTTTCGGAAACGCACCCTCGACCCGAAGCAGACTCCCGTAGTGGAGCCATGGATGACCGCTTCGCGCCCCATGTCGGCCGTAGAGTGCGACCTTGCCACTGCCCATAAGCAGACATCGGGGTCGTGTCCCACCGCGTGGTGTAGGTCGGCGATAGCGAAGCCGCTCGCGAGCGCCCTCAACAGCGCTGTAGCGAGCGAGCGGCGCAGCGGCGGTCATCGATGTTCTTCGGTAGGGTTGGGTTGCTGACACAACCTGATTCGAAGGAACCACCGATGACCAACGACATGATGAACCTGCGCACGCTCGTAGAGAAGACCCCCGATGCCGATATCCTGCGCGAGATGATCGGCTTTGCCGCCGAGCGGCTGATGGAGCTGGAGGTGGGCGCCGCCACCGGCGCGGCCCATGGCGAGAAGAACCCACTGCGGCTTGTCCAGCGCAACGGCTACCGCGACAGAGACTGGGAGACGCGGGCCGGCACCGTCGAGCTGCGCATCCCCAAGCTCAGGAAGGGCTCTTACTTCCCGAGCTTCCTTGAGCCGCGGCGCATGGCCGAGAAGGCGCTGATCGCCGTCATCCAGGAGGCCACGTCCAGGGTATCTCGACGCGCTCGGTCGACGACCTGGTCAAGGCGATGGGCATGAGCGGCGTCTCCAAGAGCCAGGTCAGCCGGCTGTGCGAGGAGATCGACGGCAAGGTGAAGGCCTTCCTCGACAGGCCCATCGAGGGCGACTGGCCCTATCTGTGGATCGATGCCACCTACCTGAAGGTGCGCCGCGGCGGACGCATCGTCTCGGTCGCAGTCATCATCGCCGTCGGTGTCAACGCAGACGGCCGGCGCGAAGTGCTGGGCATCGAGGTCGGCACGTCTGAGGCCGAGCCGATCTGGACGGAGTTTTTGCGCAAGCTGACCCGCCGCGGCCTGCGCGGCGTCAAGCTCGTCGTTTCCGATGCCCATGAAGGCATCAAGGCGGCCGTCACCAAGGTGCTGTGCGCGACATGGCAGCGCTGCCGGGTCCATTTCATGAGGAACGTGCTGGCGCATGCCGGCAAGAGCGGCCGCCGCGTCGCCTCGGCCTTCATCGCCACCGCCTTCGCCCAGGAGACGGCCGAGGCCGCCAGCACCCAATGGCGCGCCGTTGCCGACCAGATCCGGCCGAAGGTGCCCAAGCTCGCCACCATCATGGACGACGCCGAGCCCGACGTGCTTGCCTACATGACCTTCCCCAAGGAGCACCGTGCCAAGCTGCATAGCACCAACCCGATCGAGCGCCTCAACGGCGAGATCAAGCGCAGGACCGAGGTCGTCGGCATCTTCCCCAATGACGATGCCATAGTCCGTCTCGTCGGCGCCCTCCTGCTCGAACAGAATGATGAATGGGCCGTGCGGCGGGCGCGCTACATGACCCTTGAGACCATCAGCCAGATGAGCGATGATCCGCTCATCAGCCTGCCGGCAGTGGCGCGCTGATCAGTCCGGCCCTTGCCGGAGAGCACGGCGACCAATGCCGTTACCTACACCACGCCATGGGGCACGATCGACATCGGCGGGGAACACGCTGCAGGCCGCGGTTGCGCCAATTGGCGGCGTTTTGCGGGGTTCTCACCGAATGTCAGGCCTTCGACACACGAACTCGCGTGTTATCGCGATGCCTTTGTGATATGTTTCCTGCCCCACCGAAGCGAGGCCAAATGGCTGCGGAGGGAGCCCAATGAATATCGCAGTTTGGCTCAGAGGTTTAGGCCTGGAGCAGTACATTTTGGCTTTCGACGAAAACGCGATTGATGCCGAAATACTGCCGCGCCTCACCGCCGAGGACTTGAAAGAAATCGGGGTTGCCGCGCTTGCCCACCGCAAGCGCATCCTGGAGGCAATTGCCGCGATGCAAGGAGAGCCGGCGTTAGAGCCGGCGAAACCAGCTTCAGCCTCACCAATCCGAACGTCGGCTTCGGTTGACCGCTCCGGCGAACCTGGACGGCCTCGCGAGGCAGAACGGCGTCAATTGACGGTCATGTTCGTGGATCTCGTCGGTTCTACCGCGCTTGCGACGCGGCTTGACCCTGAGGAGATGCGCGACCTCTTAAGGAAGTTTCAGAATACTGTCGCTGGCGAAGTCGTTCGCTACGAGGGGCACGTCGCCAAGCTTATGGGCGACGGAGTATTGGCCTATTTCGGTTGGCCGCAGGCACACGAGGACGAGGCCGAGCGCGCTGTTCGCGCGGCGCTTGCGGTGGTCGCTGCCGTATCCGACTTGTCTTTGGATGACGGGCAGCAACTTTCGGTCCGGGTCGGCATTGCAACTGGCGTCGTAGTCGTGGGCGACCTGATTGGTGTAGGTGCCGCGCAAGAGAATGCAGTCGTGGGCGAGACCCCTAATCTTGCAGCTCGGCTCCAAACTTTGGCCGAGCCGGGAACGGTAGTCATCTCGGAGCTTACCTATAGACTTATCGGAAAGCTGTTCGAGGTGACCAGAATCCGGCCGCAGCGGTTGCCAGGCTTCGACGCGCCCATAAACGCGTTCAAGGTGATTGGAGAGGGACGCGCCGAGAGTCGTTTCGAAGCACTTCACGCAGCCGAAGCTGCGCCGCTTACAGGGCGGGAACATGACATCGCCCTGCTCCTCGATCGGTGGCGGCTTGCCGCTTCCGGGGAAGGCCAAGTTGTCGAGCTATTCGGCGAGGCTGGCATAGGCAAGTCCCGCATTCTGCAAGAACTGCTGGAGCGCCTAAAAGACGAGGCACACACGCGACTGCGGTATTACTGCTCGCCTTATCACCTCGAAACCGCCCTCTATCCTGTGACGGATCAGTTGCTCCGGGCCGGGAACATCAAGCGGACGGACCCGCCCGAGCGTCAGCTTGATTTTCTTGAGCAACTGCTCGCCGGTTCGACAAAGAACCCCAATGAGGCGATACCACTAATCGCGGCATTGCTGTCGATCCCGACCGAGGGACACTATCCCAAGCTCGACCTGATGGCGCAAAAACAGAAGTCTCGCACATTCGAGGTGCTGATCGAGCAGCTGGAGGCACTGGCCCGCAGCAAGCCGGTCCTGATGCAGCTTGAGGATGCGCATTATCTTGATCCGATGTCCGCCGAGCTCTTCGACCAAATCGCGGGCCGGATTCAACACTTGCCTATAATGCTGATTGCAACTTCGCGACCGGAAGGCGCAGTGCGCTGGGCTGGTCTTCCGCACGCGACTTTTTTGACCCTGAATCGGCTCAGCCGTTCCCAAGCGGCCTCTATCATTGCAGCGATGACGGGGGGCAAGCAGTTGCCAGCAACAGTGCTGGATCAGGTTCTGTCGAAGACCGAGGGCGTGCCGCTTTTCGTGGAAGAGTTGACGAAGGTGGTGCTTGAATCGGGCCTGCTTGAAGAGCGTGACGGCGAACTCGTGCTGGCGGGCCCACTGCCTCCGTTTGCCGTCCCGGCCACTCTGCACGACTCGCTGATGGCCCGGCTCGATCGGTTGGCTTCGGTCCGGGAGGTCGCGCAGATCGGGGCAGTGATCGGTCGCGAGTTCAAGCACGAGTTGCTTGCCGCAGCCGCTGGACTTCCTGATTTTGAGCTTGAGCGGGCAACGAACGAGCTAGTAGCGGCCGGCCTTGTTTTCCGCCGCGGCAGTAACAGCCACGTAACTTACGTCTTCAAGCATGCGCTCGTGCGGGATGCGGCCTACAGCAGCCTCCTGCACAGCCGCCGCCAGCAGCTTCATGCCCGGATTGCGTCCATTCTCGAGGAACGCTTCCCCGAAATCGTAACCACAGAGCCCGAACTGCTTGCCCACCACTTTGGTCAGGCGGGCCTTGTGAAAAAGGCTGTCGAGTACAATGAACTCGCTGGTCGTCGGGCGCTTTCTCGCTCTGTCCTGACTGAGGCGCTCGCCAGATTCGACAACGCCCTAACCGGGCTTTCGGCGATGCCACCATCCGAAGAGCGTTCGCGGCGCGAACTTGCAACTCAGTTGGCGCTCGGCAGTACCCACGTTGCTGCGCACGGCTTCGCCGCACCTTCGACAGCGACCGCTTATGGTCGCGCGCGAGAGCTCTGTGAAGAGCTGAGCGATACACGTCAGCTCTTTCCGGTTCTTTACGGGCTATGTCTTTACCACCTCTATGCTGCCGAGTTGGCGGAGGCCCGCAGCGCAGCGGACCGTCTGCTTGAATTGGCGGAAGCGAGCAACGACTGTGGACTGTCGTTCTTTGCTCATCGGGCAGCTGGGGTCAGCGCGCTGCCTGCCGGCGAATTCGCCCGCGCCCGGGCACATCTCGAGCAGGCCTTGGCTCTCTACGATCCCCAGGAGCACAGATCGCCGGCGTTTGTTTACGCCTTCGACCCACGGGTCGTGTGCCTGGACTATCTCGCCCGCACATTGCTGCCGCTTGGGTTTCCTGATCAGGCTCTGGCGGCCAACAACGAGGCGGTTGCTGAAGCGCATCGTGTGGGTCATCGCAACAGCCTTGCTCTACCATTATTCTTCGGCGGCGTCATTCGCCAGATCCTTGGCGATCGCGAAAGTGTCCGGGAATGCTGCGCAGAGTTGACCCGCATTGCCAGCGAAGCTGGATTCCGCTTTTGGCTTGCCGGCGCCACAATCTTGAGTGCTTGGACACTCGCTGAGGCGGGCGATGCCGATCGGGGTCGCCTGGAATTCCAACGAGGCCTTGTTGAGTGGCGTGCGACCGGCGCGGAATTCATGGTTCCTTATTTCATCGCTCTTCAGGCGCAGATCGAGGTCAGAGCCGGCGACCACAATGTTGCACTCCGTTTGCTTGAAGAAGCACATGCCAGGATCGAACGCACCGATGAACGATGGTTTGCAGCCGAGGTGCTACGCCTACAGGGCGAGGTGCTCCTGCAATCGGGGGAAGACGGAGTTGCACTCGCCGAAAATCGCCTTTCTGACGCGTTGGCGATTGCCCAGGCCCAGGGCGCGCGATTCTGGGAGCTGCGTGCTGCACTGAGCCTCGCGCGGGCCGACTGTCCCATTTCTGGTGCTCGCGAGCGGCTCGCACTCATCATTTCCGGGTTTGCCGAGGGACAAACGTTGCCTGACCTGCAAGCCGCACGAGCACTCGCAACACCGGCTGAAAGCCTTCGGGCGGCCAATTAATAGAAATTGGCGACAGACAAAGGAGGAACGCCATGGCACAACCGACCGAGAATATCCGCGACGTGCTTCAGAAGGCGAATGATGGCTGGAATTCGGCCTTCAATAGCGGCAATGCTGACGCAGTCGCCGCTCATTACACACCCGACGCGGTTGTATTGCCGTCCACCCATGCCTTCATAAGGGCGACGAGCGCTATCAAAGACTTCTGGAAGGAATTGATCTCGGCTGGTGTGGGGAACCATGGCATCGAACTGGTAGATGCAGTGGCCGCCGGTGACATTGCCTACGCGACCGGGAAATGGTCGGCCGAAGGCGGCGAAACGCAGCGCTACGAAGGATCCATAGTCACAATCTTCCGACGCGAAACTGATGGATCGTGGAGAGTATGCCTCCACACTTGGAACTGATGCGCCGCTTCCTGGGGTTTACGAATGGACGATCTCGCCGACCGAGGCGGCAAGGATCCGTGGCATATTCACCTGCCGGACCACCAGCCGTTCTCGTTCGCCGGCCTCTGAGCGCATAACAAGAAACTCGGCATCACCAACTGCACGATCATCACGGCGCCGGCAGTCGAACCGGTGAGCCAGATCCACTTGCACAGGAGCGCCCGCGATACCCATCAACGCTCCGTCTTTCTGCAACTTAGCGTCGTGCGCGTGGGCTGCATCTCGAACGGCCACTGCGGGTCGTATCCCTCACGGTCTCCATATCCAATCGTCACGAATTTTTGCACAGTCGTTCCCTTCAGGTTCTTGGTGAACCGCGGAGCCTTGCTCGCAAGGCATGCATCTTGGTGGCATGAAGCGCAACTCAGATCGGCACTCTCCGGGCGGCCTTCACTTGGCCCTGAGAGAGCTGCCACCCGTCTTTGCAGCTTGCGACGACGCGTTTGAAACAGAGTTACCAATTGGGTTTCAGCAGCGTCCGCGGTAGCGAATGGCCGATTTTCCCATCCTCGATCTGAAACCGGACCGACTGGATTCGGCCCCCAAGCTGCCGGCCGGCAAGCGGCCCAAGCGAGCCGTAGAGTAGTCGGACTGCATCGCGCCCGAAATCGGACATTGAGATCAGCATTGCCCCTTCCTGAAAGCCGACATCCCAAGAAGGGTCGTGGTTGCGCCACTACCGGTCATTCGCAGCGCGCCTCGTTAGCTGACCTTCAGCCACCGGCCGGAGTCGACCCCCTTTTGCGGACACTGGTTGTCATCCGGACGGACATCACCGCGTCCATCTTGCCCACCTGGACCGGGGCCTGAGCTTGGCGGCATGGCGGAGTTGCTCCCAATTGAT
>NZ_JBVVQQ010000036.1:0-48451 GCF_055811135.1 Mesorhizobium sp. WSM4817 | reverse complement strand
TCACCACTTCCACTTCGGACTCTCCCGCGGAAGGGGACAAAAGTGATCGTGAGCTGTATTCGCCCCCGGCGCCAAGCGTTGGATGTTCACCACCAGCGTCACGACGTGCCGCCGTCCGGCGTCGAAAGCTGGACAAAGGTCAGGCTTCGTTCAAGGTGACCTGGTCGCCCAGCCCGATCTTGCCCGGTTCGATGATTTGGCAGAGCGCGCCGAAGCCGCCCTCGCCATGGCGCGCTATGGTTTGCAGCACTGCCGGCTCGAAGGCGAGATCGCCTTGCGCCAGTGCCGTGAAGGTGCAGCGCGCGCACGGTTCCGAGATCACGATCCGCGCCTTGCCGATCGACAGCACGTTCCCGATGATCTGCTGCTCGACGAAACCCTCCCGCGAAACGTCGGTTTCGATCACGATGTTGGGCCGGAACCGCCTGGAATCCACTTGCGAAGGATCCTCAAGCAGGCCGGCAAGCCTGTTCATCGAGGCTGACGTGACGATGTGGATGTCGGCGCGCTGATAGCGTGGCGCGATATGATCCTGGGCTTCCGAGCCGAAGCGGACATGTGGGTGCAGCGCCGCCGGGAAATCGAGGAAGGCCGAAACCAGCTCGCCTGCGAGGCTGGAGCCGGCATCGATCCAGGAGCCGTCCAAGCCGATTTCCGGCCGGTCACCCTTCAGCCTTGCAACAAGGTTGGGCAGCGGTCGCCAGTGTTTTCGCTTCTCCGGCGCGGCAACAGCGCCGTCGCGCCGGTCGATGATGCCCCAGATCCGATCGCCCGGAATCCCGCCCTCCGCAAGCTCGGTCCCGTCCAGCCGTTCGCCGCCCATCGAACTGATGGGGTATCGCCAGATCTCCGTGATACGGCCAAACGCTGTCATGATGCGGCGACGAGCCATGCCATCCTCATCGAGCCACTGCCTTGCGTGCGCCGGCGCCATCGGCGAAATGGCGATCGATCAGCATCGCCGCATCGAGAAGGGCGCGTGTGTAGGCGTGGCGCGGTCGATCGAAGACGTCGTCGCGGTCGCCGATCTCGACAATCCTTCCGTCCTGCATGACGGCGACCCGATCGGCAACCTGCTCCACCGCACCCAGATCATGCGAGACGAACAGGCAGGGGAACCCGTAGCGTTCCTGCAACGACCGGATCAGAAGCAGGATCTGTTTCTGCACCGTCATGTCGAGCGCCGAGACCGGCTCGTCGGCGACGACGAAGGCCGGTCGCCTGACGATCGCCCGGGCGATCGCGACGCGCTGGCGCTGGCCACCCGAAAGCTGATGCGGGAAACGCTTGAGAAGGTCGCGCGTCAGCCCCACTTCCTCGATGACCTCATCCATGCGCGCGGTCCGCCACTTGCGGTCCAATTCGGTGTCGAGCTTCAGCGGCTCGGTGATGATCTCGGCAATCGACTGGCGAGGGTCGAGCGACGAATAGGGGTCCTGGAAGACGATCTGCATGTCACGACGCTGCGCACGCGCGTCAGCGGATCGATCGTTTGCAATCGCCGTGCCAAGAAACGAGATCGTTCCACTGGCCGGCCTGACGAGACCGACAATGGCGCGCCCGAGGGTCGTCTTGCCGGAGCCCGACGCGCCGACCAGCGCCAGGGTTTCGCCGCGCCGGATGGTCAGGTCGACGCCGTCGACGGCGCGCTTCGGCTGCGCGCGCCCAAACAGCCTGGGACGGCCCGGATAGTCGATGACGACATTGCTGATCTCGACCAGGGGCGGGCCGTCGCCGGCTTTTCTCGATCCACCGGCGCTGCGCTTGGGAAGCGCATCCACCAACCGCTTCGTGTAATCGTGCTGCGGTGCGTGAAGCACTTGGGTGCTGCTTCCCTGTTCGACCGCCTTGCCCTCGCACATCACCGTCACGTTGTTCACATAGTGCGACACCATGCCGAGGTCGTGGCTGATCAGCAGGACGGCGGTTCCGTTCTCCCGCGTCAGCTCGACCATCAGGTCAAGCACGTCGCGCTGCACCAGCGTGTCGAGCGCGGTGGTCGGCTCGTCGGCGATCAGCAGGCGCGGCTTGAGCAGCATGACCGATGCGAGCATGATGCGTTGGCGCATGCCGCCGGAGAATTCGTGCGGATAGGCCGCAAGGCATTTGCCGGGATCCTTGATCTGGATCCTCTCCAGCATTGCCAGCGAGCGGTCCTTTATCTCGGCGCGCGACATGGCGCTATGCAGGCGCAGACCCTCCGCCATCTGCTCGCCGATGGTGACGGCGGGATTGAGCGAGACCATCGGCTCCTGGAAAACCATGCCGATCCGCGCACCGCGTATCTGGCGCAGCGCCTTTGGAGCGAGGCCGGTGAGCTCTTGTCCTTCGAAGTGGATGCCGCTGTCCGGCGTCGTGACCAGCGGGGCAGGGAGCAAGCTCACGATCGAGCGGGCCGCCATCGTCTTGCCCGAACCGGATTCGCCGACCAGCGCCAGCATGTCACTGGGGGCGAGGTCGAAATTCAGCCCGTCGACGATCCGCTTTCCCGATGGCCCGACCGAGATCGACAGATTGCGCACTGAAAGCATCGTGTTGTTGTCCGCGGTCGGCACGAGCATGTTTCCAGGACCTACATTTTCGGGTCGAGCCAGTCGCGCACCGCGTCGCCCAGCATGTTGATGCCGAGCAGTGTGATCGAGATGCAGAGACCCGGCAGGATGATCAGATGCGGCGCCTGGCCGATATAGGGCCGAGCCGTTGACAGCATGTTGCCCCAGCTCGGCGCTGGAGGCGGGACGCCCAGTCCAAGAAAGCTCAGCGCGCTTTCCGACAGGATGATCCAGCCGAACATGGTGGTGGCGAGCACGATGATCGGGGCGACGCAGTTGGGCAGCACGTGCCGCGCCATGGTGATGATCTCGCTGTTGCCCATCACCCGCGAGGCCTCGACATATTCCCGCTCGCGAATGGACATCACCGAGGCCCGCACCACGCGCACCACGATCGGCATGTAGGCAAGGCCGAGCGCAACGATGATACCCTCGCGGCTGGCGCCGATCACCGCCATCAGGCCGAGCGCCAGAAGCAGGCCGGGGAAGGCGAGGAAGGCGTCGTTGACCATCATGACGACGCGATCGACCCAGCCGCGCAGGAAACCGGCGAGAACGCCGAACACGATGCCGAGGATCAAGGCGAAGGCGACTGTCGCAAAAGCGATCCAGGCGCTGGTCCGCGCGCCGCTGGCGAGGCGGCTGAGCACGTCGCGCCCGAACTCGTCGGCACCGAGCAGGTGCTGGGGCGACGGCCCGCTGAGGCGCGACGGCAGATCAAGCTTGAGCGGATCGTAGGGGGCGATCCATGGACCGAACACAGCCAGAAGGATCAATGCCCCGGTGACGGCGATCCCGAAGATCGCATTGAATTTCAGGCCGGGCCGGCCGAGCGCACGGGCGATCATGCGGCGACCCTCGGATCGAGCAGCGGATAGACGAGGTCGACGAGAAGGTTGACCACGACATAGATGAAGGCGATGAACAGCATCGTTCCCTGAATCACCGGATAGTCGCGGGCATAGATGGCGTCGACCAGCAGCCGGCCGAGGCCGGGAATGGTGAAGACGGTCTCGATGACGACGATGCTGGAAAGCAGGCTGCCGAGCACCAAGCCGATCAGGGTCAAGGTGGGCGCGAAGGCGTTTTTGAAAGCATGGCGCCACATCACAGCGCTTTCGGAAAGTCCCTTTGCCCGCGCATGGGTGATGTATTCCAGCCGCGCCACCTCGATCGTGCTGGCCCTGGCCATGCGCGCGATCGGGCCGGACTCGACGAGCACCAGGGTGACCACGGGCAGGATCACATAGAGAGCGGCTTGCGCGAAGTCGCGGCTGAAGGGCACGTAGCCGACGATCGGCAGCCAGCCGAGATAGAGGCCGAAGATCAGCATCAGCATCAACCCCAGCCAGAAACTGGGGATCGAGAGCAGGATGGTCGAGGTGGCGACGACGGTGATGTCGCCAAGACTGTCCTGTCTCCAGGCGGCCAGCATGCCGGCCGGCACGGCGATGACGGAGGCGACAAGCACGGCCAGGAGGACGATGATCGAGGAGACGGCAAAACGGTCGAGGATCAGCGGCAGCACCTCTTGCCCGCTGCCGATCGAGCGCCCGAAATCGCCTGTAAGGACGTTGCCGGCCCAGATCAGATATTGCACCACCACGGGCTGGTCGAGCCCCATCTGATGCCGCATGGCTTCGACCTGTCCGGGCTGTGCGAGGTCTCCCAGCATCAGCGTCGCAGGATCACCCGGGATGAAGCGCATCATCACGAAGACCGCAACCGACACCAGGATCAGGGTCGGTATGGCGCTGGCGATGCGGGTCAGGACAAAGCGGACCATCGTTTCTCCTGTGCTGATATCGAAGGTCGCCCCCGTGCCAGCATCGCCTTCTCGGCGCGCTCGCGGACCTCGTCGTCGAGGGTAAGTTCGTAGCGGGTGAATTCGCGGTTCTCGGCCGGCAACGGTGCGATCTCCATGACGCCGGCGGCTGGTTCGAAGACGATCATCGCCACCGTCGCCGAGAGATTGCCGCCTTTCTTCCTGATCCGCGGACGACAGACGCTGAACGGCGAAGCGAAATCGTCGAAGAGGGCTTCCTTCAAATCGTCGATCGTGACGTCCCCATGCCGCGCCGACAGGCGACGGCGCACGCGCTGGTCGCGATAGAGACTGTCCGGCACGTCGCGAAGCCCGGTTTCGCGCAGCTTCGACAACGCCACCGGGCTCTGCCAGTGATTGGCGTGGACGATCATGTCGTCGTCCGGATAGATGGCGAAGGCCTCGTCCGGCGCGCATTCGAAATCGACCGCGAAGCCCTCGGCGGTGCTCAGGATCATGTTGTTGGAGCCGGATTTCGGTGTCGTCGCCACCACCTTGATGGCGTCCGCGAAATGCTGCGCTTCAAGCGCCCGGCGCCGGATGAAGGGCAGCGGAATTCCGATCTCGCGATAGTCGCGGTCCGATTCGAGATAGTTCGCGGTGATGCCGATGCCGGCCGCGTTGAAGCCGCTGCGCGCCAGTCCGCCGGCTTCGGTGAAGGTGAGGAGGTCCGGCCCGTCCGTTCGCCGGATGCGCAGCACCACCGAGGTCTCGGCGCATTCGGCCTTCCAGTCCCAGTTCTGGCCATGGATGAGCCTGCCGTTGCGGGTCGCCTCCGGCAAGATCACAGCGCCCGTGCAGCCGTCGGGCTCGTCGTCGGAAATGCCTTTCTCGCGCCGGGCGAGCTGCAGGATTTCGGTACGCGCGTTGACCAGGACGATCGAGGACAGGTCGAGATTGGCGCCTGACGCGATCCCTTCCATTTCCTCGACGAGATCGGGCGCCCGTTGCCGCAAGCGAGGCAAGAAGATTTCGGAAAACCGCGCGACATCGTCCCGCCCGAAGCCGAACCGGTCGAGCTGCCCTGCGTAGAGCGCCACCGAAGCGCCGATGCGACCGCGCGCCTGTTCGCCATAGGCCGTGCCGCGCGCTTTCGGCGCTCCTTCGATCTCGACAAGCGGAAAAGGTGCGACTGTTGTCATCAAGGGAAGCCTCAACTCGTTGAGTTCGGATACTAATGCATTTTGATTGAATGAAAAGCAGGAAAATTCGATAGATTGCCAGTTCGAACTGCGTGGCGCATATCTATAATGCGAAGATGCGAACGCCTGAGGAAGTGCCTATGAATGAAACGATCATCGACCGGCCGGCACGCGGCGAGACGGCCAGTCCGCTGCAGATCGATCTGGCGCGGCGGATCCTGGAGCGGATCAGGGATTCGGGCTGGACGGTTGGAACCCGCGTCTCGGTGCCCGACCTTGCCCGCACCTTCGGCGTCTCGCGTTCTCCGATCAGCGCGGCGTTGGAGCTGCTGGTCGCCCAGGGCATCTTGAGCCCGTTCGAGACGAGGGGGCTGCAATTGGCGCGCGAGGTCGCCGACCTCGACCCTGAGGATATCCTGCCCAGTTCACCGCTCGAGGAGCTTTACCGCAGGATGATGCGTGAGCGCGCGCTCGGCCAGCTGCCGCAAGAGGTGTCCGAGGCGGAACTGATGCCGCGCTATCAGGTGTCGCGCGGCGTCGTGCGCAAGCTTTTGCTCCGCTTTGCCGCCGAAGGGCTGGTGCAGCGCCTGCCGGGGCATGGCTGGCGTTTCGCCGACACACTGGTCGGCGAGGACGCCTACCGGGAAAGCTATGAATTCCGGACGGCCGTCGAATGCGCGGCGCTGCGGTCACCCATGTTCAATGCGGATCCTCAGCAACTGGCGCCGGTCCGCCGCGCTCACCAGCGCATCCTGGCGATCGTGTCGACGGGCAAGACGCTGATCGGCGGCGACGAATGGTTCCGGATCAACGCATCCTTTCACGAAGGGCTTGCGGCCTGTTCCGGCAACCGGTTCCTGGCGGATGCGGTGCGCCAGCAGAACAATCTGCGCCGGTTGCAGGAGTCGGCGGGTTTCGAGGAACTGCCGGCGGAACGCATCGAGCAGTCCTGCCGGGAACATCTGGCCATCCTCGATGCCGTCGAGGCGGGCGAGATCGAATGGGCCGAGGCGCTGCTGCGCCAGCATCTAAGGCAGGCATCCGAGTTCGCTTCGCCGCAGCGCTCGATCTGATGCCTGCTATGTCCGCGACGATGAGCATTTCCGTCGTCATTTTCCGCGCCTGATCACCACTGACAGCACCGAGACGACGGCGACGCAGCCCGCATGCTGGCCGCTCAGTGAGCCAACGCGCCGACGCCATCTCGGATCCATGCGGGGATCTGGGCGATCTGGAACGAGCGTCTCCGCTCCGTCAACTCCCGGGAACTTTGGGACTGATTTTCAGCGGCGCATCATTCTCATCCGGATTGGGGACAGGAGCTTCGTCGGGAAGTCTGTCCGGGTCCGGCTCACGCACCGGCTTCGGTTCAGGAAACGGCGGCGGTGTGGGCGCGGGAGTGGGCGTTGGTTCGGGAGTGGGAAGAATGGCCATGGTGTGATTTCCTTCCGCTCGCACTCTGCCTTGGCGGGTCACCGACGTCGGCTGGGATTTTTGAAGCCACCCGTTTCGATCGGTTTTCGCTCGGGCTGACGCACGCAGAACGACCACGCATGCCTATGGTTCCGACGCGAGCCTCCGATGATCCCGCAGGCATCGGCATTCGTGGCCGGACGAGGCCGTCAGAAAAGTGATCGATTGGTCCGCGCATGAGGGCCTTGCCGGCGTCGTGGAGCGCCATAATTTCCATTTCAGGGTGGGACGAACTCACCTGCTGAATAGGAGGCGGCCGTGAAGCACCAAACACTTGACCAACTGCATACCGTTGCCGACGTTCACGCTGAAGCAACAGACCTCGTAGCGACTCGAAGCCAGCGTCTCGAACGTTGGGCGAAACTGCTGGAGAAAAACCCCGATCGACGTCTCGAAGCGTTGACCGGCACCGAATACAAGTCCCCTGAGATACGCGAGAAAATGCGTTACAACGACTCGCCTCTCACGGTTGCCTTCGAGGACCCGATCTTTCGCGCGCAAGGCTTGAGAGATGACACCTACGGTGAAGCCAAGCGCTTCTTCGAACTGACCGACTGGCAGCTGCACGAAATCGTCTGCCATTGCCATGTCGGCGCCTCGATACGAGCGCGATGGGCTGCCTCTCGCGTCCGTTCGGCAATGTCCGAAAGGTTTGGTTTCTTCGCCTGGCTGCGAGGAATATTCATGCACTGACGCTTCGGGCACTGACGCTACGGGCATTGACGCTGCCGGCATTTATGTTGGGGGCCGGCATGTTCGGTGATGGGGCGGCGAAGTGATTTCCACGCCTCGCATCAGCGGTCGTTGATGAGCGGATAGGCCGTTTCGACGGCGATCCGCCATCGGCGAAGCTCGAACCATAGGCTCGATACCACAGGGATGCGCGGATTTCAGTCGGCGGGCGCCGTGTAGCGACGATGGACTGCTTCCGCAATGGCGGCGCGGCTTTCCATGAGGATCGAGCTATCGTCATCCTCGATGACAGCCGCTGCCTCCGCAAGCGCCTTTTCCTTGACCTGTTGCGGAACCGCTGGCTGTCGATTGCTCCCGCGCAAGGCAACGTCGCGGAGGCTTGGCCTTCAAGCCGGTACACACTCCTAGCCGATGATCCTGAATCCGTTCGGCTCCTGGCCGGCATCGACGTCCTGGGATGTCACGCTGGAGACCGACGCTCCGGTCGGCCCTTTCCACAACCGGTCCAACATGGTCGAAACCGCGCCTTCGGCTCCGACGATCAGTGCCGTTACGGATCCATCCTCCTCATTGCGAACCCACCCGGACAGACCGAGCCTCTCGGCCTCGGTCCGTGTCCACACGCGAAACGAGACGCCTTGCACCCTTCCCCTCAGTCTGACGCGTACCGCCTTGCGCCCGTCCTCCATGGTCGCCTCCGTGCAGTTGGTTTGTTCACACCTTCAACTCACCAGCGGCGAGAAAGGCTCCGCCATCACATTTTACGCTTTATGACGGCAACGGAACCATGCGGCGGCGGCTTTGTTTAAAAGACGGACAGCTGCAGGTTGCTGGGCCTCGGAGCCACGATTTCATGACCAACGATTCTCCAACGGGAGGCGCCATCCCGGCATCCGTTCCGACGATCGATCCGAAAGCGGCGCCGACGCTTCAACACGCCGAGGCCGAGGTCTTTTATACAGAGGCGATCCGCGAACTCGCCGCAACGGACATCCCCTTTCTTGTCGCCGGCACCTACGCGGTGAGCGCCTATACGGGCGTCACGCGCCAGACCAAAGACCTCGACATTTTCTGCAAGGCCGGCGACTACGCGCGCATTCTGGCGCATTTCAAGCAAGCCGGCTATGCGGTCGAGATCGTGGACGACCGGTGGCTTGGAAAGGTCTTCAAGAGCACGCATTTTTTTGACGTCATATTCGCATCGGCGAACGGCACCATGCCGGTCGGCGATCAGTGGCTGGAGCATGCGCGGCAAATCGAGCTGCTGGGCAGTCAGGTGCGGATCGTCGGTCCGACCGAGCTTATCTGGTCCAAATGCTTCATCCAGGACAGAAGCCGCCACGACGGCGCCGACATCGCTCATACCATCCTCAAGGCGCAGGATCAGATCGATTGGCGCCGGCTGCTTTCCTACCTCGAAGTCCACTGGGAGGTGCTGCTGATGCAGCTTCTCAATTTCCGCTGGATTTATCCGAGCGAGCGCGATCACGTTCCCGCCTGGCTGCTCGACGAATTGCTTGACCGGCTCGCCAAGCAGCGGGAGTTGCCTACGCCCCGAATGAAAATCTGCCGCGGGCGCCTGCTTTCGCCGACCGACTACGAGATCGACGTCAAGGAGTGGGGTTTTGCCGGCGTCGGCGGAACAGGAGAATTTCGTGATGGCTGAGAGGAACGAGGCTGCTACGGCAAGGGTTGGCAACGGCGGCACCGTGAGGATTGCGGCTATCGGCGACCTGCATGTGCGGGAAGACGCCCAGGCCTCCTGCCGTGATCTCTTCGGCGAAGTTTCGCGCGAAGCGGACGTCCTCGTGCTCACTGGCGACCTCACCAATCTCGGCAAGCCGCGTGAGGCCGAAATCCTTGCGGAGGATTTGCGCGCCTGCGCAATCCCGGTCGTCGCCGTGCTCGGCAACCATGACTATGAATCCGGCGCGGTCGAGGACGTCGCCCACATCCTTCGGCAGGCGGGCGTCCATCTTCTTGACGGCCAGACTACGGAAATCAAGGACGTCGGCTTTGTCGGCGTGAAGGGGTTCATTGGCGGTTTTGGATCACGCATGCTCGGCTCCTTCGGCGAGCCGGCGATCAAGGCGATGGTCGCCGAAAGCGTCAGCGAATCGATGCGGCTCGAAAACGCAATGCGGCAGGTTCGCACCAATCGTACGCTTGTCGTCCTGCACTACGCTCCGGTGGTCGAGACGGTCGCTGGCGAGCCATTGGAGATTTTTCCGTTCCTGGGCTCGTCGCGGCTGGCGGAGACGATCGATCGGTTCAAGGTCAGCGCCGTGGTGCATGGCCACGCGCATCGCGGCATCTATGAAGGTCGCACGCCCGGCGGTGCCCCGGTCTACAACGTCGCCATGCACGTGGCGAAGCCGACCGGCCGTCCCTACGCCCTGCTCGAAATCTGAAACACCCCGCGCCTCGTCAGCGATCGATCTCGCCGAACACGATATCGAGCGAGCCGATGATCGCGGCGACATCGGCGAGCATGTGCCCGCGCGACAGAAAATCCATCGCCTGCAGATGGGCAAAGGACGGCGCGCGGATCTTGCACCGATAGGGAGTATTGCCGCCGTTCGAAACCAGATAGACGCCGAACTCGCCCTTCGGCGCCTCCACCGCGGCGTAGACTTCTCCGGCGGGCACGCGAATACCCTCCGTGTAGAGTTTGAAATGGTGGATGGTCGCTTCCATCGAGCGTTTCATCGTCGCCCGCGGCGGCGGCGTGATCTTTTGGTTCGGAATTGCCACCGGCCCTTGGCCTTCGGGCGATCGCAATTTCTCCAGGCATTGCCTCATGATCCGCACCGACTGGCGCATTTCCTCCATGCGGACGAGATAGCGGTCGTAACAGTCGCCGTTCTTGCCGATGGGAATGTCGAAATCCATCTCGGGGTAGCATTCATATGGCTGTGCCTTGCGCAAGTCCCACGCCGCGCCCGACCCGCGCACCATGGGGCCGGAGAAGCCCCAGGCCCAGGCGTCGTCGAGGCCGATCACGCCGACATCGACGTTGCGCTGTTTGAAGATACGGTTTTCGGTGAGCAACTCGTCGAGGTTGCCGCAAACCTTGAGGAACGGATCGCAGAAAGCCCAGATGTCGTCCAGGAGCTTCGGAGGCAGGTCCTGGTGCACGCCACCGACCCTGAAATAATTCGCATGCATGCGGGCGCCGGAGGCGCGCTCGTAAAACACCATCAGCTTCTCGCGCTCGGCAAAACCCCAGAGCGGGGGCGTCAGCGCGCCGATATCCATGGCCTGTGTCGTGACGTTGAGGAGATGCGACAAGAGCCGGCCGATTTCGCAAAACAGAACACGGATGAGCTGTCCTCGCCTCGGGACCGAGATTTCCAACAACTTCTCGGCGGCGAGGCAGAACGCATGCTCCTGGTTCATCGGCGCGACATAGTCGAGCCGGTCGAAATAGGGCAGAGCCTGCAGATAGTTCTTGTACTCGATCAGTTTTTCGGTGCCGCGGTGGAGCAGGCCGATATGGGGATCGGCGCGATCGACGACCTCGCCGTCCAGTTCGAGCACCAGGCGCAGCACGCCGTGAGCAGAGGGATGCTGCGGTCCGAAGTTGATGGTGAAGTTGCGAACTGCGGCTTCGACCATGACGCTGCTCCGCTGTACCGGGTTTCAGGGCCGAAGCCCAGTGCTCCGGCCCGCCACGCCCGGACCACCGATCAGGTGCCCGCCAATCACGTGCCCGCCAATCACGTGGTTGTCTGGATGATCAGAGTCAGCATGCCGTCGCCGTCGATGTTGGCGGCAACAACCTGCGACGAATCCAGCCCGTTCGCCGCCAGCACCGATGCTGCCTGTGGCGAGGCATCGATCGAGCTCTGCAGAGTAAGCAGATCTTCAACGCTGGTCTGGGTGATCACGGCCTCGGCTTGCGTCTTGAGTTCCGGCGGCAAATCCTCGAGGGCGACAATGGCAATGCCAGTAAAATTCTGGTCGGTGAAACCTTGATCCGGCAGGGCTTGGTCAGGCAGGGCCTGGTCAGGCGTTTGGTTGGGCAAGCTTGGATCGGGCAGGGCTTCCGGAGCCGGGGGTGCGATTTGGGGAAGCTGCGGGTCGGTGGATTGCGCGTGGATCGGCTGCGCCAGGGCCAATCCCGAAAGGGCGGCAATTGTCGTCAATATGCGCATGATCGTTCCTTCCGTTTTCCGTTTTGCTCGAGGAGGATCACCTGGTGACCACACAACCATTGTCCCGGATTATGGTTCCCGTCCGTCACGGATATGGCCATGGTGGAGCCTATCCTGGCGCGAGCGGTCGAAAGATAGAACGATTCCGACAGGCGTTCATTCTCCCCTGATCACACCTTCATCACAGGATCGGCGGGGCGCTGCAGCTCAAGGAGAAAGCCATGAGAATCAGCGAGTGCATGACACGGAAAGTTCAGGTCGCCAGTCCGGACCAGTCCTTGCGGGATGCCGCACGAGCCATGGCCGATCTTGACGCCGGTGTTCTGCCCGTGGGTGAGAATGAGCGGCTGGTCGGCATGATCACGGACCGCGACATTGCCGTCCGTGGCATCGCGGAGGGTAGAGGTCCCGACACCAAGATCAGGGATGTGATGAGCGCGGAGGTACAGTGCTGCTTTGACGACCAGGAAGTCGGCGATGTCCTTCAGAATATGCGCGATCTCAAACTGCGGCGAATGCCGGTGATCAGCCGCGACCGGCGGTTGGTTGGCATTGTCTCGCTCGGCGACCTCGCCACGAACGGCGAGCCCGCCTGGGCCGGCGAAGCGCTGGGCGGCATTTCGCAGCCGGGCGGCGACCATTCTCAGACGGCGCACTGATGCATCATAAACAGATTTGAAGTTCCTGCTCGATCGACGGCATCGGCGTTCAGGAACTTCGAATCCACAACCGTACTGGAGTCACTCCTTTGCGCTACAGGGCCGCACGCCCGGACGCGCGAGCACTTGGTTTGCGCATGATTCCCAGCGAAAATCGATTTCCGGGATCATCCGGGCCGACGCTACGCTACGGAGAATCGATCGATGACCCACAGCCATGTCCCGTCGCCCTGGCGGCGGGCGACCTCGGCGGTTACGGTGCCATCGGGAAGATGGGTTGACGTCAGTGCCAAATCTCCGCTGACAACAGCCGGAGCCTGATTTTCGGCGGCATATTTTCGGCCCGTTGCGGTGATGTCGGCGAAGAGTGCCCGGATCGCTTCGCGGCCACGCGTCAGTCGCCCGTCACCGCTGTCGACGACGGCATGCGGCTCAAAAAGCGCGGCCATGCCGTCGATGTCTCCCACCCACTGCCGGGAGATCAGCAGACGCTCCAGATCCTGGGGATCACGCGCCGGCTCGCGGCTTGCTTCATCGGTCATGGCGAAACTCCTCCGACGCTCGGTAGCAAAGCGTTCGATCCTGCGCCAAGTTTCGTTGGAAGACGAGCCGCAAGCTCCGCCATGCTGATCGCAAGGTGGAGCAGCCTGGCGATCATCCTCCCCAGCCGAGATCGCGATCCGCAACGCGCCATTCGGCGGTGCGGGCGCGGCGCCGGTGGCTGCGGCTGTCGTTGAGGAAGTCGGCGATCCTTGCCGCCGACTTCGCCGAGGCGAAAGTCAGCAGCCGATCGTGATGGACGACGGGCTCGCCGGTCTCATTGTCCCAGATCTCGAACCGGCAGCTTGGGTTCGGTATGGCTTCGAAACGGATCTTCATATCGATGGTCCCGGTGATCGTCGGACCGAGGTTCCGCGATCCCGGCTTATGGATGGCTTACGGGCGTTTGGATTATGCCTTTGGCAGCGGGCGCGCTCGCGCGGGTCGCCCTCGGCTAGCCGCCTTCGGCGCGAGGCGCTGGGCGACATGGTCGGCGATCGCCAGGCTTGAGGTCAGGCCGGGGCTCTCGATGCCGAACAGATTGACCAGGCCCTCCACGCCATGCACCGCCGCGTCCTGGATGACGAAGTCGGCATTGGCTTCGCCGGGACCGGAGAGCTTCGGCCGGATGCCGCTATAGGCCGGCCGCAGGCTGCCATCGGCCAGGTCCGGCCAGTATTTGCGGATCTCGTCGTAGAAGCGCTCGCCACGTATTGGATCGACGCGATAGTCGAGTTGATCGGTCCATTCGACGTCAGGCCCGAAGCGGGCGACGCCGTCGAGGTCGAGCGTCAGATGGACGCCGAGCCCGCCGGGTTCGGGCACGGGATAGACCAGCCGCGAGAACGGCGCCCGGCCGGCGACCGAAAAGTAATTGCCCTTGGCGTAGCGAAGTTCTGGCACGAATTGCCGGTCGAGCCCGTCAAGCGAGCCGGCAAGTGCCGTGGCGCCGAGCCCGGCGGCGTTGACGAAGCGCGCGGTGGCGATTTTAAAGCGCTCGCCGCTGGTGCTGTCGATCGTGTCGAGCACGATGCGCCCACCTTCAATGGCGCCCGAGGCGATGCGGGTGTTGAGGCTGAGCGCCGCCCCGTGCTCCTCGGCGTCGCCCAGCAGCGCAAGCATCAGCGCGTGGCTGTCGATGATGCCGGTGGCGGGAGACAAAAGCGCGGCCGTGCCGCGCAGCTTGGGCTCCAGCCTGCGCGCCTCTGCTGCGGTCAAGGGCGTCAAATCGCCCGCGCCGCAAGCAGCGGCATTGGCCAGGATCGAAGCGAGCATCGGCTCCTGTTCGGCATCCGTGGCGACGATGAGCTTGCCGCAGCGCGCATGCGGCACCGCCCGCTCCTGGCAATAACGGTAGAGCCTTTCGCGGCCTGCCACGCAGAGCCGGGCCTTCAGCGATCCGGCCGGATAGTAGATGCCGGCATGGATGACCTCGGAATTGCGCGAACTGGTCCCGGTGCCGATGGCGTTCTCGGCCTCGAGGATCAGGGTGTCCATGCCACGCCGCGCCATCTCTCGCGCGATCGCGAGGCCAATGACGCCGGCGCCGGCAACGATGCAGTCGACATGGTCCACGATCAGGCCACCTCAGCCTTGTTGTTGTGCCTGCTGGTGAGCCGTTCGGGAATCAGGTCTTGGCCATGCGCACAGCCGCCTTGGCGCAGGTTCCGGCGTTCAGCAGCCCCGAAACTGAAATTCTGCATGTCTTTCGTCCATCCGCCGGCCCTTCCGAAAGGTCTTGACACCCTTACAAGAAACGGATGCAGCAAACAGCATTAATCCAGAGGCCGATGCGCACGCCGAACGGCGGCAGGACGCACGTCCCGGCATGCAGGACAGGAGCCATCATGGACGCTCGACCGAATTCTCCCGAAGCCCGCGACATCAGCTACCACATGCACGGCTACACCAATGCCCGCAAGCACGAGGAAGCAGGGCCACTGGTCATCGAGAAGGGCGACGGCATCTATGTCGAGGATCTCGCCGGCAACCGCTATATCGAGGCGATGGCCGGGCTTTGGAGCGTCGCGGTCGGCTTCTCCGAGAAGCGGCTGGTCGACGCTGCGGTGCGCCAGATGTCCAAGTTGCCTTACTATCACGACTTCGGTTCCAAATCGCATTCGCCGCTGATCGATCTCGCCGAGAAGCTGGTGCAGATGGCGCCGGTGCCGATGAGCAAGGCGTATTTCACCAATTCCGGCTCCGAGGCCAACGATACGGCCATGAAGATGATCTGGTACCGGTCGAATGCGCTCGGCCAGCCGGCGCGCAAGAAGATCATCAGCCGCATTCGCGGCTATCACGGCGTCACCATTGCTTCGGCGAGCCTGACCGGGCTGCCCAACAACCACAATTCCTTCGACCTGCCGATCGCCAATGTGCTGCACACCTCGACGCCGCACCACTGGCGCGAGGCGCTGCCGAATGAGAGCGAAGGAGAGTTTTCGAGCCGGCTTGCTGACGATCTGGAAAAGCTGATCCTGGCCGAAGGACCGGAAACCGTCGCTGCCTTCTTCGGCGAGCCGATCATGGGCGCCGGCGGCGTCATCGTGCCGCCGGCAGGCTACTGGGAGAAGATCCAGGCGGTGCTGTCGAAATACAACATCCTGCTCGTCGCCGACGAGGTGATCTGCGGCTTTGGCCGAACCGGCGAAATGTTCGGCTCGCAGACCTTCGGCATCAGGCCCGACATCATGGTGCTGTCGAAGCAGATCTCTTCGTCCTACCTGCCGATCTCGGCCTTGCTGATCAATGAGAAGGTTTTCGAGCCGATTGCCGACGAAAGCAATCGCATCGGCACCTTCGGCCACGGCTTCACCGGCGGCGGCCATCCCGTTGCGGCGGCGGTCGCGCTGGAGAACCTGAAGCTGATCGAGGAGCGCGATCTCGTCGGCAATGCGCGCACGGTCGGCGCGCATATGCAGAAGCGGCTGCGCAAGCTCGCTTCGCACCCGCTTGTCGGCGAGGTGCGCGGCGTCGGCCTGATCGCGGCGGTCGAACTGGTCGGCGACAAGGCGAACAAGACGCCGTGGGAGACGGCCGGCGCACTGGGCGGGCTCGTCAACGGTTTCATGCAGCAGAACGGCGTCATCTCGCGCAACATGGGCGATGCACTGGCCTTCTGCCCGCCGCTGATTATCACCGAGCCCCAGGTCGATGAGGTGATCGACGCGTTTGAAAGATCGCTTGAAGCCGCGGTCAAGCAGGTCCTGTAGTGGCGCCCGTCGCTCGAGATCATGCCGTTATAAGAGAACCGAATTTTTCTTATAACTGGAGCCGCTAACTGGAGCCGCCTGACATGAAGACGGTCGACCGCAAGCGGCGTTATAAGAAAATTGCGAAAAACTTATAACGCCGCAGGAGAGGTTCAGGAATCCTTGTTGCCGTCGTGCGGCCAAATCAGAATGGTTTTGCGCGCAGACCCTGGGACCCATTCCGTTACCTCGGAGCGCTGCTGCGGTGCAGAACGCTTTGATCGTGGAGGGACAGCGCCCCCCTCTGTCCTGCCGGGACATCTCCCCCACAAGGAGGGAGATTGGCCTTGATCACTGATTTCGCCAACCATCAACCTTGCAAAAGGGACGCTGTCCGCGAAGCTGCCAATCTCCCCCCAAGTGGGGCAAACTTTGGCAAAGAGGGCAGGACAGAGGGGGCGCGAAGGATCGCTACAGAGCGCTTTTATTCTGAGCCGCAGCATTATGGACGGAAACTAGCTGGAATGCGAAGGCTTATGCCAATCGCCAGCGTTGGAGATCGGCTGCAGTCTGGTCGGGCAGCGACCACCCACAGCCTTTTCAGGCTCAGTCAAAGAACCAAATTCTCTATGCAGAGACTACGTGCTTCATCTTATCGACGATCCGCAACGGCATCAGGCACGACAACCAGCTTGCCGACAAAGTCCTTGGCAATGAAATCCGCCTGGGCACGGTGGAAATCGGAGAGTTTGTAGACACCGCCGACCAGCGGCCGGATCTTCTTCTCCTCGATGTAGCGGACGATTCGGCGGAAATCGTGTCGTGTGCCCTGGCTGGAGCCGTGCAGCTGCAATTGCTTGAGATACATGGTGCGCAGATCGAGTTGCACGACCGGGCCGGCAATCGCGCCGGCGGTGGTGTAGCGGCCCTCGGGCCGAAGGATGCGCAACAGGTCGTTGAAGATCGCACCGCCGACGAGGTCGGCAACCACGTCGATCGGCCGGCCGTCGGTTGCGTCGTTGACGGCGGCGGGCAGATCGGCGACGCCACGGGTGATCACCGCTTCGGCGCCGATGTCGAGCACCGCCTGTTCCTTGCCCTTGCCGACGACGGCATAGGGAATGGCGCCGCGCGCCCGCGCCAACTGCACGATGCCGGAGCCGACGCCGCCCGACGCGCCGGTGACCAGCACGCGCTCGCCGGCCTTCAATGCGGCGCGTTCGAGCATCTGTTCGCCGGTAAGGTAAGCGCAGCAGAAGGTGGCGAGTTCGACGTCGGTCAGGTCGGTGGCGACGACATGGGCGTTCTCGGCCGGCACGGTCTGGTACTCGGCATAGCCGCCGTCGCGGCCGTGGCCCATATAGTCGATGTCGGCGAGTGAATCATCGTCGCGGTTGTAGATGGAGAAATCGACCATCACCCGCTCGCCGATGCGGGCCGAAGAAACACCCTCGCCGACGGCAACGATGTTGCCGACGGTGTCGGTGCCCTGGATGCGCGGGAAGGTCAGCGTGTTGCCTTGGCGGCGCCAGGTCGATACCGCGGCAGCATCTTCCTCCGTGCCGTAGGCACCCTGACGCACCCAGACATCGGTGTTGTTCATGCCGCAAGCAGTGACCTTGACCAGCACTTCACTTGGGGCGGGCGAGGGCACTTTCACGTCGGTGCGGTAGACGAGCTTTTCCGGTCCGCCGTGGCCGGTCAGCTGCACGGCTGCCATGGTGGCGGGGAGGGCTTTGGAGGTCATTGATGTTGCTTCCAGATATTCCAGGTTCGCGCTGCCCCTCACCCTTACCCTCTCCCCGTGAACAACGGGGAGAGGGGGTCGCCAGCGCTGGAGCTTGTCCCTTCTCCTCGTCGTTCACGGGGAGAAGGTGCCGGCAGGCGGATGAGGGGCGGCACCAAGATCGATAATTAGATGCTGGCAAACACGCCCTTCACCGCATCCGCTGTCTTGGAGACGACGATGTCCGCCTCTTCGCGGGTGAGGCACAGCGGCGGCGCGAAGCCGAGAATGTCGCCTTGCGGCATGGCGCGGCCGATGACGCCACGCTCGGCAAGTGCGGTCGCGACCTGCGGCCCGATTTTTTGCGCGGCATCGAAGAACACGCGGTCGTCCCGGTCGGCGACGAATTCGATTGCCGCCAGCATGCCGTCGCCGCGCACCTCGCCGACATTTTTGTGGCCGCCGACGGCTTTCGCCAGTTCGGCGCGGAAATAGGCGCCGGTCTCACCGGCGTTGGTCACCAGGTCCATCTCGTCGATCAGTTCCAGGTTGGCGACACCGGCGGCGACGCAGATCGGATGCGCCGAATAGGTCCAGCCATGGCCTATGCTGCCGAGTTTGTCCGAACCCTGGACCAGCACCTGCCAGACCTTATCCGAGACGATGACGCCCGACAGCGGCGCATAGGCCGAGGTCAGTCCCTTGGCGATGGTGATCAGGTCGGGCTTGATGCCGTAGTGGTCGGAGCCGAACATGGTGCCCAGCCGGCCGAAGCCGGTGACCACTTCGTCGGCGACCAGCAGCACATCATATTTGTTCAGAACCGCCTGGATCTTTTCCCAGTACAGAGCGGGCGGCGGCACGATGCCGCCGGTGCCGAGGATCGGCTCGCCGATGAAGGCGGCGACCGTGTCCGGGCCCTCGGCCAGGATCATCTCTTCGAGCTTGTCGGCACAGTGTTGGGAAAACTGTTCCTCGCTCATCGAGCGGTCGGCGCGGCGGAAATAGTAGGGCGCTTCGGTGTGCAGGATCGGCGCGCGCGGCAGGTCGAAGGCGTTGTGGAACAGGTCGAGCCCGGTCAGCGATCCGGTCATGACTCCGGAGCCGTGATAGCCGCGCCAGCGTGAGATGATCTTCTTCTTCTCGGGACGGCCGAGCACGTTGTTGTAGTACCAGATCAGCTTGATGTTGGTTTCGTTGGCGTCGGAACCGGAGAGGCCGAAATAGACCCTCGACATGCCTTGTGGGGCGCGCTCGATGATCATCTTGGAAAGGGTGATCGACGCCTCGGTGCCGTGGCCGACATAGGCGTGGTAATAGGCAAGGTTCCTGGCCTGGGCGGCGATGGCGTCTGATATCTTCTGGCGGCCATAGCCGACATTGACGCAATAGAGCCCGGCGAAGGCATCGATGCTCTTGCGGCCGTTATTGTCCCAGATGGTGACGCCTTCGCCGCCGGCGATGACGCGGGTCGGCGATTCACCCCGTGCATGCGTGCCCATATGGGTCGAGGGGTGGAAGAAGTGGTCGCGGTCCCAGGCGGCGAGTTCGTTGGACTGGTCGAGCATTTTTTTAACTCCTTGGAGAAAGATGGTCCCGACGCGGCCTAAGGTGTGTCGAGATTCAGGCTAGGCCGAGTCGAAGTGGCTTCCGAGAACCGGAGCGGAGCGTACTTTTCGTACGGAGCACCGGAAGCGCAGGACGCCGCCATTTGCAGACCGGCATCACCTGAATGTCGATACACCTTACGCCACGTCCAGGCAGAGATATTTAAGATCGGTAAAGGCTTCGAGCCCGTGGCGCGAGCCCTCGCGACCGATGCCGGACTGTTTGACGCCGCCGAACGGGATCGGCGCGCCGGTGATCTTGACGCGGTTGATGGCGACCATACCGTAGTCGAGCGCGCGGCCCATGCGCAATTGGCGGCCGCCGTTCTCGGTGACGACATAGGCGACGAGCCCGAATTCGGTGGCGTTGGCGCGGGCGATGACCTCGTCTTCGCTGTCGAAGGTCGTCACCGCGGCGACCGGACCAAAAGTCTCCTCGCGCATGATCAGCGCGTCGTCGGTGACATCGGCGAGCAGGGTCGGCCGGTAGAACAGCGGTCCTGCAGAATCGCGTTTGCCGCCGGTGAGGCAGCGCGCGCCATGGGCGAGCGCATCGGCGACCTGCTCCTCGACCTTCTTGATGCCGCGCTCATGCATCAACGGCCCGATGTCGATGTCATCGGCCAGGCCATTGCCGGTCCGCAGCGCCTCGATGCGCCTGGCGAAGGCGGCGCAGAAACGATCATAAATCGGACGCTGGACATAGATGCGGTTGGCGGCAAGGCAATCCTGGCCGGAAGTGGCGAATTTGGCGTCGACGGCGATGGTCACCGCCTTGTCGAGATCGGCATCGGCGAAGACGATCAGCGGCGCGTGACCGCCAAGCTCCATAACCAGCCGCTTCATCGTCGGCGCGCTTTGCGCGGCGATAAGCCTGCCGATCTCGGTCGAGCCGGTGAAGCTCATAGCGCGGACGCGTGGATCTTCGCACATCCGCCCAACGATGGTCGAAGCCTTGCCGGTGAGAACGTTGAAGACGCCAGCCGGCAGGCCGGCGCGTTCGCCGAGCTCGGCCAACGCCAGTGCCGACAGCGGCGTTTCCGACGAAGGATGCGCGACGATGGTGCAGCCGGCGGCAAGGGCGGCCGCCGCCTTGCGGGTCAGCATGGCTGCGGGAAAATTCCACGGCGTGACGACGCCGACGACGCCGAGCGGTTCGCGCCGTACCATCATCTCGGCGTTTGGCAAATGGCTGGTGACGCTTTCGGCGTTGAGGCGCTTTGCCTCCTCGGCGTACCATTCGACGAAGGAGGCGGCGTAGTCGATCTCGCCAAGCGATTCCTTGAGAGGCTTGCCCTGTTCGAGCGTCATCAACAGCGCCAGATCGTCCTTGGCGGCGATGATCAGATCGAACCATTTTCGCAGGATTCTTGAGCGTTCCTGTGGGAGAGCCGCGCGCCAGGCGGGAAAGGCGCGCGACGCCGCGTCGATCGCCTTGCTCGTCTGCCTGGCATCGAGCGCGGCAACCCAGGCAACGGTGGCGCCTGTAGCAGGGTCGGTCACCCCAAAACTCTCGGCGGCGTCACTCGCCGTCCAGTGGCCGTCGACATAGGCGAGTTGGCGCAGCAGCCGGCGGTCGGCGAGCCGGTCAAGCGCTTCGTGGCGTTGTGGGCGGGCAAAATGCGCGGACATGTTCGAGGTCTCCCGGTTCGCAGTGATGCGGAGAGACTATGCGCGCGGCGCAGACAGAGAGGCTGTTTCGGAGCGCACGCGTAGAGAGATTGTCTCTATTGGGCTGCTCGGGCAGACAATCTGTTCAGCTTATAGGCTGGGCTATCTCATCGAGGAAGTGCCCCCTCACCCGGATTGCCAACCGAATTGCAAAGGGCAATTCGGGGCAATCCGACCTCTCCCCCGAGGGGAGAGGAGATCGCAGCGCCGGCACCTTTCTCTTCTCCCCGCCGGGGAGAAGGTGGCCGCGAAGCGGCCGGATGAGGGGCTCTTTGCGATTTGCTCAGACCTCACGACGGCGTCGGCAACAGATCGGCCACCGGCAAGGCGACCTCCTCCTTCACCGTCTTGGTGACGATGTAGGTGAAATAGCGGTCGATGCCGATCTCGCGTTCCAGCAGGGCGTCGACCAGCCGCTGATAGGCGTCGATGTCGCGCGCCATCACTTTCAGCAGATAGTCGACGCCGCCGCCCACCGACCAGCAGGCGACGATTTCGGGGACGTCGCGGATGACGCGCTCGAAACGGTCGAAATCGGCCTGGCGGTGGCTGGCCAGCGTCACCTCCATCAGGACGGTGGCGACCGGCGCGACGGCGCGCATTGCAACCCTGGCGTGATAGCCGGAGACGATGCCGGCCTTTTCCAGCTTGCGCAACCGCATCCAGCACGGCGTCGGCGACAGGCCGACCTTGTCGGCGAGCGCCAGCTTGGTGATGCGCCCGTCGCGCTGAACCGCGTCGAGGATTTTCAGGTCGATCTGATCCAGTCTCAATGCGGCCATGAGCGTCCACTTTTTTCCGCGACACCATGACGGCGCATTATTTAGATTGTCAATTGCACTGATTTCGATCTCTAATATGTCATGACATTGTGGCGTCCAGATCCCGCGCATATCCGGCGGCCGGCCTATCAATCGCTCGCCGACCAGTTCGCGCGCGCCATTCATGACGGACGGCTGGCCAACGGCGCGCGGCTGCCGACGCATCGCCGGCTGGCCGACGATTTGAAGCTTTCGGTGCAGACAGTCAGCCGCGCCTATGAGGAACTGATCCGCCGGGGCCTGGTCTCCGGCGAGATCGGCCGCGGCAGCTTCGTGCAGACGCAGCGCCGCGAGCCGGAGCCGCCCTATCTGCCGGAGCGCCTTGGCGAGGTCATCGATCTGTCGATCCTGAAGCCGGTCTGCGAGCCGATGCATCTGGAGAGGCTGAAGCAGGCGCTGGGCTGGCTCGCCGAGAACCTGCCGTCGACCTCGGCGCTGTCGTTTCGGCCGAACATGGTGTTTCCGCGCCACCGTGCAGTGGCGGTCGAATGGCTGCGGCTGTGCGGTCTCGACGTGTCGGCGCAGAATGTCAGCCTGACCAACGGCGCCACGGCCGGCATGACGGTGGCGCTGATGAGCGTGGCGCCGCCGGGTTCGACCGTCGCCACCGAGGCGATCGGCCATCACACGCTGATCCCGCTGGCGCGCTATCTCGGCTTCAACCTCGAGGGCCTGCCGATCGACGACAACGGCCTGATCCCGGAGGCGCTCGACGAGGCGTGCCGGCTTTCCGACATCCGCGCGGTATTCGTGCAGCCCTCGGTGATCAATCCGACTGCAACATTGATGAATGCCGCGCGGCGCGAGCAGATCGCTGCGGTGGCGCGCAGGCACGACATCGCCATCATCGAGAACGACGTGCTCGGGCCGCTGGTCGAGGGCCGTCCGCCGCCGGTCGCCGCCTTCGCGCCCGAGCGCACGCTCTACGTCACCTCCTTCACCAAGATCGTGCTGCCAGGCCTGCGCATCGGTTATCTCGCGGCGCCCGACCGCTATGTCGCTGCCGTCGCCAACCGGCATCTCGTCTCCAACTGGATGGCGACGCCGATGGTGGCGGAGATTGCGACAAAATGGGTGACCGACGGCACGGCGATGGAACTCGTCCGCTGGCAACGGTCGGCGCTGCGGCGACGGCAGGAGATCGCCGCCCAGGTGCTTGCCGGGGTCGACTACCGCGTCCATCGCGACGGGCTGCATCTGTGGCTGGAACTGCCCGGCGACCGCGCCGAGGAGGGCTTCGTCTCACAGGCCCGCCTGCAGGGCGTGGCGATCGCACCAGGCACATCGTTCCGCATCTCGGCGGCGCCCTGGCAGCCGGCAGTGCGCATCTCGCTGGGCTCGACAACCGAGGGGGAACTGCGCGCCGGCCTCAGTGTTGTCACTAAACTTCTGCTCGGCGACCCAGAGCATCTGCTGCTGGCGATCTAGGCAAGCATTGCCGCGAAATTCTACGGAGTCAGAAACATTGTCATGAGTTTATTTTCCTGATTGACATGATTTGGCGCGTTCCGCATCGTTAAGGCACAGCTTCTCCAGCACGGGGGAATTCTTTGTCCGCGCCCATCATCAAGATCGACGCCATTTCGAAAAGCTTCGGTACCTTCAAGGTGCTGGACGGACTGTCGATGCAGGTCATGCCGCGCGAGAAGCTGGCGCTGATCGGCCCATCCGGCTCCGGCAAGACGACGATCCTGCGCATCCTGATGACGCTGGAGAGGATCGACAGCGGCCACATCCAGATCGACGGCGAGCAGCTTTACCACATGGAGCGCAACGGCCAGTTGCTGCCCGCCGACGAACGGCATCTGGCAAGAATGCGCCAGAAGATCGGCATGGTCTTCCAACTGTTCAACCTGTTTCCGCACAAGAGCGTCATCGACAACGTCACGCTGGCGCCGATCCTGACCAAGGGCATGCCGCGCGCCGCCGCCGAAAAACGGGCGATGGAACTGCTCGATATGGTCGGCATGGCCGACAAGGCGAAAGCGATGCCGGCGCAGCTTTCCGGCGGGCAGAAGCAGCGCGTTGCCATCGCTCGCGCCTTGGCGCTGCAGCCCAGGATCATGCTGTTCGACGAGGTGACATCGGCGCTCGATCCGGAACTGGTCGAGGAGGTGCTGAACGTGTTGTGGCGGCTCTGCTCCGAGACCGACATGACCATGCTGCTGGTCACCCACGAAATGGGTTTTGCCCATGATTTCGCCGACCGGGTTCTGTTCTTCGACCGCGGCAAGATCGTCGAGGAAGGCAAGCCGGACGAGATTTTCCGCAACCCCAAGCAGGAGCGTACGCAAGCTTTCCTGAAGAAGATCATCGCGGCCGGACATCGCGTCTGACTGCCATGCCCCGGGCGGCAGCGCCGTCCTCCCAGGGCGGCGAAGCCGTCCCGTGGAACGACCAAACCAAAAGAGAAACAAGGAGTTGGGAACAATGAAGAAACTTGGCATTCTGGCCGGCGTCGCCGGTGTTGCGCTGACCGCAATCCTGGCCGCTTCGACCGCGGGATCGGCCGACGACAGCAAGCTCGAAGAACTCAAGGCACAGGGCTTCGCCCGTGTCGCCATCGCCAACGAGCCGCCCTATACGGCGGTTGCGGCCGACGGCAAGGTTTCGGGTGCGGCACCCGATGTGGCCCGTGAAATCTTCAAGCGTCTTGGTGTCAACGACATCGTCGCCTCGATTTCGGAATATGGCGCGATGATCCCTGGCCTGCAGGCCGGCCGTTTCGACGTCGTCACCGCCGGCCTGTTCATGAAACCGGAGCGCTGCGCGGCGGTCGCTTATTCGGAGCCGGTGCTGTGCGACGCCGAGGCGATGCTGGTCAAGAAGGGCAACCCGAAGGGCTTCAAGAGCTATGAGGATGTCGCCAAGGATGCCACCGCAACGATCGGGGCGCCGGGCGGCGGCACCGAGGAGAAGCTGGCGCTCACTGCCGGCGTGCCGCGTGACCGCGTCATCGTCGTGCCGGACGGCCAGAGCGGCCTGAAGATGCTGCAGGACGGCCGCATCGACGCCTATTCCCTGCCGGTGCTGTCGATCAACGATCTGGTCAAGAAGGCCAACGATCCGAACCTCGAAGTCGTCGCCCCGGTGGTCGGCGCGCCGGTCTATTGCGACGGCGCGGCGTTCAAGAAGGGCGATGAGGCGCTGCGCGACGCCTATGACGTGGAATTGGCCAAGCTGAAGGAGTCCGGCGAATTCGCCAAGATCATCGAGCCCTACGGTTTTTCGGCCGCGGCGGCGATGTCGACGAGCCGCGACAAGCTCTGCTCGGCAAAATAGGCGCCTTTTTCCTTCTCCCCGTTCACGGGGAGAAGGTGTCACGAAGTGACGGATGAGGGGCAGCGCCAGTTCTGCCAAATTGGCTCTGCCCCTCATCTGCCTGCCGGCATCTTATCCCCGTGAACGGGGAGAAGATGCCAAGACTGTAACCGTAAAACGCTGGAAATTCGAACTTCATGACCCAATGGTCCGGCTATTTCGGCCTGATATTGCAGGGAGCGCTTGTTACCATCGAGCTGACGCTGATGGGGTCGGTGCTTGCCCTAATCATGGCCTTTCTCGCCGGGCTGGCGCGGCTGTCGCGTTTTTTCGCCATTCGGGCGCTGGCCACCGCCTATATCGAATTCTTCCGCGGCACCTCGATCTTCGTGCAGCTGTTCTGGGCCTATTTCGTGCTGCCCTTCATCGGCATTTCGCTGACGCCGCTGCAGGCCGGCGTGCTGGCGCTTGGCCTCAATGTCGGCGCCTATGGCGCGGAGGTGGTGCGCGGCGCCGTCCAGTCGATCGGCCGCGAACAGTACGAGGCCTGCATCGCGGTCAATCTCGGCCGCTGGCAAGCCATGCGCCATGTCATCCTGCCGCAGGCGCTGCTGGTGATGCTGCCGACCTTCGGCAACAACGCCATCGAATTGCTCAAGGCCACCGCCGTCGTTTCGCTGATCTCGCTCACCGACCTGACCTTCCAGGCCCAGGTGGTACGCTCGCAGACCGGCAACACGCTGGTGCCGTTCACCACCATTCTCGTCATCTATTTCGCCCTTGCGCTGATCATTTCCTGGGGTGTGCGTTCGCTGGAACGCCGCATGGCGCGCGGCCTCGACGGGGTGCGCGTCTGATGGATCGGGCCTCGTAATGGAGTGGGATTGGAATTTCGTCTGGGAGATCATGCCGACCCTGATCGAGGGCGTGAAGATCACCATCCTGGCGACACTGCTCGGCTCGGTCCTGGCCGCGATCGTGGGGTTGGCCATCGCGCTGGCGCGGCGCTCGCCGAACAAGGGCTTGTCGCGCAGCGTCGGCTTCCTTGCCGAGTTCATTCGCGGCACGCCGCTCTTGGTGCAGCTCTATTTCATCTTCTACGTGCTGCCGGACATCGGTATCCTGCTGCCGCCGCTGGTGGCGGGCGTCATCGGCCTCGGGCTGCATTACGGCACCTACACGGCCGAGGTCTATCGCGCCGGCATCGACAATGTGCCGCGCGGCCAGTGGGAAGCCGCCAAGGCCTGCAATCTCAACGCCAGGCAGACCTGGACCCACATCATCATGCCGCAGGCTATCCCGCCGATGATCCCGGCGCTTGCCAACTATTTTATCGCCATGTTCAAGGAGACGCCGCTGCTTTCGGCGATCACCGTGCTGGAACTGATGAACCAGGCCAAGAGCGTCGCCAACACCTATTACCGCTATGTCGAGCCGATGACCTTGGTCGGCGCCTTCTTCCTCGTCATCAGCCTGTTCTCGGTCGTGCTGCTGCGCTGGCTGGAACGCCGCTACGGGCGCATTGAAAAATGACAGCTCCTTCGACCAAACCGTTGGCAAGGAGCGCATGGTGACCGCTCCAGTCGACATCCGCTTGCACTCGACACGGCCGGCGCTCGACGCGCGTCCGCTGGAAAAGCGCGTCGGCCTGATTATCCTTGCCACCGACCATACGACCGAACCGGATTTTCGTCGCATAGTGGCAAGCGACCGGATCGGCGTCTATGTCGCGCGCATTCCCTACGCCAATCCGACGACGCCGGACAATTTGCGCAAGATGCAGCCGTCGCTTACGGCGGGCGCCGCGCTCATCCTGCCTGATGAGCCGCTCGACGCGGTCTGCTATTCCTGCACCTCGGCCTCGGTCGTCATCGGCGATGCCGAGATCGAGGCGGCGGTGCAGGCGGCCAAGCCCGGCGTACCCGTGGTTACGCCGCCGATGGCAGGGGTGCGCGGCTTGAAGGCGCTGGGCGCCAGGACGATCAGTATTCTCACTCCTTATACTGTCGAGACCAGCCGGCCGATGGCCGCCTATTTCGCGGCGCACGGTTTCGAGATCGCCAGCTTCACCTGTCTCGGCTTCGACGACGACCGCGAGATGGCGCGGATTGCACCGGCCACGCTGGTCGATCTGGCGCGCGAGGCGACTGATGCGCAAGCGGACGCGCTGTTCGTCTCCTGCACGGCGCTGCGGGCCGCACTTGCCGTCGTCGGCATGGAAGAGGCGATCGGCCGTCCGGTGGTGACCAGCAACCAGGCGACCGCCTGGAACTGCCTGCGGCTTTGCGGCGACGACGAGCCGCGCGCCGAATTCGGCCGTCTGATGACCCTGTTGAGACAATGAGGCGATGTCCGGCATGAGCGAGCACCCCCCTCTGGCAACAGGCATGTCTGTAACCCTTCAGGATATCCGCGCCGCCCGCGAGCGCGTCGCAGGCAAGGTCGAGCGCACGCCGACCGTGCTTTCCCCGAGTCTTTCCGGGCACTTGGGCGCGCCCGTTTATCTCAAGCTCGAACATCGGCAGACCACCGGCAGCTTCAAGCTGCGTGGCGCCTCGAACGCCATCGCTTCGCTGAACGCCGAGGAGAAGGCGCGCGGCGCGGTCGCCGCTTCGACCGGCAATCACGGCCGGGCGCTGGCCCACGCGGCGAAGCTCGAAGGCATGCGTGCGACGATCTGCATGTCGCGACTGGTGCCGCAGAACAAGCTCGACGAAATCCGCCGGCTCGGCGCCGAGATACGCATCGTCGGCAACAGCCAGGACGATGCGCAGCAGGAGGTCGACCGGCTGGTCGCGGAAGACGGTCTGATCATGCTGCCGCCCTTCGACCATCCCGATATCATCGCCGGGCAAGGCACGCTTGGGCTGGAAATCATCGAGCAGGTTGCTGACGCTGCCCTGGTGCTGGTGCCGCTGTCCGGCGGCGGGCTGGCGGCGGGTGTCGCCGCTGCCGTGAAGGGCGTCAGCCCCGGCACGAAGGTCATCGGCGTTTCGATGGCGCGGGGTGCGGCGATGAAGGCAAGCCTCGATGCCGGACATCCGGTCTTGGTCGAGGAACTGCCGACGCTGGCGGATTCGCTCGGAGGCGGTATCGGCCTCGACAATCGGCTGACCTTCTCGATGTGCCGCGACCTGCTCGACGATGTTATCCTGCTCAATGAGGACGAGATCGCCGCCGGCATCCGCCACGCCTATGAACAGGAGCGCGAGATCGTCGAAGGCGCCGGCGCGGTTTGCATCGCCGCCGTGCTTGCCGGCAAGGTCAGGGCGAGCGGCCCCACTGTGCTCATTCTGTCGGGCCGCAATATCGACATGACGCTGCACAGGAAAGTCGTTTGTGGCGAAGCATTTGAGGAGAGCGCCGCATGAGCCGGATGACGATACTGACCGAAGCCGAATTGCGCGCGATCGTGAAGCTCGATCTCGATGCCGTCGCCTGCGTCGAAAATGCGTTCCGCGCGCTTGCCACCTTGCCGGTGGCGATGCCGCCGATCCTGCGGCTCGACATTCCCGAGCATCGCGGCGAGGTCGACGTCAAAACCGCCTATGTGCCTGGCATCGACGGTTTTGCCGTCAAGATCAGTCCCGGCTTCTTCGACAATCCGAAGCTCGGCCTGCCCAGCGTCAACGGCATGATGGTGCTGCTGTCGTCAAAAACCGGGCTGGTCGAGGCGCTGCTGCTCGACAATGGCTATTTGACCGACATCCGCACGGCCGCGGCCGGAGCGGTCGCGGCGAAACATCTTTCGCGAACCGACTCCTCTGTCGCCGCGATCTTCGGCGCCGGCGTCCAGGCTGGACTGCAGCTCGAGGCGCTTATGCTGGTGCGGCCGATCGCCGAGGCGCGGATCTGGGCGAGGGATGCCGCGAAGGCCGAAGCCGCGGCGGATGCATTGCGCGAAAAACTGGGCATCGTCGTGCATGCTGAGCCCGACGCGGCAAAGGCGGCGGCCGGCGCCGACATCATCGTCACCACGACGCCGTCGACCGAACCGCTGATCAAGGCCGGCTTCGTCTCGGCCGGCCAGCACATCACCGCTATGGGCTCGGACGCCGAGCACAAGAACGAGATCGCGCCGGCGATCCTGCGCATGGCCGATCTCTACGTCGCCGACAGCGCGAAGCAGACGCGGCTGCTGGGCGAATTGCATCATGCCATCGCGACGGGGGTGATGGCAGCCGATGCCGAGATCACAGAGCTCGGCCAGATCATCGCCGGCGATAGACATGGCCGCCGTTCGGCCAGCGACATCACCATCGCCGACCTCACCGGCACCGGCGTGCAGGACACGGCGATCGCCACGCTCGCCCGCGACCGTGCCCGGGCGGCCAAGACGGGTACGATTTTCGAAAGCTGATGCCGGCCGCAAGGCCCAACAAACGAGGACCAAGAACAATGCAGCCCAATCTAAAATTCTCGCGCGGCGAATATGCGGATCGCCTCGCCAAGACCCGGAAGGCCATGGAAGCCGAGCGCGTCGATCTGCTTGTTGTCAGCGATCCGTCCAACATGGCCTGGCTGACCGGCTATGACGGCTGGTCGTTCTACGTGCACCAGGCCGTCATCGTGCCGCCGTCGGGCGAACCGGTGTGGTACGGGCGCGGCCAGGACGCCAACGGCGCCAAGCGCACCGCCTATCTCGCGCACGACAACATCGTCGGCTATGCCGACCATTATGTGCAGTCGACCGAACGCCACCCGATGGATTTTCTCTCGCAGGTGCTGGCCGATCGTGGCTGGGGCAAGCTCAGCATCGGTGTCGAGATGGACAATTACTGGTTCTCGGCCGCTGCCTTCGCTTCGCTGCAGAAACATCTGCCCAATGCCCGGTTCGTCGACGCCACGGCACTCGTCAACTGGCAGCGAGCGGTGAAGAGCCCGACCGAAATCGACTATATGCGCAAGGCCGCCCGCATCGTCGAAGCGATGCACCAGCGCATTGTCGACAAGATCGAAGTCGGCATGCGCAAATGCGACCTGGTCGCCGAGATCTATGATGCCGGCACGCGCGGCGTCGACGGGCCAGAGGGAAGAATTGGCGGCGACTATCCGGCGATTGTGCCACTGCTGCCGTCGGGCGCCGATGCGTCGGCGCCGCATCTGACCTGGGACGACCGGCCGATGAAGTCGGGCGAGGGCACCTTCTTCGAGATCGCCGGCTGCTACAACCGCTACCATTGTCCGCTTTCGCGGACTGTGTTCCTCGGTAGACCGACGCAGGAATTCCTCGATGCCGAGAAGGCGACGCTGGAAGGAATGGAAGCGGGGTTGGCCGCGGCAAAGCCCGGCAATACATGCGAGGACATCGCCAACGCCTTCTTCGCGGTGCTGAAGAGATACGGCATCGTCAAGGACAACCGCACCGGTTATCCGATCGGGCTTTCCTATCCGCCGGATTGGGGCGAGCGCACTATGAGCCTGCGCCCCGGCGACCGCACTGACCTGAAGCCCGGCATGACCTTCCATTTCATGACCGGCCTGTGGCTGGAGACGATGGGGTTGGAGATCACCGAATCCATCCTGATCACCGAGACCGGCGTCGAGTGCCTGGCCAATGTGCCGCGCAAACTGGTGGTCAAGAATTGAGCCCGATGTCCAGCCTTCGCCCATCGCCAATCACGCCGAGCGTAGACTTCGACCGCGACGGCGTGCAGCACGGCTTCTTGCGCCTGCCCTACAGCCGCGACGACTCAGCCTGGGGATCGGTGATGATCCCGATCTGCGTGATCCGCAACGGCAGCGGGCCAAGCGCATTGCTCACCGGCGGCAACCATGGCGACGAGTATGAGGGGCCGCTGGCGCTCTACGATCTCGCCCGCACGCTCGATCCCAAGCAAGTCAGCGGCACGGTCATCATCGTGCCGGCAATGAACTATCCGGCGTTCCGCGCCGGCACCCGCACCTCGCCGATCGACAAGGGCAATTTGAACCGCAGCTTTCCCGGCCGGCCTGACGGGACGGTGACCGAGAAGATCGCGGACTATTTTCAACGTGAGTTGCTTCCCCGCGCAGACATCGCGCTCGACTTCCACTCCGGCGGCAAGACGCTCGACTTCGTGCCGTTCTGCGCCGCCCATATCCGGCCCGACAAAGTGCTGGAGGCGAAGGGCTTCGCCGTGGTCGAGGCGTTCTCGGCACCCTGGTCGATGAAGATGCTGGAAATCGACGCGGTCGGCATGTTCGACACTGCCGCCGAGGAGATGGGGAAGCTGTTCATCACCACGGAGCTTGGCGGCGGTGGCACCTCCCGCGCGGAAACGGTGCGGATCGCCCGTCGCGGCGTGCTCAATGTGCTGCGCCATGCCGGCATTGTCGCCGGTGCGGTCGAGACGCAGCCGACCCGCTGGCTCGACATGCCGTCGGGCGATTGTTTCTCGTTCGCCGAGGACGACGGGATGATCGAAACGATGATCGATCTCGGCGAGCCTGTCGAGAAGGGCCAGGTCCTGGCGCGCATCCACTCCATCGGCCGCACCGGTGCCGCACCTCAGGAGATCAGGGCAAGGATGTCGGGTCTTTTGGCTGCCCGCCATTTCCCTGGATTGGTCAAGGCGGGCGACTGCACCGCAGTGGTCGCTGTGCTGGTCGATTGAAGGCAAGGCAATCGAAAAGCTTGCGACTTCGCTACTCGATCAGCAGCAAGCCGCGCTTTTTGTCGCCATCGCTATCGATTGTGTCCATGGCTGAGAACAGGCGCTCACGCTCGACCAGCCAAGGCTTATAATCCTCGTTTACATCGAGGACGAAGACCATGTCCTCGGCCTCCAGATATCCTCCGACCGGGGAGAAATGGCCAACGCCGGCGCCGAAAATCTTCTCACGGGTAAAGTTGACGATGTAACGGCGGCCGGGATCGTTGGCGCGCTTCATGTGCTCGCGAAATGCATCGGCGCTCAGATCCCGAAGCACGGAGACCTTCCGCTTGGTGTTCGTTCGAGCGACCTCGGCAAGCTCGTCCAGCGTGAGCCCGATGATGCAGAAGCCCGTCCAGCACTTTCCGGTTCCAGCGAGGACTTCGGCTTCGGTTGTCTCCTCCTCGCCGATGGAGCGGAATGTGTTTGCGACACTTGCCGGGCCGCACCTTGATCCGTTTGATTGCCATGTGACGTCGGCATCGAACGTGGCAGCCACGGGCAGCTTCCAGGCGCTGTCGATCAATTCAGCGGTGCGGGTAACCGACGACTGGATCGCATCTTGCGAAACTCTGGACTGGCCGGCAATCAAAAGTGCGGCGCCGCCCAGCAGGCCGAGGACGGCGATCACAATCACACCGAAAGCGAGACTGCGCTTCATTGCTGAATCTCGTATCAGGCAGCAACAGGAGAATGAAGAAAAGGCACAGCAACGTCAATCGGCGCCCGCACCCGGCCAGTCGCGATCTGGTCCGGCAGCAACTGAAGCCGGCCGCTTGCCAAGCGGGCTGCCACCGCTCATCGCCGTGAGCGCTGCGTCTGGGAGAGTATGGATCAGGCAAGGAACTTCGCCGGTGAAAGAGCGGGGTCGTTTCGCTAGCGCCAATAGCTGCTGCGCCTGCAAACCTCAGGCTTCCAGAGACGACCCAAATTACGACTTGCTCGGCGTAGGCGTCGCTAAAGGCGAACCTAACGAAGGCCAAGGAAGCTGAGTATCGCAATTACGATAACGACGGCCCCGACCAGCCAGATGATATTGTTCATGACAGCTCTCCTTTATCTTTGCCGCGAGCCTGTGGCGGCTCGCGATAATTATGGCGAACGCGCTCACGGCGTTCTCGTTCCAAACTGAGCCTAAGCCGCCAATTACTCTTTGGACCGGAGGCCCGCGCCTCTGGAGGAGCGCGGGCCGACCGGGATCCCGGTCCAGCAGCCAACATCCGGGAGATATTCGCTGTCACCCTACAATCGTTAGTATGCGCTAATGTTCCATCGCTCAGAAAAATACCGCGCCTACCGAGGGCCGGAAGCAATGGCGCCGCGGCCCGAAGCGAGGGCACTTCGGTGGACGCCTCGGTGATGGAGCCTATGTTCCTACATGCCGGCGAACCGCAGCATCGCCTGGCAACAGCACAGGTGGGATGAAATCAGTTCTCAGAAACGTTCATCAACAACACTCAATGCCTGCTGCCCGACACCTGGTGCCGATGACCAAACAACCTCCGGCGGTGGTTTTAGAAAATACCGTGCGCGACGCCGTGGAGACCGAATATGCCGGCCAAAGCGTATATTAACCGGATCGCGACAGCAGTGCCGGAGCACGAGGTTCATCAATTCTATCTGCGTTTCGCCGCCTCCATGCTTGCGGCCGATCGTCGAAGAATTTTCGAACGCATGGTTGACGTTGCCGGCATCGAGCACCGCTATTCATGCTTTGCACCTGCCGGCGACCCCGAAGGTCCATCAGCAGATCTGGCCGGGAGGTTCATCCGGGGTGCCTTTCCTGGAACAGCCGAGAGAATGGCGATGTTCTGTCATGCCGCACCTGTTCTCGCGCAAAAAGCCGTCGACGGATTGGAGCTTGGTGGCGGCGCTTCCCGCATCACCCATCTCATCGTCACCACCTGCACCGGTTTTTCAGCGCCGGGCATCGACCTGGAGCTGGTTGCGCGATGTGGCCTGCCGGACACGGTCGAACGCACGATGATCGGTTTCATGGGCTGCTACGCGGCGATCAACGGCCTCAAGCTTGCCCGCCACATCGTCCGCTCCGATCCGCAGGCCAGGGTCCTGCTGGTCAATATCGAACTCTGCACGATGCATCTGCGGGAAACCAGCGAACTGGAAAAGCTGCTGTCGTTCTGCCTCTGGGGCGATGGCTGTGCGGCTGCGCTCGTCACCGCCGAGCCGCACGGCATCGAGCTCGAAAGCTTCTACGGCATCGTGGCGGACGAGCGGCGGGATCTGATGAGCTGGAGCATTAGTGACCACGGTTTCGAAATGGTTCTTTCCGGCCAGGTCCCGGCAGCAATCCATAACGCGTTGCGGAGCAATCACGACGCCATCCTCGGTGGTCGGCCGACCGAGGCGATCGACCTCTGGGCCGTGCACCCGGGGGGACGTTCGGTGCTCGACGCCGTCGAACGGGCCCTGGAACTCGCGCCCACCGCGCTGGAGCCATCGCGCGAGGTGTTGCGCCGTTATGGAAACATGTCGTCGGCGACCGTCATGTTCGTGATGAAAGAGATGTTGAAGGCGCCACCAGGCATGCTCGGCTGCGGCATGTCGTTCGGACCCGGGCTGGCCGCCGAAACCATGCTTTTCCGAACTGCGTCATGAGCAGCCTGGAGCACCGCCAGCTTGCGCCGGAAATCCTCGACGGGCTTGCGGCCGACGATCCACGAGCGCTTGCGGCGCGCGGCGACCTCCGCCGCATCAACGCGCTGATGTTTCAGGCCAGGATCATGGCGTCGCTGCTGCAGAAATTTGTGCCAGGGCCGCCGCGCCGGATTCTGGAGATCGGCGCCGGCGATGGCTCCTTCATGCTGGCGGTGGCGCGGCGCATGGCCGGGCATTGGTCTGGGGTCGAACTGGTAATGCTCGACCGCGTCGACCTCATCACCGCGCAATTGCGTGGCGATTTCGACAGGCTGGGATGGATGGTCGAAGGCGTCACCGCCGATGTCTTCGACTGGGCGAGAAAGAATGCGGGCACGCGGTTCGACGCGATCACCGTCAATCTGTTTCTGCATCATTTCGACGATGCCGGGCTCGTGCGTCTGTTTTCGCTGATGGCGCCGAAGGCCCCGTTGCTGTTGGCGACAGAGCCGTTGCGGACCAAACTGGCATTGGCCGCGACCCGCCTTCTCCCGGCGATCGGCGCCAATGACGTCACACGAAACGACGCGGCTCAAAGCGTGCGTGCCGGCTTTCGCGGCAGCGAGCTTTCCGGTCTCTGGCTCGCGGCAAACGGCAAACCGGTCGAAGAACGGCGCGCCGGCCTCTTTTCCCACATTTTCGTCGGCGCCAACGCCGGTCATGACCTATGACGCGATTGTCGACCCATGACGCGATCGTCATAGGCGCCGGCCCGGCGGGCACGTCCGTCGCGCTGACGCTGGCCCGGCGCGGATGGGCCGTGGCTATTGTGGAAAAGAGCGTGTTCCCGCGCCGCAAGGTCTGCGGCGAATATATATCGGCAAGCAATCTTGCGCTTCTGGATCAGCTGGAAATCGCCGATGCCTGGCGTGCCAATGCCGGCCCCGAAATCCGCCGCGTCGGCTTCTTTTCCGGCGATGCGAGTGTCGAGGCGCCAATGCCTCCCGCGAAAGATGGGTCCTGCGAGAAAAAAGATGGTTTCGGCCGGGCGCTTGGCCGAGACATTCTCGACTGTCTGCTTTTGCAGGCGGCGCGATCGGCGGGCGTCGAGATCTTTCAGCCTTGCCGCGCCGTCGCCATCGACCCAGATGGCGAGGCGCAATTGGTGCGAATTCAAGCCGGAAACGAAACGACGATGTTGTGCGCGCCGGTGATTGTCGCCGCACACGGCTCCTGGGAGCCAGGACCGCTGCCCAGCCAGCTTGGAAAGACCAACCGCCCTTCGGACCTGTTCGGCTTCAAGGCGCATTTCACCGGGTCGTCCCTGGCGCCTGATTTGATGCCCCTGCTGATATTTCCTGGCGGTTATGGCGGCATGGTTTCGGCGGATCATGGCCGGCTGTCGATCTCGTGCTGCATTCGGCGCGATATGCTCGCGCAGTTGCGCAAACAAGCTGGCCCTAGACACCAGAGCCATTTGTCGGCGGCCGAGGCGGTCTCCCGTCATCTGATGGAATCATGCCGGGGAGTAAGGGATGCGCTAGAGTCTGCTGACGCCGACGGGCCTTGGCTTGCCGCAGGTCCGATCCGGCCGGGAATTCGCTCCTGCTACGAACGCGACATCTTTCGCGTCGGCAATGCGGCCGGAGAGTCTCACCCTGTCATCGCCGAGGGCATCTCGATGGCGCTTCAGTCCGGCTGGCTGCTGGCCTGCGAACTCTCATGCGCGCCGAGCAGGCGTGCAGGGCGCGAGACGGCAGGCAGACGCTTCGAGGCGGCCTGGAAAAGGCTGTTTTCAACTCGGGTCTACGCCGCCGCCGCACTTGCCGGGATTGCCGTTAGTCCAAGCAGCGCCACCTTGATGGCGGCAATTATCCGGAATTTCCCGCAAGCGCTAACGTTGGGTGCGCAACTGAGCGGCAAGACAAAGCCGGTTCCCGGCTTTGCCTGACTGGTGGCGCGGTGCGCCACCACGGCTTCAGGAAGCCCTGGCTCCGTTACTCGGGGCAATCCTCTCTATCCGAGGTTGCAGTGCCACCGGCAGTGTTCTTATCGGCCTCCACTACGTCCTTGCACCGATCACTCATGCCGTCGCCGCCGTCGGTGGTTGAACCGGTTACGTTTGGATCGGCAGGAGTTGCATTATCGGTGCCGGGAGCCATGGTGCCCGTGCCTGTCCCGGTGGCCGCTCCCGGATCGGTGGTGCCGGATCCAGTGCCGTTTGATTGCGCCATCGCCGAAGTGGCAAGGGCAATGCTGAGTGCGGTTGCGGAAAGAATTTTTTTCATCATGGTCGGTCTCCATTAGAGCTGCATCGCTGGTTGCGATGATTATCCAACGAGCGTTTTTTGGAGTTGTTCCGTCAGACAGAAATCGTGATCGAAGGTCGGGCCGAAGGCGATCCAAGCAGCAATGCTGGCGAACCGCGCCATGTTTTTCGGTTTCAATGGAACAACAACCACCGGCAACGGTTGGAAGCGCAGTCGTTCTACTCTAGCGACTGTGACAGCCGATCGCACGGCATTGGGACAAAGGCCCGGCGCTTCCTCCCCGCCGGGCCTTTCTGTCGCTGGAGGAACTTTCACGGAATTTGGCCGAAACCGTGCGGCTGCCACGGTATTGAACTGCTGCCGTTCACGGCTCGTCGATATCCTGCCTCGAGGGGTTGCGCGAGAGGGCGCGTTCCTCTTCGTCGTCCGGCAGCGCCTCGTCGCTGTCCTGGTACGGATTGTCGTCGTCTTCCTCGGGCAGTTCAGCCTCTTTGTCGAGATCGTAACGGATGTCGCCGTTTCCCGGCACGCTGTCTGGTAGAATTTTACTGCCTTTGATCGCGTCCCAATCCTGCTGTTCGATGGTTGGGCCTTCGGATGGATCGTCGGGTTTTCTGCGCGGTGCCATCAGAGTTCTCCTCTGCACTGGTTGCTGTACGCCTAACTCCGCGGACCGCTGCGTAGTTCCTCCGATCGAACCGACGAGATCGTCTAGAGCGATCCAGCACTCATTTCGGCTTAGCCTGCCGGCGGCTTTTAGCTCAATGAGAGCTGACCGTTATGCGGGTTGCGCAATGCCGGCCAGAGCGATCATGAACTTGCGCGACTTCTAATATAAAGGCAGACTTGGAAACGGGTGGAGGGAAAACGGCTCAAAACATCGGGAGGAAAGCCATGGATAGCATGAGCCTCACCACGCTTGAACCTGGCAAGACAACGGTCGATGCCGCGGCCCTGGAGGCGCTTTCGGCACAATTGCGCGGCACCGTGCTGAGGGAAGGCGACGCCGCCTATGACGAGGCACGCAGCATCTGGAACGCCATGATCGACCGGCGGCCCGGGCTGATCGTGCGCTGCGCCGGTGCCGCCGACGTTATCGCCGCCGTCAATTTTGCCAGGGAAAACAGGCTGCTCGTCGCGGTTCGCGGCGGCGGCCACAACATCGCCGGCAGCGCCGTCTGCGACGGCGGGCTGATGATCGATCTGTCGCAGATGAAGTCGGTGCGGGTCGATCCGGCGACCCGGCGGGCATGGGTGGAACCTGGCGCGACGCTCGCCGATGTCGACGCGGAGACACAGGCCTTCAGACTGGCGGTGCCGACCGGCATCAACTCGACCACCGGCATTTCGGGCCTGACGCTGGGCGGCGGCTTCGGCTGGATCACGCGGAAATTCGGCCTGACCATCGACAATCTTCTCTGCGCCGATGTGGTTACCGCCGACGGCAAGCTGCTGCGCGCCAGCCAGACCGAAAATCCGGATCTGTTCTGGGCGCTGCGCGGTGGTGGCGGCAATTTCGGCATCGTCACGGCTTTCGAGTTCAAGCTCCACCAAGTCGGTCCGCAGGTGCTGTCGGGGCTTGTCGTTCATCCCTTCGCCGATGCCGAAAACGTGTTGCGCGAATACCGAGCCGCGCTCGAAGCAGCGCCCAATGAGCTGACCTGCTGGGCGGTCATGCGGCAGGCGCCGCCGCTGCCGTTCCTGCCGGCCGAATGGCATGGCAAGGAGGTGCTGGTCCTGGCCATGTGCTATTGCGGCGACCTTCAGGAGGGTGAGAAGGCGACACAGAGGCTTCGCGCCATCGGCACACCGATTGCAGACGTGGTCGGTCCCAACCCGTTCACCGGCTGGCAGCAGGCATTCGATCCGTTGCTGACGCCTGGCGCCCGCAACTATTGGAAGAGCCATGACTTCACCGAGCTTTCCGACAGCGCGGTTGAGGTCGTGACAGCGGCGATACCCAGGCTTCCCGGCCCCGAATGTGAGATTTTCATCGGCCATGTCGGCGGTGCCGCGGGCCGGGTGACAGCGGATGCAACGGCGTTTCCGCAACGCAGCGCGCACTACGTCATGAATGTCCACGCCCGCTGGCGCGAACCGGAAATGGACCAGGCCTGCATCGACTGGGCGCGGGGCCTCTATGAAGCAGCCAAGCCCTATGCCGCCGGCACGGCCTATGTGAACTTCATGCCCGGGGACGAGGTCGACAGGGTCGAAGCAGCCTATGGCGGCAACTATCGGCGGCTGCTGGAAATCAAGCAGCGATATGATCCGCTGAACCTGTTCCGCATGAACCAGAATTTGCGGCCGATGGAAGCGCAGCGCGCCGCATAGGCTGCGCAGGCATGACAAGGCCCGCGCCTCCGACGCAGGACGCGGGCCTCATTTTCGGGTCATGCGCTAGAGCGGTTCGCTGAACCGCTCTAGCTATTTGTTTTTTGCGCAATTCCGGGCGGAAAACCGTTGCACACTTTTCCTGGAATTGTTCTAGGCAGGTATCAAGATCGCAATGCGATGTACGCCGACCACGGCACTTGTGTTGGTGGAACCGTCGGTCTTGCCCTTGGCGCAAGTGTACATGTCGCCTTCTCTAAGTTTGAATTCCTTGTCCGCTTTCTTGATCGTGAATTCGCCGGCAGCGATCGTGCAGACCATGTCGTTGTCCATGACCTCTTCAGGAGCCACTGCTCCGGGCTGAAAGACAATGTCGACAATTGAGATGCTCTTGTAAGCGGGAATGTCGGAGGTCCCAGTGCCGACCTCCACCAGTCTGACGCCGGGCGCAATCTCCTTGCCTTCATTCGGGCCGTACTCCTTGGCCGTTGCGGATCTCGCCAAAGCGAATAGAGGCGCTACCGCGGCGGCAGTGACGCCGAGCGCTATTGCAGACCTGCGATTCATGGTTTCCATCGCATCCTCCCTTTTGTTGGTCGCGCACAAATGTGCATGACTAAGGTATGTTAGCACAAACGAATTTACCTGTAAGGCAGCGCCGGCAACGCAGCCTGCGCGCAGACGATCACGGGGGATGCGACGCTTTCGAACTCGAAACAGCCTTTAACTGAGGCCCGCCCAGGCACGGCCTAGTCCTTTCGGTTTCTTGACTCGGCCGGCAAAAACGGGCAGCAAAGCCTGATACAGAGGGCATTTCCGCTATTTTCATAGTTTTGGAGGGAGCCTTTTTGACATAGACCTTCGCCTAATCGGCGATCGGTAGAGGGATTGGTTAACCAAGTTTGTCCATCTTTTGATTCAATCGGCAACAGACGTGAAGCGTGCCGGGGGGCACCAGGCGACTGTGATTGTGACGGCTGCGAGCCCGCATGCCGCAAGGCCGATTGAGGTTTGGTTGTATGGCGTTGATGCGTTCGAATAACCGGGGTGACAATCCTGACAGTGGATTGCCCTCGATGAGGCCCGGCCTGCGCTGGGTAGCGATTCCCGTTGTTGGCGCTGCGATCGCGCTGTGGTCGGCTGCGACCGTGGCCGGCCTCCATTCGGTGGGAACTTCGCTCACCGCCGCCTCCAACAGTCTTCCGCAAAACCTGCTCGCGCCGCGCTCCATGGCGCTCGCCGATCCCCGACACACACTTGCCAATTCACGGGCCAATCCACGGGCCAATTCGTGGGCGCCGTCACTGGCAAGCCGGCAGCGTGAGGCGTCGCTGCTCGGCCGATGCAATGCCGGCTGCGCGCAGGCCGCTGCGAGCTTCGAGCATGAAGGCAAGGTAGCGCGTCTCAAGCCGTTAGCGCGGCCGGATGCTGTGCAGCTTGTCGCCGAAATCTCACCGCAATCGCGCTTCGACAGCGTGGTGGCGAATGCGGCGCTATCGCCGCAAAAGATTGCTGCTGCCTTTGCCCGCGCCTCCGGCGGGGCCGCGCCGTTTGCGGTCGTCAGTCTGCCGACGGGCCAGCGCTTTGCGGAGCCGGTGCGCCTGGCCGATCAGCATGGTCCCGCGTCCGTGCGCTTCGGGCCCGAGATTGCGGAAATCGACCGATCCTCCCGGCTGGCGCTGGCGCTGGCGCTGGCGAATGCATTGCCGGAAGCGATGATCGACGTGCTGCCGCAGGCGACGACGGCCGATTCTGCTGCCACGCAAGAGGGCGAGGTGCAGATGGCGTCGCTGCCGCCGCGGGACGCAATGCCCGGCAGCGTTCCCTTGCCGACTTGGCGTCCGCAGGCGGAAATCGATCAGTCGGACGAGGCGCCCGAGGTCAAGGCACCCGAGGTTAGGGCACCCGAGGTTAGGGCACCCGAGGTTAGGGCACCCGAGGTTAGGGCACCCGAGGTTAGGGCACCCAAGGCCAATGCGCCCAAGGTCCAGGCATCGAGGGCCGCCAAGGCCCAGTCTCAGCCATCCAAAGCCAACAAGGTGGAGACCGCCGCCGCGCCGCAGGTCGAGATGCCCCGGGCGCCAGCCTTGTCCCCGAGGAGTTCGTCACCGGCGGCGAAACCAAGCATGCAAGAGGACATGCAGGGCAGCCGGGGCAAGCCGGCCAAGCGATCGAAGGCCGCAGACATGCTGGCCTATGCCAAACCCGACAGCCCGGCGGGCGGCGGCGGGGTCTTCGGCAACCTGTTCACCAAGCCCGGCAGCGGCGTCGCCGTCTACGACATCTCGGCGAAAACCGTCTATATGCCGGACGGCTCGCGGCTCGAGGCGCATTCGGGACTGGGCTCGATGGCCGACCAGCCTCGCTACGCCAATCGCAAGAATGCCGGCCCGACACCGCCTCACACCTACGATCTGAGGCTGCGCGAATCGCGTTTCCATGGGGTGGAGGCGCTGCGTCTCACTCCTATCGACGGCAAGAACAAATATGGCCGCGACGGCTTTCTTGCGCACACCTACCTGCTGCGCGGCCGCCGCGGGGAATCGAGCGGCTGCGTCGTCTTCAAGGACTACGCCAGCTTCCTCGCCGCGTTCAAGAAGGGCAAGATCAAACGCCTCGTCGTGCGCGGCTAGCCCGAGCCGGCGTGACATCCATCTCCCCCCAAGTGGGGGAGATGTCCGGCAGGACAGATGGGGGCGCTGTCCCGCCGACTTCCAGCCAATTGTCAGCAGCCAGCCTCGAAACCGTTTTCATTCCCGGCCGAGGATACTATGACTGACCTGACCGGGGCGGCGGCTTCAACCGATCAAGAGGATGTCATGACGATACGCGCTGTCGTTTGGGGCGAGAATATCCATGAGCGGACCAATGAGGTGGTGGCGGGGATCTACCCCGAGGGCATGCATGCAACGATCGCCGACGCGCTGAGGCTCGACCCGGAAATTTCCGTATCGTGGGCGACGCTTGAGCAACCGGAGCATGGCCTGCCGGCCGACCGTCTGGCGCGAACCGATGTGCTCGTGTGGTGGGGACACAAGGACCATGGCGCTGTCGCCGACGAAGTCGTCGAGCGCGTGGCGCGCCGCGTCTGGCAAGGCATGGGGCTGATCGTGCTTCATTCCGGCCATTTCTCGAAGATCTTCAAGCAGTTGATGGGCACGCCATGCACGCTGAAATGGCGCGAGGCCGGCGAGCGCGAGCGGCTCTGGGTGACGAGCCCCAACCACCCGATCGCTGCGGGGATCGGCGAGTATTTCGAGCTTGAGAACGAGGAGATGTATGGCGAGCAGTTCGCCGTGCCGGAACCGCTGGAAACGGTGTTCATCTCCTGGTTCCAGGGCGGCGAAGTGTTCCGGTCGGGGCTGACCTATCGCCGTGGCGCCGGCAACATCTTCTATTTCAGGCCCGGCCACGAGACCTATCCGACTTATCACGACGCGAATGTCCAAAAGGTGCTGCGCAATGCGGTGAAATGGGCGCACAACCCGCAGGGCGCGCATCCAGCCATCCTCGATGCGCCGAACGTGCCGGTGGAAAAGGCGCTCGAGCCGATCGTCGAGCGCGGCGGAAAGCTCCATGCCGCGGGCGAAGCCGGTTTTCGCTAGACCGCTATCGCGAAGATTCGGTTCGAAAAATCCATCATCGAACAAGAAGATAAGGCCTCATTCTAAGGATAAGAATCATGCGTCTTTTGATACTCGGCACCGGCTGGATGGCGGAAGAGCATGCCAGGCAGTTCAGCAAGATCGAAGGCGTCGGACTGGTCGGCGCCGTCGATCTGGACCGCGCGCGTGTCGACAAGTTTTCGGACAGCTACGGAATTCCCAACCGGTTCGCGTCGCTGGAAGACGCGCTCGCATGGGACAAGTTCGACGCGGTGGCGAACGTGACGCCAGACCGCATCCACCATCCGACGACCATGATGCTGATCGCGGCGGGCAAGCCGGTGCTGTGCGAGAAACCGCTGGCCGAAAATTACCAGCGGGCCAGTGAAATGGCCGATGCCGCCGAGCAAGCCGGCATCATCAACATGGTCAACCTGACCTATCGCAACGTCGCCCCGCTGCAGCGGGCGCGCACCATGGTGCTTGCCGGCGAGATCGGCCAGGTCAGGCATGTCGAAGCATCCTATCTGCAGAGCTGGCTGGTCTCCAAGTTCTGGGGCGACTGGCGCACGGATCCGAAATGGCTGTGGCGGCTGTCGCGCGGCCACGGCTCCAATGGCGTGCTGGGCGATGTCGGCATCCACATACTCGATTTCGCCAGCTATGGCGCGGCGCTCGACATCGACCATGTGTTCTGCCGCCTCAGGTCCTTCGACAAGGCGCCTGGCAACCGGATCGGCGAGTACGAGCTTGACGCCAATGACAGTTTCACCATGGCGCTGGATTTCAGCAACGGCGCTTTTGGCGTCGTCCATGCCAGCCGCTGGGCAACCGGCCACCTCAACGAATTGCGGCTGCGCATCTATGGCGACAAGGGTGGGATCGAGGTCGTGCACAACCTGACCGGCTCGGAGCTGAAAGCGTGCATGGGCGAGGACATCGAGAACGCAAAATGGCAGGTTCTCGATGCCGGAACGGTGGCGACCAACTACCAGCGCTTCGTCGATGCGGTGCGAAACCGCGTCCAGGCCGAGCCGTCGTTCCGCCATGCGGCCGAATTGCAGAAGGTGCTCGATCTTGCCGTCGTCTCCGACGAGAAGAGGGCTGAGCTCAGGACCCATGCCGAAACCCATTGATGTTCGCTGAAAGGGGCCAGCCATGGTCACGCGCCGCGCCCAATGTTCCTGCGGTCAGCTGTCAGCCACCTGTTCGGGCGAGCCTGTACGCGTCTCTGTCTGCCATTGCCTGGCCTGCAAGCGGCGCACCGGCAGCGTGTTCAGCTTCAATGCGCGGTTTGCGGAGAATGATGTGTCGATCCAGGGACGAGCGGCGGAGTTCACGCGCGTTGGCGACGAAGGCGGCCGTGTCATCTACAGTTTCTGCCCGGATTGCGGCACCACTGTCCATTACCGGATCGATGTCCAGCCCGGTCTGATCGCCATTCCGGTGGGGGCTTTCGCCGACCCATCGTTCCCGCCGCCCTTCCTGTCGTTCTATCACGACAGCCGGCGCTGCGAGTGGGTCGAGGTCCGCACTGAGCCTCTGGCGACGTTCGGCTGAAGCCGTCGTTCGGCTGACGTTTTTGGACGGTTCAGCCTGCTGATCCAGGGCGAGCCAACGATCGCTTGTTCGATGAATTGGAACCGTCCACACTCTCCACGCATTCGATGGACTGTGAACACGATGACTTCCAACAATGATCCGGGCAGCAATGATCCGGGTGGATCACCGGCAGGCTGGACGATCAAGCTCGGAGAGTCGCCTATAGTCGGTACAGCTATCCACAGCGGCACCGACGTTGGCAGGGCTTGTCGATCGCTCATGTGTCTCTCCGATCCCGACCGTCGTAGAGAAGAGGACCCGTTCACCGAGCGTTTCATCGCCGATTTTCCTACCCAGATCATCGTTCATCGGTCACGCTTCCAAGTGGATCTGAACCGTGCGCGAGACGCTGCGGTCTACCGGTCGCCGGACCAGTCCTGGGGCCTGAAAGTCTGGCGAGAGCAGCCGGACGAGGACACCGTTACGGAGTCTCTCTCCTTTCACGACGCCTTCTACAGTGAGCTGAACCGTGTCCTTGCCGGTATCGAGAAGCGCCATGGCAGGTTCGTTCTCATCGACGTCCATAGTTATAATCACCGGCGCGACGGACGGGAGGCTATGCCTACGTCCCGTGACGTCGCGCCCGACATCAACATCGGTACGTCTTCCATGGACCGCGAGCGCTGGGCACCGGTCGTCGACGCTTTCATCGAGACGCTTCGCGGCCAGCGTCTCAACGGCGAGCCGATCGATGCGCGCGAGAATGTGTCCTTCCAGGGCAAGGGCGAACAGACCCGTTTCGTCCATGCCAATTTTCCGGAAACCGGGTGTGCCATCGCCGTCGAGTTCAAGAAGATTTTCATGGACGAATGGAGTGGCGAACCCGACTGGGGAACAATCGAGCGGCTGCGCGCCATGCTGGCGTCTACGGTGCCCGTCCTGGAGTCGGCGCTGCGGGCCATGCGATGAAGCCCAAGCTCGTTGAGCCCGCGCCTCCATTGGCGCAAATCGAATCGGACCTGGACGCGCTTTTGCGGGACGGCAAGCCAATCCGCCGCGATTTCGGCAATGGCAACCGTTTGCACATGGATCGGCCGCTGCCCTTTCTGTGTGTCCATGTTGGGTCGCATCAGGATGCGGCATTCCATGCCGTCTCCGCCAACGCGTCCTATCTGATCGCGGCCGACATCGGCCTCGCCCGCGAGGCCGCGCGGCTGGTGGTGCGAAGGCTGCGCGATCACTGCGGCGCCTTCCTCATGCTGGACATCGGCGAGTTGGCCGAAGACCGGTTCCTGACCGAGGATGTTCCGTTCCTGCCGCCCTTCGAGATTGCGCTGGCCTGCGGCGACACGGCGGCGGAGAAGGCGGCACTGAAGCGCTTCGCCACCGCTGCGTCCGCACGCGAAGCAAAATACCGCACGCCCCGCGTCGACGAACTCAACCCCACGACACGCGCCGAAGCACGGCTTCTGGATGATCTCGGTGATGCGGCGTGCTTGACGGTACGCTTCGCACCGATTTACCGGGTGCCTGGCACCAAGCGCGTCTACCCCGAACTCCACGACCTTGTCGTCGCCAACATGGTCGATTCCGCGCTTCAGGCCGTCAGCGCCTTCCTGAAGGCATCAAGGCTGGAACAGCCGGCAACCCATCGTTCGCTGGGGCGGCGCGCCTATATCGACGCAGTGGTGCGCGCTGATCGGGCGATCGACAACGTCGCGTCGACATTCGATTTTCTGCTTGCCGTCACACCGATCAATGCCGAACCAGCCTGGCTGGAATTCCAGGCAGGCGCCTTCGAGCGTGTGCCCGTGCTGCTCTACAGGCCGCTCGAGTTCGAGGTCGCCGGCCAGAAACGGAAGCTCTATTCGGTCTCGCTCGATCATCTGGAAGATCCGCTGCTGACCACGCTGCTCTCGCAAAAGCAGCAGGAACTCGATCTCCAGCTGTCGATGCTCGCGGCGCGCGAAACGCCCCGCTTCGTCGAACTCGGACGAGCTCTCTATGGTAGCGTCGAGCCGAGCCTGGCGGCGCGAGCACGCGCCATTCTCGAAAAGGCGCCTAGCGTTGCGTCGGCCACCCGGCAGAAGGGCCTGGGCGCCGACGCTGTCGCCGCGGCCGCGCGAGACATGATCGCCGGCTACCGGGCAGCCTATCCCGAATTCGATGCCTCCGTGGAGATCCGCGGCGACCTGCCGGCCGGCCTCCTCGTCTCGCGAAACCGGCTGCTGGTTTCACGCGATACCAACCTTCCACCGGAGCGTCTGACTGCGCTGCTCAGTCACGAGATCGGTGTCCATCTGCTGACCTATTTCAACGGTGACGCGCAGGGGCTCGCCATCTTCCGCAACGGGCTCGCCGGCTATGAGGGCATGCAGGAGGGACTGGCCGTGCTGGCGGAATATCTGGTCGGCGGCATGACCGCAGCGCGGTTGAGGCTGATCGCGGCCAGGGTTATCGCCTGTCAGACGATGCTCGACGGAGCAACATTCGAGGAGACCTTCCGCATCCTCCACAGGGATTTCGGTCTCGACGATCGCGGCGCCTTCAACGTCGTTCTGCGTGTCTATCGAGGCGGGGGCCTTGCAAAGGACGCCATCTATCTGCGGGGCATGGTGCAGATCCTCGATCATCTGAAGGACGGCGGCAGCCTCACGCCGTTTTGGATCGGCAAGATCTCCGCCGCGGATTTCGGAGCGATCCAGGAACTCAACGCGCGCGGCTTGCTGCGGGCGCCGCGCCTCGAGCCCGCGTTCCTCTCTTCCGACGCGGCGCGTCCGCGTCTCAAGAGAGCGATGGCGGGAATCGGTCCGATCGATATGGTTGAAACTTGAGCGGAGTCTCCTCGATGCGCATCGCGTTCTTTGTCAATTCCATTGAGAGCGAGACGCCCGCCTACACGACGACAGCGTTGGCGCTGGCCGCCGTCCAGCGCGGTCATTCCGTTGTCTATGTTGAACCAGGCGACTTCATACTGCGTCCGGATGACGGTCTGGCTGTCAGCGTGGCGGTTCTGCCGGATGCTTCCTACAAGACGTCCGACAGACTGCATGCTGCCCTGAAGGATGCAGCGAAGCAGAAAAAGACTTTGGCGATAAGCGATATCGACATTGTGTTTCTGCGCAACGATCCATCGCTGGACGCCACCGATCGGCCATGGGCCGCCAACGCAGGCGTTATGTTCGGGCGGATCGCGGCGGCTCGCGGCGCGATTGTCGTCAACGATCCGGATGGCCTGGGACAGGCACAGAGCAAGCTCTACCTTCAGTCTTTTCCCGAGGCGGTCAGGCCGGCTACCCTGATATCGCGCAGCATTACCGAGATCCGCGCATTTATCGACAAACACTCGAAGGGCTGCATCGTCAAGCCACTCCAAGGATCGGGTGGCAAGAACGTCTTCCATATTGCAACGCCCACCGATTCCAACCTCAACCAGATTTTCGAAGCGGCCAGCGGTGACGGCTATCTCATCGCGCAGGTCTACATTCCGGAGGCCAAGGCTGGTGACGTGCGTCTTTTCTTGATGAACGGTCTGCCGCTGGTGCGCGACGGCAATTACGCAGCCTTTCGCCGCGTTCCAGCCAAGGGCGACGTCCGGTCCAATATCCATGCCGCTGGAACAGCCCACAAAGTCAAGGTAACGGGCACGATGTTGGGCATTGCCGAGATGGTGCGCCCCAAATTGATCAATGATGGCATGTTTCTGGTTGGGCTCGACATCGTCGGAGAAAAACTTCTGGAGATCAACGTCTTCACGCCAGGCGGGCTGACACGGCTCGCCGTCATGTACAAGACGGATTTTGCCACAAGCGTCATCATTGCGCTGGAGGAGAAGCGGACGCTGCGTCAAGCTTATGGAAAGACCATGACAAATTCGCGGCTGGCGACGCTCTGAGGGATGCAGGCAGGCCGGCTAGGACGGCAAGTGGGTTGAGGTTCCCACTGAGACTATGGCGACATTCGGCTGAAGGCGCCGGCCGGCTCTTTCCAGACTAGGGCAGAATCCAATCACTCTGAACGACTGAGTTCAATCCTTGTCTGCCTTCGTTCGGAGAACTTCTACGGCAAGTTCTGACCCGAAGCGGCCCTTCCTGGACCGAATTTCCTTCCCGGAAGCCGACGTTCACCAGAACCACCAGTCTTGAC
>NZ_JBVVQQ010000035.1:16375-48783 GCF_055811135.1 Mesorhizobium sp. WSM4817 | reverse complement strand
GTTCGTCTCAAGGAATGCCTCGTCGCACTGGGCGATGATGTCGACAATGGCATTACCGATACAAAGCACGTCATAGTTCGGCATCAATCATGTCTCCGCGAAAAACCACCGGCTTTCTGGCATGCCGGCCGCGGGCGGGTCTAGCGATTTGATGCGGCTTTGCCTAGGCAACAATCACGGTTGGATAATGATCGAAGCATTTCTTTCGTGCCTCGCTTACAAGGATGGCGTCGCCGATCAATGTTCCCCCGAAGGTTGCGAACCCGCCATGCCTGCAAAAACCGACATGAAGACCGAGCTGGCGCTCCTCATTGCGCTCGCGGTGCTGTGGGGTGCTTCCTATACCTCCATCAAGATCGGCGTCGAGACGATCCCGCCGGTAACGCTGATCGCAGCCCGAACGTTGATTGCGGGTGGAATTCTTCTCGCCCTCATCCGCTGGCGTGGCCTTACCGTGCCGCGCGATACCGCCAGCTGGCGTCGGTTCGCGTTCCAGGCATGCCTCAACAGCGTTGTGCCGTTCACGTTGATAGCCTCGGCCGAGCGCTCGCTAGACGCCGGCCTGGCCACGATCCTGAATGCGACGTCCCCAATCTTCACCTTCTTGCTGACCGCGCTCATCACGCGCCACGAACCAGTGACCATGCGCAAACTGTTCGGCGTCGGTGCGGGAATAGCTGGAATATGCCTCATCGTCGGCACCCAGGCGCTTGGCGGCCTTGGTCACCAGTTGTGGGCGCAGCTTGCCGTCGTCGCGGCGACGGTCTGCTACGCAGGTGCCGCCATTTTCGGTCGCGGCTTCAAGGGCCTCGATCCGATGATTCCAGCCGCCGGTTCGATGCTTTGCGGCGCCGCGATACTCGTCCCCCTCAGCCTTGTGTTCGACCGCCCTTGGGCGTTGGCGCCATCAACGGCCTCGATCCTTGCTCTGCTCGGACTTTCGGTTTTTTCAACTGCGCTGGCCTTCTGCATTTATTTCCGCCTCATCCATACGCTGGGTTCCGTCGGCACCACCTCGCAGGCCTATCTGCGCGTGCCGATCGGCGTCGGTATCGGGGCCGTATTCCTCGGCGAGAGCCTTGGCCCGACGGCGTGGTGGGGAATGGCCCTTGTTGTCGCCGGCGTGGCTGCGATGACCATTCCTGTCCGCAAGCCGGTGTTTGCGCGGTAACTTGCGTTATCAGCAGCAGTTGCGCTGATGATTTCCCTTTCCTATCTCGGGGGGCGTCCTGCCCAAAACGGGCGCGTTGCATATGGGTTTGAAACGCGATGATACTCGACGCCGCCCGCGCCGCCCTGAGCCGGCTGTTCTCGCCCGAATTCCGCTCGGTTTTCATCAAGACGCTGGGGCTCACCTTGCTGGCGCTGGTGGCCTTGTGGTTCGGGTTGACGAGCCTTGTCGAGTGGCTGGCCTTGCCGTGGTTGGAGTCCCTGATACCCGGCCTGCCGTCCTGGGCCGGCTGGTTGGGCGGCATCATCGCCGCCATCGCCCTTGCCTTCGGTCTGGCCCTGCTGATCGCGCCGGTGACGGCGATCATCGCCGGCCTGTTCCTCGACGCCGCCGCCGAACTGGTCGAGCGCACCGACTATCCCAATGACCCACCCGGCCGCGCGATGCCGGCACTGCGCTCGCTGGTGCTGGCGATCAAATTCTTTGGCGTCGTCATCGTCGGCAACCTTTTGGCCTTGCTGCTTCTGCTGGTGCCGGGCATCAACATCGCCGCCTTCTTCATCGTCAACGGCTATCTGCTGGGACGTGAATTCTTCGAATTCGCCGCGATGCGCTTTCGCCCGGAGGCCGACGCCCGGGCGTTGCGCAAAAAACATGCCGTCACGGTGTTCCTCGCCGGGCTGGTTGTCGCTGCCTTCCTCGCAGTGCCGCTGCTCAACCTTTTGACGCCGCTGTTCGCCGCCGCCATGATGGTACATCTGCACAAGGCGATCTCGGCGCGGGAAGCGGCTTAGGAGTGCTGATGTTCTGGTGATGCAGGCTTGCGAATGGCGGTTGTAGCCAAACGTTACGCTCCGTTCCGTTTTGTTGGGTTCGGCGCTAACGCAAAAGAAAACCGTGTCCCAGTTCGTCGTCGGGTTCGACGATGAATTCGGCCCGGCCGCTGTAGAAGGCGCGGCCGCCGACGCGGGCGATGATGGCATCATGCGGCCCGGCTTTCGCGGTCCTCGCCACGCTGCCGGAAAAGCGCGAGCCGGCGATACTCTCGAACAGCCGCGTCTGGCCGGCGATTTCGCCCCTGGCATGCATCGCCGCCAGCCGCGCGGCGACGCCCGATCCGGTCGGCGAGCGGTCGACCTGGGCCTCGGCGAAAACGCAGATGTTCTTGGTTGGGCTATCGGAATATGCGTCCTGTCCGTCGGTCAGGATGGTGCCGTAGAGAAAGGCAAGCTCGGCATGGTCGGGGTGCGACAGCGGGAATCCCTTCTTCAGCTTCTCCGTCAGTGCCGTCGCCGCATCGACGAAATCGCGCACGCGGTTCTTGCCGAACTCCAGCCCGAACTGCCGGCAATCGGCGAGCGCATAGAAGGCGCCACCATAGGCGATGTCGAATCCGATCGCCCCGTAACCTGGCAATTCGACCTGCTGGTCGCGGGCGAACAGAAAGGCCGGCACGCTTTCGAATGACACAGCACCGGCCTTGCCGTCCTGCACCTCGACCGAGACGACGACCAGCCCGCACGGCGCCTCGATGTTGACTGTCGTCAGCGGCTCCTGCCGCGCCACCAGCCCCTCGTCGACGGCGTAGCGGCCGAGCGCGACGATGGCGTGGCCGCACATCGTCGAATAGCCCTCATTGTGCATGAACAGCACGGCGAGGTCGGCGCCGGGCAGGTCGGGTTCCACCAGCAGCGCGCCATACATGTCGTAATGGCCGCGCGGCTCGAACATCAGGATCTTCCTGAGATGATCGAGGTGATCGCGCACATAGGCGCGTTTTTCCAGGATCGTGCCTGCAGGAATGCTGGGATAACCACCGGTGACGATCCGCAGCGGCTCGCCGCCGGTGTGCATGTCGACGACGCTGAGCTTCATGCGTTGGGTTCGGCAAACAACGCCTGCAGCTTGCCGAACGGCATGGCGGTGCGGGTGAAGCCGAAGGTGCCGTCCTGCTGGATCTCGCGCGCCGCCGTTTCCAGCATGCCGAAGGCGTAATTGGTCAGCCAGGGCCCGAGTGAAATGCGCTTGACCCCTGCCTGGGCAAGATCGGCGATGGTGAAGCCGGGCCTCACCATGACGTTGACCGGCTTGGTCAGCGCCGAGCAGACGGTTTGCACCGTCTCGACATCGCCGAGGCCTGGCGCGTAGAGCACGTCGGCGCCGGCCTTCTCGAAGGCCTGCAGCCGCTTGATCGTGTCGTCGATGTCTGGCCTGCCCCACAGAAAATTCTCGGCCCGCGCGGTGAAGACGAAGTCGTGCTTCAGCGCCCGTGCCGCCTCCGCTGCAGCGGCGACGCGCTCGACGGCATGCGAAAATTCATAAATCGGCTTGTCGGGCTCGCCGGTGTGGTCCTCGATCGAGCAGCCGGCGAGGCCTGCCGCTTCGGCTGCGAAGACAGTTTCCGCGGCACTTGTCGCGCTGTCGCCCTTGCCCTTCTCGAGGTCGGCCGAGACCGGCAGGCCGGTCGCCGCGGTCACGTCGCGGCAGTGGTGGATCATCGCCTCGAAGGTCACCGCGCCATCGGGCAGGCCGCGCGAAAAGGCAAAGCCGGCGCTGGTCGTCGCCAACGCCTTGAAACCGAAGGAGGCCAGCAGTTTCGTCGTGCCGACGTCCCAGGGGTTGGGCATGACGAAGATCGAACTGTGCAGGTCGCGAAAGATTTTGCCCTTGTCCATGGATGCTCCCCAGAGTGCGAAGCGCATTTTATCCCGCCACTGCCCGCCGGGCAAACGAATGCGATTGGGTCAGAAGCGATTGGCGTTCTCTCCTGCCAATTTGTCCAGTGCGTCGGACCCCTTGACGTACGCGGTCCCGTCCCAATGGTAGGTGACGGAGATGTCGCGCGAGGAAGCCTCGGGCGCCGCATCATCGCAGCTTTCGCCATTCGGCATGGTGGCATCGGTCAACGTCGCCTTGATGGCCGCATAGGGCTGGCCTTCCGCAACGGTCTGAAACGCCAACTCCTGCGTGCGCCTGTAGGCGCACAGGGACTCGTCGAACGTAGAGATCATGTCGATCAGCTCGAACCTGTCGTCGCGGACCAGGATCAGCGGCGTGCTCACATAGCCCTGGCTCGAATTGAAATGCGTGCTCAGGGTGATGATGACGTCATCGCCTAGCCCGATCGAAAGCTTGCCCGGATCGCGGAAATAGGTGCTCCGGTCGACGGCGACATTGACAGCGTCGAGCAGTCTCGGCTTGCCGGCAAGATCGTAGAGCGCCAGCACCGCAAAGCCCTCTGCGCTGTCGGAGGAACTGCCGAGGTCGAACAGCATGGCCAGCCGTTCCTTGCCGCCGGCCCTGATCTGGAGCACGCCAGCATCGGAAAAGCCCGACGTTTCGGGCGGCGAGCCACCGCTATCCCCACCTTCGATATGGCGCATCTCGATCGGCATGGAGCCACGGTAGAAGCCATCCTTGTCCGCCGCCAGATCGGGAATGACCATCCTGGCGAGGTCGAGATAGGTCGTGTTCTCGTGGCCGGGGAGGGTGCTGCCAAGGTCCGGGAAGCTGACGCCCTGCGCGCCGGCCGCGGCCCACAGACACGGCAGCAGCAAGCAGGCGAGGGTGAAGCGAAACAGGATCGAGTTCATAGGCTGGGCGCCTCCCACTGTCGAACATTGGCAAGCTAGCATGGGCGCCTGGCGCGTCCAGCCGGATAAAACCCTGAAGACCAGATCAGGGGATCGGCACCAGCCCGGCCAGCTCGCGCATGTCGTCAAACAGGATGCCGCCGGCCTCGGTCAGGCCGTCGCGGTCGGAATGCGGGTCGCCGTAGTAGGAAAATACGCGCATGCCGGCGGCAATGCCGGCTAATGTCCCGGCGACGCTGTCCTCGATGACGATGCAGTCGGCTGGAGCGAAGCCCATCGTGCTTGCGGCATGCAGGAACAGGTCGGGAAAAGGCTTGCCGCGCGAAACCATGGTCGAGCTGAACAGTGCATGCTCGAACAGCGGCAGCAGCCCGGTCTGGCCGAGCGTGATGTGCATTTTACTCACCCGCGCCGACGAAGCGACGCAAGTTGCGATGCCGGCAGCGTGCACGGCTTCGATGAACTGCCTGACATAGGGGACGGCTTCGACGCCATGCGCGAACAGGTCCGGCAGACCGGCGTTCCAACGGTCGACGAAATCGGCGCCGAGGCTGGCGCCGGTCGCCTCGACTTCCTTCTGCACCGAGACCATGGCGCGGCCGGAGAAGTTCTTGCGGCAATATTCGAAGCTTGCCGGGTAGCCGGCGGCGCTGAGCCATTCGGCGAGGCGCCGATTGGCCAGGTTCTCTGTGTCGACCAGAACCCCGTCGCAATCGAAGATGACGAGTTTGGGTAGCGACATCAGGCCGTGCCGGTCGATCCGAAGCCGCCGGAGCCGCGCGTCGTTCCGCCGGCCAAGCTGCGCTCATCGACCGTCGCCTGCGTCACCGGGGCGAAGACGATCTGCGCGATCCGCATGCCGCGCGTCACCGCGAAATCCTCGTCGCCAAGATTGATCAGCAGCACCTTGACCTCGCCGCGATAGTCGCTGTCGATGGTGCCCGGCGTGTTGAGGCAGGTAAGCCCGTGCTTGAAGGCGAGGCCCGAGCGTGGCCGGACCTGGCCTTCCACCCCCTCCGGGATCTCCAGGATCAGTCCGGTCGGCACCAGCGCGCGTTTTCCCGGCAGGATCAGCAGCGGCCGGTCGTCCGGCACTGCGGCGCGCATATCCATGCCGGCGGCGCCCGGGCTTTCATAGGCGGGAAGCGGCAGGCCTTCACCGTGCGGCAGCCTGATGAAGCCGACGGCCGGACCGATGACGGAGGAAGTGTAGAGGGCTGCGCGCATGAGGCTGATCCTATCGCTATCAACGCCGATTCAGTCAACTCGGCGGCCAGACTATCAACGGCTTTCTTTCAGCGCAGTTCCGTTTCAGCGCAGTTCTACGGGGACGATGGTCGTCTCCTTGATCTCCTCCATGACGAAGGAGGCCGAAACATCCGACAGCGCCACCTTGGCGATAAGCCGCTGATAGAGCCGGTCATACGCCTTCACGTCGGCGACGCGGGCGCGCAAGACATAGTCGAGGTCGCCGGACATGCGGTAGACGCCGGTGATCTCGGGAAAGCCGCCCACTGCCGCCCGGAATTTTTGCAGCCAGTCGGGATCATGATTGGAGGTCCGGACCAAGATGAACACCGAAAGGCCAAGGCCAAGCTTGTCGGCATCGACCAGCGCCACCCGGCCGGTGATGACGCCGTCTTCCTCGAGCCGCTTGACCCGGCGCCAGCAGGCGTTGCGCGACAGCGACACCCTTTGCGACAATTGGTCGACCGACAGCGTGCCGTCGCGTTGCAGTTCGGCCAGCAATCTTCGGTCGATCTCATCGATTTCCAGCGACATGTGGGATGTTTGTCCCAATAATTGACCAGACACAAGGATATTTTGGGACTAATCAATCAAAACCTCGTGTCAGAATACTCAGCATCGGGGCTTTTCCCGGCAGGAGGGACCACCATGACGACACCGCTTGCAAGGCTCTTTACCTCTCACCCGGCCAAGGTCGGCGAGACCTATTTCAGCCATATGGCCTTCGCGGCATGGTTCTGCTCGCGTCTGTTCATGGCAGCGTTCGCCGCACTCATTCACGCTTTCTTGCCGTTTCTGTTTGAGACTACGGCCAGCCGAATCGTTCGCGAGCTCTATGAGCGCACGCACAACAGAGGCACACACGCGATCAAGGAGCCTGCGGCTCTCATGGATCGCGCCTGAGGGGGGATTAAGCGAATGTGCCGGTGGGCGGCCTACCTCGGCGAAGCGGTTTTCCTGGAAGACATCGTCACGGCGCCCTGCCATTCGCTGATCGCCCAGAGCCATTGCGCCCAGGAAGCCAAGTCGCCGACCAATGGCGATGGCTTTGGTCTCGCCTGGTACGGCGACCGGCCCGAACCGGGCCTGTATCGCGACATCCTGCCGGCCTGGTCCGATCCCAATCTGAAGAGCCTGTGCCGGCAGATCAGGTCCAGCCTTTTCCTTGCCCATGTGCGCGCCTCGACCGGCGGCGCCACCAGCCGCATGAACTGTCATCCCTTCACTGCCGGCCGCTGGTCGTTCATGCACAACGGCCAGATCGGCGGCTTCGAAAGAATCCGCCGCGCGCTGGAAAACGCGCTCTCCGACGATGTCTTCGATCGGCGCGAGGGCACCACCGATTCCGAACTTTTCTTTCTCCTGATGATCGACGAGGGTCTGGCGGGCGATCCGCAAGGCGCGGTGTCGCGCGCTACGGCGCGGGTGATCGACGCCTCGCGCCGCGCCGGCTTCGAACCGGCGCTGATGCTTACCGCCGCCTTGTCGGACGGCGAATCGCTCCATGCGGTGCGCTATGCGACCGATGCCCACGCGCCGACGCTCTACACCTCCGTCTTCCGCAACGGCGGCGGGCGATGCCTGATGTCGGAGCCTTTCGACCGTGATGGCGGCGACTGGCAGCCGATCCCGCCCTCTAGCTTCGTCACCATTACCAGAGACGGCATGACCACTCGTCCATTTGCGCCGGAACCGGCAAGACTGGCGCTGGCCGTGTAGCTCCCTCGCTATCGCGGCAACATCGCGGGACAGCGCCCCCTCAACAGACCCTCGCAGCGCAATTCCGATCAAGCACCACCTGTCCTCGAATGCTGAACTCGGCTTGAAGACGCGCCGTAGCCCGCCATTTGGTGAGGCTGGCGCCGCTAGCAAGCCGGAGCATTGGTCATGGACCTCGTCTTTTCCTCCACCAGAGACTTGGCTGCCGCGATCCGCGACCGCAAGATTTCCGCCGTGCAAGCGCTGGACGCGCATTTGGCTGAGATCGACAGGCACAATGAGGCGGTCAACGCGGTCGTCACGCTCGACAGGGAAGGGGCTCGCGCTCGCGCGAAGAAGGCCGACGAAGCGCAGGCGCGCGGCGACGCTCTCGGGCCGCTGCACGGCGTGCCGTTTACGCTGAAGGACACCCACGAAACACTGGGGATGAAGACGACGGTCGGCTTCCCGCCTTTTGCCGACTATGTGGCGAGAAAAGACAGCCCGGTCGTTCTCAGGTTGAAGGCGGCCGGCGGCGTGCTGGTCGGCAAGACAAATGTCGCAACGATGCTGGGCGACTGGCAGTCGAACAACCCGCTGTTCGGCCGCACCAGTAATCCGTGGGATCTATCGCGCACCGCCGGCGGCTCCAGCGGGGGAGCGGCGGCAGCACTTTGCGCGGGCATAACGCCATTCGAACTCGGCACCGACATGCAGGATTCGATCCGCCTGCCGGCAGCCTTCTGCGGCGTCTACGGCCTCAAGCCGACCGAGCATCTCGTCTCCCTGGCCGGCGCCTTTCCCAATCCCGGTGGCGTACCGCGCGGCGTACGGCTGATGTCCTGCATCGGTCCGCTGGCCCGCAACGTCGAAGATCTGGCGCTGATCCTGGGGATCATTGCAGGACCGGATGGCAGCGACACCGACCTTGCCCCGGTGCCTGTCGAGGGCACGCCGGAGGTTGATCCCAAGACCCTGCGCATCGCTTTCGCGCCGGCCTTTCCGGGTTTTCCGGTAGCCGGCGAGATCAGGGCCGCGGTCGAAAGTCTGGCCGAGCAACTCAAGTCTGCGGGGGCAGTCGTCGAGGAAGCAAGACTGCCGACGCTCGGCCTGCATGACGATCTGACGCAAGGCGGCGCGCTGATCGGCATGATGCTGGAGGCTGCGCAGCCGGAGCCGCCAGAAGAACCGACACCGGTCTCGCGCTGGTTCGAAGCGCTCGCCCACCGCGACCAGTCAATCCTTGCCTGGGACCGGTTTTTCGAAGGTTGCGATGTCTTGCTTTGTCCCGTCGCCATGACCACAGCCTTTCCGCATTGCGAGCCGGGAACACCAATCAAGGTCGATGACAGGGAGCAGAGCTACTGGCTGCTGCCAGCCTATGGCGCGGTGTTCAACTACAGCGGCCACCCGGCACTGTCGATGCCCTGCGGGCAGGACCGCGACGGCCTGCCCATCGGCCTGCAGCTGGTCGGCCGTCGCTGGTCAGAATCGCGGCTGCTTGGCATCGCCAGGGCGATAGCGCCGCTGAGCGGCGGTTTTCGCCGTCCGCCCGGCTATTGAACAAACCGCGTTAGCCTATAGGGCTCAAGTAGCGGATCGCGCGCGTCGTCCAGTACTTCCCGGCCGGCGAACAGGCCGACGGCAGGCGCCAGCGTGATGCCGGAATGCATGACCGCGACATAGAGGCCGCTCACGCCTTGAGCCCGTCCGATGATCGGAAAGCCGTCGATCGGCGTCGGCCGATAGCCGACGGTGTGAAAATCCAGTTCCAGCCGGTCGGCGCCGCGCAGCATGCTCTTCATCGCCGCAAACAGGTCGCGGGCTGTGGCTTCGGCATCCATGCCCGGATCGGCGCCGCCGAAATCCGAGCCGGCGATGATGCGGCCCTCGGCAGTCTGGCGCATGTGCAGCCGGTCGCCGATCACCAGGCCGTTGAGCAGCTTTTCGTACGGGCGTGAATGGACGATCAGGCCGGGCGGCGTCTCAATCGGTAGTTTTAGCCCGGCCGTTGCCGCAATTGCCGCAGAGCCGGCGCCGGCCGCGATCACCACCTCGTCGGCGACAATCCGTCCGCCTGACGTATCGACGCCGCTAATCCTGCCATTGGTCTGTATCAGCGCGGTGACTGTCGTGCCGGTAATCACCCGCGCGCCAAGTCGCTCGGCGTCGGCCAGCAGCGTCTGCGTGGCCGCGACCGGTTCGGCCACGCCCTCCTCAGCGACGTGAAGGGCGAAGTCGGGAAGCTCGGTCAAATTGGGCTCTATACGTGCGGCTCCCACGCGGTCGACGCGCTCGATCCCGTAGCCCCAGGCGGAATGCTCGGCGGCATAGGCCTCAAGCTCGGCCGGCGGCAGGTCCCAGCACAGGCCGCCGCACCAGGCGAGCGGAATGCCGGGCACGTCATGGGCAAGCCGCGTCCATTCGGCCATCGAACGGGTACGCAGCCGGAAATACGGCTCTGGATTGCCCCAACTGGCATTGATCCAGGCAAAGGAATTCGGCGTGGCGACGCCGCCCGCACCGCTGTCGGCAACGATCGTCACGTTCGCGCCAGCCTTCGCCAGATGCCAGGCGATGGACGCACCGATGATGCCGGCGCCGACGACGATGACGTGCTTGGCTGCGCTCATGGATGGACCTTTATCGAACAGCCTCTGTTGATGCCATTGCGGCGGACCTATCTCAAGGCCGGGCAACCGCCCAAAATTGTTCGACAGGCTGCAAAAGCGCTGCTAGAAGCCCGCGCACCACATGGGATTCCACAAATTGGCTGAAGACATCACGAACGCGGTGGCGCGCCGCCGCACTTTCGCGATCATCGCGCATCCGGACGCCGGCAAGACGACGCTGACCGAAAAGCTGCTTTTGTTCGGCGGTGCCATCCAGCTTGCCGGCGAGGTCAAGGCCAAGAAGGATCGCATCCAGACCCGGTCGGACTGGATGAAGATCGAGCGCGAGCGCGGCATTTCGGTCGTCACCTCGGTGATGACCTTCGAGTATGAGGACAATGTCTTCAACCTGCTCGATACGCCCGGTCACGAGGATTTCGCCGACGATACCTATCGCACGCTGTCGGCGGTCGATGCGGCGGTCATGGTCATCGACGCCGCCAAGGGTATCGAGCCGCGCACGCTAAAACTGTTCGAGGTCTGCCGGCTTCGCGACATCCCGATCATCACCTTCGTCAACAAGATGGACCGCGAAAGCCGCGACCCGTTCGAGATCCTCGATGAGATCGAGCAGAAGCTGGCGCTGGACACCGCACCGATCACCTGGCCGATCGGCCGCGGCAAAACCTTTTCCGGCACCTATCATCTGGCGCTGAACGCGGTGCGCAAGGGCGACGCCGAGAAAGAACGCACGCCGGTCAATGGTCCCGACTCCAACCGCGTCGCCGGCCTGTTGCCGGAGAACGAGCGCGAGGCTTTCATCGAGGAGCTGGAGCTGGCGCGCGAAGCCTGCCGCCCGCTCGACATCGGTGCGTTTCGCGAGGGCCATCTGACGCCGGTTTATTTCGGTTCGGCGCTGCGCAATTACGGCGTCCGCGACCTGATCGAGGCGCTTGGTGCCTACGGGCCGCCGCCACGCGCGCAGGAAGCCGATACCCGCAAAGTCGAGGCGACCGAGGATAGGATGACCTCCTTCGTCTTCAAGATCCAGGCCAACATGGATCCCAATCACCGCGACCGCATCGCCTTCGTCCGCGTCTGCTCGGGCAAGCTCGAGCGCGGCATGAAAGCCAAGCTGGTGCGCACGGGAAAACCGATGAGCCTGTCGGCGCCGCAATTTTTCTTCGCCCGCACCCGCGTCACCGCCGACGAGGCCTTTGCCGGCGACGTCGTCGGCATCCCCAACCACGGCACGCTGCGCATCGGCGATACGCTGACCGAGGGCGAGGAGATCCTGTTCCGCGGCGTGCCGAATTTCGCGCCGGAAATCCTGCGCCGCGTCCGGCTCGGCGACGCGATGAAGGCCAAGAAGCTGAAGGAGGCGCTGCACCAGATGGCCGAGGAAGGCGTCGTGCAACTGTTCTCGCCAGAAGACGGCTCGCCGGCAATCGTCGGCGTCGTCGGTGCGCTGCAGCTCGACGTGCTGAAGGAGCGGCTGAATATCGAATACACGCTGCCGGTCGATTTCGAGATGTCGCGCTTTTCCGTCTGCCGCTGGATATCGGCCGACGACAAGGCCGAGGTGCATCGCTTCATCGAGGCGCATCGCGGCGACATTGCCCGCGACCTCGACAACGATCCGGTGTTCCTCGCCCAGCACGCCTTTTCGCTCAACTACGAGGCCGAGCGCTGGAAGGCGATCCGCTTCGCCGCGGTCAAGGATTACCAGGTCCGCGACAAGGCGGCCTGAGCTGTTGGTTTCCCCTTCTCCCCTTGTGGGAGAAGGTGTCGCCGAAGGCGACGGATGAGGGGTGTTCCAGGGAACGCCAACGTCTCGCTCCGCTGGAACACCCCTCATCCGTCTCGGCGCTGCGCGCCGATCCACCCTTCTCCCACAAGGGGAGAAGGGAAGATCGCCTTCGCTCACCCCCTGGCTGCCTCCTCGATCTTGGCGATGTCGATCTTGGTCATTTGCATCATCGCCTGCATGACGCGGCCGGCCTTTTCCGTGTCGGGGTCCTGCAGCAGCCTCGGCAATTGCTCCGGCACGACCTGCCAGGAGACGCCGAATTTGTCCTTCAGCCAGCTGCACTGCCTGGGCTCGCCACCGCCCTCGATCAGCCTGTCCCAGAAATAGTCGACCTCCTCCTGCGTCTTGCAGTCGATGGACAGCGAGACTGCCTCGGTGAACTTGAATTGCGGCCCGCCGTTGAGCGCCTGGAACTGCACGCCGTCGAGCTCGAAATAGGTCACCAGCACCTTGCCCTCATTATCGCCGCTGCCCTTGGGCCAGCGCATCACGCTCAGCACCTTCGAGTTCTTGAAGATGGAGATGTAATGGTTCATGGCCTCCTCGGCCTGGTCGTCGAACCACAGGCAGGGGGTGATCTTTTGCATTTTCTTGCTCCTCGGGCTGTTTTGGCTTGTTTTCACGCGTCCAACGGCCGGCTGGCGATTGATGCCGGTCGCCGCCGTCTGCCCAAGGACGCTCAAACAAAACACGATCCGACAGCACCTCTGATTTTTTTTACGTCCTGGACCGGCTTGCCGTCCTTGGCTCAAGATCCCGGCGCATCGCAAAACTGTGGCCAGACCAGACGGTGCCGTATATAACGCCGCTCAATTCCGGTTTTCCGCGCCTGTTCGGACGCGACGCAGACAGCAAGGACAGTTTAATGCCCGCCTACCGTTCCCGCACCACCACCCATGGCCGTAACATGGCCGGCGCCCGCGGCCTGTGGCGCGCCACCGGCATGAAGGATTCCGATTTCGGCAAGCCGATCATCGCTGTCGTCAATTCCTTCACCCAGTTCGTTCCGGGCCACGTCCATCTCAAGGATCTCGGCCAGCTGGTCGCCCGCGAGATCGAGAAGGCCGGCGGCGTCGCCAAGGAGTTCAACACCATCGCTGTCGACGACGGCATCGCCATGGGTCATGACGGCATGCTCTATTCGCTGCCTTCGCGCGAGCTGATCGCCGACTCGGTCGAATATATGGTCAACGCCCACTGCGCCGACGCCATGGTCTGCATCTCGAATTGCGACAAGATCACGCCGGGCATGCTGATGGCGTCGCTGCGTCTCAATATCCCGACCGTCTTCGTCTCCGGCGGCCCGATGGAGGCCGGCAAGGTGGTGCTTGCCGGCAAGACGCAGGCGCTCGATCTGGTCGACGCCATGGTCGCGGCTGCCGACGACAAGATCTCCGACGAGGACGTCAAGACCATCGAGCGCTCGGCCTGCCCGACCTGCGGCTCCTGCTCGGGCATGTTCACCGCCAATTCGATGAATTGCCTGACCGAGGCGCTCGGCCTTTCGCTGCCCGGCAACGGTTCGACGTTGGCGACGCACGTCGACCGCAGGCGGCTGTTCGTCGAGGCCGGCCACCTGATCGTCGATCTCGCGCAGCGCTACTACGAGCAGGACGACGACACCGCGCTGCCGCGCAGCATCGCCTCGAAGGGCGCCTTCGAGAACGCCATGACGCTCGACATCGCCATGGGCGGCTCGACCAACACCGTGCTGCACATCCTGGCTGCCGCGCATGAGGGCGAGATCGATTTCGGTCAGGACGACATTGACGCGCTGTCACGCAAGGTGCCGGTGCTATGCAAGGTTGCCCCCGCCAAGGCGGATGTGCACATGGAAGACGTCCACCGCGCCGGCGGCATCATGGCGATCCTCGGCCAGCTCGATAACGCCGGACTGATCAACCGCGACCTGCCGACCGTGCACACCGCAAGCCTCGGCGAAGCGCTCGACCATTGGGATATCTCGCGCACGTCAAGCCAGAATGTCCGCGACTTCTTTCTGGCGGCCCCGGGCGGCGTGCCGACGCAGGTCGCCTTCAGCCAGGATCGCCGCTGGGACGAACTCGATCTCGACCGGGAGAAGGGTGTCATCCGCTCGGCCCAATATCCTTTTTCCAAGGATGGTGGCCTTGCCGTGCTGAAAGGCAACCTGGCGCTCGACGGCTGTATCGTGAAGACCGCGGGCGTCGATGAATCGATCCTGAAATTCACCGGCCCGGCCAGGGTGTTCGAAAGCCAGGACGCCAGCGTCAAGGCGATCCTGTCCAACGAGATCAAGGCCGGCGATGTCGTCGTCATCCGCTACGAAGGGCCGCGCGGCGGCCCCGGCATGCAGGAAATGCTCTATCCGACCAGCTATTTGAAGTCGAAGGGCCTCGGCAAGGCCTGCGCGCTGGTCACCGATGGCCGCTTCTCCGGCGGCACCTCCGGCCTGTCGATAGGCCATGCTTCTCCCGAGGCGGCGGAAGGCGGGCTGATCGGGCTGGTGCATGAGGGCGATACGATCGAGATCGATATCCCGAACCGCACCATCCGGCTTGCCGTCGACGATGCCGAACTGGCCGCCCGCCGCGCCGCGATGGAGGCCAAGGGAGCCACCGCCTGGAAGCCCGAGGAAAAGCGCAAGCGCAAGGTGACAATGGCCTTGCGCGCCTACGCCTCGATGGCGACCAGTGCTGCAAAGGGTGCGGTAAGGTATGTGCCGGAATAGGTTCGCTTCTTCAAAGGGATGACGGTAGATGGATTTCGACCTTATCGTCCGCGGCGGCACGCTGCCCGACGGCAGGATCGCCGATATCGGCATCATCGGCGAGACGATCGCGGCCATCGAGCCGGAGCTGAACGCTGGCGCGGGCACGGCGATCGACGCCCATGGCAATCTGATCTCGCCGCCCTTCGTCGATCCGCATTTTCACATGGACGCCACGCTCTCGCTAGGCATCCCGCGCATCAACGTGTCGGGCACGCTGCTCGAAGGCATCTCGCTGTGGGGCGAACTGAAGCCGCTGTTGACGCACGAAGCGGTGCGCGACCGCGCGCTCGCCTATTGCGACTGGGCAGTGTCCATGGGCCTGCTCGCCATCCGCAGCCATGTCGATGTCTGCGATACCAGGCTGCTGGCGGTCGAAGCCCTGCTCGATGTGAAGAAGACCGTCGCGCCCTATATCGACCTGCAACTGGTCGCCTTCCCGCAGGATGGGTTTTATCGCTCGCCGACGGCGCGCGATCACACCATCCGCGCGCTCGACATGGGTGTCGACATCGTCGGCGGTATTCCGCATTTCGAGCGCACCGTGGCCGACGGCACGCGTTCGGTGACGGAACTGTCCGAAATCGCGGCAGAACGCGGCCTCATGGTCGACCTGCATTGCGACGAGACCGATGATCCGCTGTCGCGCCATATCGAACAACTGGCCTATGAGACGCAACGCCTCGGCCTGCAGGGCAGGGTCGCCGGCTCGCATCTTACGTCGATGCACTCGATGGACAATTACTATGTCTCGAAGCTGTTGCCGCTGATATCAGAGGCAGGCGTCTCGGCGATCCCCAATCCGCTGATCAACATCATGCTGCAGGGCCGCCACGACACATTTCCCAAACGCCGCGGCCTGACGCGGGTCAAGGAAATGCTTGCCCACGGTATTCGCGTCGGCTGGGGTCAGGATTGCGTGCTCGACCCCTGGTATTCGCTGGGCACCGCCGACATGCTCGACGTCGCCTTCATGGGCCTTCACGTCGCCCAGATGTCGAGCCCGGCCGACATGGCGCGCTGCTTCGACATGGTCACCAACGTCAACGCCGCCATCATGGGCCTCGACCATTTCGGCCTGTCGGTCGGCAAGCGCGCCAGCCTCGTCGTCCTCGATGCCGGCGATCCGGTCGAGGCCTTGCGCCTGCGTCCCGAGCGGCTCTGTGTCATCGCCAGGGGCAAGGTGGTGGCCGAGCGGGCCAGGCAGGAAACACGGCTCTCGATCGCCGGACGGCCGGCAACAGTAAACCGCAGGCATCGCCGGTCTCAAAACTCTATCGATCAGATTGATAGGTCCTGACCGCAAGTCTACAATCAACCTCCAGTTTTATGCCGAGGAGGATGTCATGTGGCACAAGGCGGCGATGGTGTTCGTGATGGCGGCGACCTGTGCAGGCTGCATGACGGCCGAAGACCGTCGTGCCGCGGACGAGGCGAAATGCCGATCCTACGGCTTCGTCAGGAAGAATGATGCCTTCGCCGAATGTCTGCAGCGCATCGATCTGGCGCGCCGCGCCGAGCTCAGAAGTGCGTCGGTCTTCGGTCCTTGGGATCGGCCGGTGATCTATCGTCCGGTTATCATTCGGCCACGGCCAAAGTAGGCCGTTGCGATCGTCCGTACAGGCCCAGCCGATTTCCGGTCCCTGGTCTGGCCGGCTTCCCGATTTCCGCTCGTCAAAGCGGCCGCTTGCGTCTACGACGCTGCTCACCGGGCTTTCATGCGGGAGGAAGCGACATCGGCATGGCACAGCCAACAGCCCAGAATTCAACGTTCAGGAACGTGCTTTTGGCTGGCATTCTGCTGATGCTGGCCGGCGATTTCCTGTTTGCTTTGAATGATGCGATGGGCAAATGGCTGGTCGCCAGCTTTTCCGTCGGCCAGGTCGTGCTGATCCGTTCCATCGGCGCCTTTTTCGTGCTCGGTCCGATGATCGCGCGTCAAGGCGCGGCCAGGCTGTTCCGCATGGAGCGCCTGGAACTGCAGGTCTTGCGCGTCGTCATGACGACGCTTGACACGGCGCTGTTCTACGCCGCCGTCGTCTATCTGCCGCTCGCCGACGTCATGAGCTTCTACATGGCAGGGCCGATCTACGTGGCGGCGCTGTCCCACCTGTTGCTTGGTGAAAAGGTCGGCTGGCGCCGCTGGATGGCGATTCTGGTCGGGTTCTGCGGGGTGCTGATCATGCTCGAACCGTCCTCGGCCGCGTTTTCGCTGTCGTCGACCTTCGCGCTGGCCGGAAGCATTTCATTCGCCTTCGCGATCATTCTCAACCGGCGGTTGCGTAGCACCAGCGACACCTCGCTCGTTACCTGGCAAACCATCGGCACGCTGCTGGTCGGCGGGTTTCTCACCATCGGCAACTGGCAGACGCCGTCCTCGCTCGATTTCGGCGCCATGCTGCTTCTTGGCATCGTCTCCTGCGGCGCGCATCTGATGATCACCAGGGCGCTGAAGCTGGCGCCGGCGTCGACGCTGGCGCCGCTGCATTACAGCCTGCTGCTGTGGGCCGTCATCTTCGGGCTGGCCTTCTTCGGCGACATGCCCGGCCCGCGCATCCTGATCGGCTCGGGCATCATCGTGCTGGCCGGCCTGTTCATCTTCCATCGCCAGAAAGTAGTCGACACGGTGCCGCCCGAAAACGTGCCGAAAGGTGTCAACTAGGGTCCAGATTTCTGGTGCCTTAAGGTTCAGAGTTTTGGCATTTAACCGGCGCGCACCGCCGCCAGATGCGTTGAGAAGTCGGCCGTCTCCATCGGCGCCCTGCAGCGTGAAAAGCGACCGTCGGCATAGGCGCGGAAATCGTCGGCCGGATTGCTGTTGGCAAGCTGGATCAGTCCCCACAGCGTCCACAAGAGATCGCACATCGCCTTGTAGATGACGATGCGGCCGCGCTCCGCCGGCGTCGGCTCGCCACCGAAATAGGCGCCCATCATCTCGTCCTCCTGCGCCGTATCAAACTGGCCTTCGACGCTGAGGTCGCCGAGATCCCAGAGCGGGTCGTTCATGCCGGAATATTCCCAGTCGACGATCCACATCCTGTCGCCCGTATCGAGAAAATTTTCGCACAGCGGATCGCAGTGGCAGGCGACGAGAGGCAGGGGATGCGCGGCAAGCGCCGAGCGCACGGTTTCCGCCTCGATAACGACGTCGTGGTAACCGGCAGGCAGGGCGACGTCCTTGGTCGACAGCACCTTCAGGTAGTCGTCGATCATCGCAAACAGCTCGAAGCGGAAGGGAAACACCGCGCCGGATGTATGCAATCTGCGGAAGGCTTTGCCGGCACGCGCCGGACTGCCCGGCCGGGTCTTGAATTTATCCGGCGACATCGTCTCGGCGCCCGCGATGAAGCGCGTCACCATCACGCCTGTCTCGCCGTCGACATGCAGCAGCTCGGGGCTGACGCCGGCCATCGCCGCCTCCCGCGCCGCCACCGCCTCGTTGGCGCGGTTGATATACTCCTGCGTGCCCTTGCCGGGAATCCGCAGGCAGGCATCTCCAGCCCTGAAGACGAGGTTGGTGAGGCCACCCAGCCGCTCCAGCGGGCCCTCGTAGCCGGCCAGCGCCGGAATGGCTGCAAGCGCCGCGCGTGCTTCCTCGTCCACCATCGCTTCTGCCCTCTTTTCACGTCTATTTGTGGTGACGACGGTTCCACAAATTTCGCCGTTTGGCTATCATCGCTTGCATGCGGTTCACTCCAGCGCCGTGCGTTCCTGTAGGACGCGCTAAGAACGCTGCGGCACTTTGATTTGCGAACGAGACTGTAATGGCGGACAGGAAAAACAAAGGCGCGCTCGCCGCGGCCTATGCAGCGAAGCGGCCAGAGGAGGTGGCGGCGCTCTACGACCGCTGGTCCGACACCTACGACGCCGACATCTCGGCGGCCGGTTATCGCCATCCGACCATCTGCCTTGCCCTGCTTGCCCGCCACCTGCCGCGCGGCGCGGCACCGCTCCTCGATGCCGGTGCCGGCACCGGGCTCATCGGCGAGTGGCTGAAGATCGCGGGCTATCCGCAGGTCGAGGCGCTCGACATTTCCGAAGGCATGCTGGCCCAGGCAGCGCGCAAGGGCGTCTATTCGGCGCTTCACTGCTTGGCGCTCGGCGGCCCGCTGCCCTTCGCGGATGATGCCTATGCCGGCATCATATCGGCCGGCGTCTTCACCTCGGGCCATGTCGGCGCTGAGGGGCTGGACGAACTGATCCGCATCTGCCGGCCGGGCGGGATAATCGTGCTGACGGTCAAGAACACCCTGTGGGACGCCGGCTTTTCCGCAGGGATAGCCGACCTCGAGGCGAAGGGCGTCGTCACGCGCGCCGAGGAGACATCGCCCTATGTCTCCATGCCGGGCGAGGCCGACACCGTGCCCAGCCGCGGTCTCGTTCTGCGCGTGAACTGACCATCCCGCTCTTATGCATGTCGCGCAAAAGTGCGCAGCGGTTTGCGATAACGACATGCATAGAAACAAGAACTCAAAGCGCCTCGCATGAATCCGTTCAGACGCGACGCGCTTTAGGCTCTGATCCTTTCTCCGGCCGGGTCGTAAAGCGGCTCGAGATGGATTTTTGCCGGCGTCCGCTCCATAGCCACCACCAGCTCGTAGTCGCCGCAGGTGAGGAAATCGTCGCTGACGCCGTCGGCGTTGCGCACATAGCCGTAGCCGATGTTCTTTCCGACCGTGTAGCCATAGCCGCCGCTGGTCAGGTAGCCGACCGGCTCGCTGTTGCGCAGGATCGTTTCGCGCCCGAGCAGCACGATCTCGCAATCGTCGACGGTGAAGCCGGCAAAGCGTTTTTTCAGAACCGCGCCGCCGATCTCTTCCAGCGCCCGCCGCCCGAGAAAATCTGTGTTCTTGCGAAGCTTCACCGCCCAGCCAAGGCCGGCCTCCTGCGGCGTGTCGTTGGGCGTGATGTCGGAGCCCCAGGCGCGGTAGCCTTTTTCCAGCCGCAGCGATTCCAGCGCCCTGTAGCCGACCGGGCGGATGCTGTGCTCCTCGCCCGCCGCCATCAGAGCGTCGAAGATTTCGCCCGTCGCCGCGATCGGCACATGCAGCTCCCAGCCGAGCTCGCCGACATAGGTGACGCGCAGCGCCCTAACTGTGGTGCCGGCGATGGAGATTTCCCGCACGTGTCCGAACGGGAAAGCGGTGTTCGACACGTCCGCATCGGTCACCGCAGCCAGCACGTCGCGGGCGCGCGGCCCCATCAGCGACAGCGTGCCGAAATCCTCGGTGACATCGGTGAGCGTCACGTCGAGCTCGTTGCCGACATGGTCGCCGATCCACGAGAAGTCATGCGTCCTAAAGCCGGTGCCGGTGACGACGTAGAATCGGTCTTCGCCGAGCCGCGCCACGGTCAGGTCGGCCTCGATGCCGCCGCGCGTGTTGAGAAGCTGCGTGTAGGTCAGCCGGCCGACCGGCTTGGCGACGACGTTGGCGCAGATCCAGTCGAGCGCCTTCAGCGCATCCGCACCGGTCATTTCGTATTTGGCGAAGGATGACTGGTCGAAGATGCCGACGTTCTCGCGCACGTGGCGATGCTCGTCGCCGACGGGCAAAAACCAGTTCTGCCGGCCCATCGAATAGATGTCCTTCGGCTCGACGCCTTCGGGCGCAAACCAGTTCGGCCGCTCCCAACCGAGCTTGGAGCCGAACACGGCGCGGTGCTTTTGCAGCCGTTCATAGAGCGGCGACACGATCCGTGGCCGGCCCGTGGCATACTCTTCATGCGGGAAGCCGATCGTATAGTGCTTGCCATAGGCTTCCAGCGTGCGGTCGCGGACCCATTGCCGGTCGCGGTGCAGGTCGGAAAAGCGTCTGATATCGACCACCCACAGGTCGAGTGGCGCCTCGCCGTCGACGACCCACTGCGCCAGCACCCAGCCGGCGCCGCCGCCTGCAGCGATGCCGAAGGCGTTGAAGCCGGCGCCGACGAACATGTTGGCGCATTCGGGTGCCACGCCGAGAATGAAATTGCCGTCCGGCGTGAAGCTCTCCGGCCCGTTGATCATCTGCTTGACGCCGGCGGTTTCGAGCGCCGGAACCCGCTTGATCGCCTGGTTCATATGCTGCTCGAAATGATCGTAGTCGTCGTCGAACAGCCGGAACTGCCAGTCGTCAGGGAGATCGCCGCCGGGAAGATCGGTCGTCCAGGCTTGCGGGTTCGGCTCATAGCCGCCCATCACCAGCCCACCGACCTCCTCCTTGAAATAAATGCGGCGGTCGGGGTCGCGGATCGTCGGCGCATCGGTCGCCAACCCGTCTATTCTTTCGGTGACGATGTACTGGTGCTTCACCGGCTGCAGCGGCACGTTGATGCCGGCTAGCGCTCCCACCTGCCGCGCCCATTGCCCGGCACAGTTCACCACCTTGTCGCAGGCGATATCGCCCCTGTTGGTCTTTACCGTTGTGATACGGCCCTCCTGCATGTCGAAGCCGGTGACGCGGACATCCTCGAACAGCCTGGCGCCATGCATGCGCGCGCCTTTGGCCAGCGACTGCGTGATGTCGGAAGGGTTTGCCTGGCCGTCGGTCGGCAGCCAGCTGGCGCCGACGAGATCGCCGGTTGCCAGCAGCGGCCACATCGCCTTGACCTCGGCGGGTGACAGCAACTGCATGTCCATGCCGAAGCTCTTCGCCGTCGTCGCCAGCCTCTTATACTCGATCCAGCGGTCGGCATTGGTGGCGAGCCTGAGGCATCCGGTCATCTTCCAGCCGGTGGCCAGCCCGGTTTCGGCTTCCAGTCCCTTGTAGAGATCGACCGAATATTTGAGCACGCGGGTGATCGAGGCCGAAGACCGCAATTGACCGACCAGCCCCGCCGCATGCCATGTCGAGCCCGAAGTCAGTTTGCCCTGTTCCAGGAGCACGACATCGGCCTTGTGGTCACGCGCCAGATGATAAGCCGCCGAACAGCCAATTATGCCGCCGCCGATGACGACGATCTCGGCGTGGGCGGGCAAGGTCATGATATCTGTCCGTATTTTGTTCTGTAGTTTTCCAGCGCGGCATCGAGCCGCGTCAGGTTTTCGTCGGTATAGGCAACGTAGTCGATGCCTGGTGCGTCGAGATAGAGTTCGGAAACCATGCTCCACATCGCCTCGCGCAGCAGCGATGCGCATTGCATGGCCGCATGCGAGCGGCGGATCGCCTCGTCCGGCTCCTTCATGAAATAGGCGGTCAGGAAGGCGAAGGACTCCTCGTCGTTCATGGTGGCGTTCGAGGCGACGCCGGCGAGGTCGAACATCGCCGTGTTGAAGCCGGCATATTCGAAATCGATCAGCCACAGCCGGTGGCCGTCATCGAGAATATTAGCCGGCAGAAGGTCATTATGACCGAAGACGATCGGCAGCAATTTCTGCGCCCGTTCGAGCTCGTCTGCAAGCGTCAGCAGCCGCGGCAACTCGCTTCGCATGCGGCTGTCGGCTTCCTCCAGCGTGCGCGCATAGTCGCGGATGACATGGAATACCCAGAACATGAAGCCGGCGCCGGAGACATGATTGGGCATCTCGCGATGGAAGCCGCGCATCAGGGCGGCGACGCGGTCGATATTGGCGCGGACGTCCTCGGCGACAAAAGTCTTGGCGCCGAGAAATTCCGTTACCAGGATGCCGGGCTCGGAATGGCGGACGGCAGGCGCGAAGCCGGCGGCATGCGCCGCGCGCGCGGTCATCACCTCGCGCTCGCGAAAGACGTGATGGAACGGAAAGTCCTGGCCAAAGCGCACGACATGCCGCCCGGCGGCGTCCTTGACCAGATAGTTGGCGTTGCTCAGGCCGCCCGGCAGCGGCGCGATCTCGACGCTGCCGGTCCAGCAGGGCAGGGCGCGGATGCGGTCCTCGGTGGTCAAAGGTGAATCCCTCGTTGCGCGGGGTTCAAGGCGTCGCGGGCGACGCAAAGAGGGCGGCCGGCAGGAGGGAGAAATGCGAAGTCCTCGTCGGTGCGGGATCCCGGGATCGGTATCCCGCACCGCACCGACGAGCCCCAGTGCCGGGTTCTTTGACTCCGGCATCCGCCCCCGCGGATTCAAAAAAGTCCTTTTCCCTTACGTCAGACGATTTCCCGGACGTTCGGGCAGGCGAATTTTGGTGCGGCTCTGCCATCGTTCTCCCGTGGCAGTTCCGAAGCCTGTCACAAGCCAGTGTCGCGCCATGTGATCCGGCTTGTCAACGACAACTTGTGGCTTTTTGCCCGAAATCACAAGGATTTCTTGTAAACTGTGGCCGATTTGCCTTAGAAGCGGTCAGTAGCGCAACAAATCGATTGGGTGAGACCGATGCCCTCGAAGCGGCATGGCGAGATCCTGCGTCTCCTCCATGAGGAAGGCACCGTCACCATCGCCAGCCTGGCCGACCGGCTGGGCGTCTCGCTGGAGACCGTGCGCCGCGACGTCAAGCCGCTGACCAGTGACGGTTCGATCCTGAAGATGCATGGCGCCGTCGGCCTGCCGTCGATGGCCGGCGAGGCGCCGTTCGAGCGGCGTATGCGCGAGAATGCCGATGCCAAGCGCGCCATCGCCCGCATGGTTGCCGCCACCATCCGCGACGGCGAAGCGATCATGCTCGACACCGGCACCACGACCTCTTTCCTGGCCCGCGAACTGCTCGGTCACCGGCGGTTGACGGTGGTCACCAACTCCTCCGACATCGCCCGCACGCTGGCCACCGTCAACGGCAACAAGGTCTATATGGCCGGCGGCGAACTGCGCAGCGATTCGGGCGCTGCCTTCGGCGTCTCGGCCATTGCATTCGTCAGCCGCTTTTCCGTCAGCCACGCTGTGATCTCCACCGGCGCGGTCGATGCCGTCACCGGCGTGATGGACTATGATCTGGACGAGGCGGAATTCGCCCGCATGGTGCTGTCGCGCGGCCAGCGCTCGCTCGTCATCACCGACCACACCAAGTTCGGCCGCCAGGGTCTGGTCCAGGTCTGCGGCCTCGACGGTTTTTCCGAACTCGTCACCGATCGGCCGCCGCCGCACGCCATCGCCGCAGCCCTCGAGCAAGCGGGCGCGCGGCTCAGCATTGCCGGCAGCGAAAGCGGGATCTGACCTGGCCAGAGCAGTAATGCGGTGAGCCTGGGATCGGCGGCTTTTCTTCCTTGCCGTCCCGGTGTTTAGTCCGGCCATGGCTTTCACCATCCGCCAATTGCAGTTCTTCATCGCCGTCGCCGAGCAAGGCACAGTGTCTGGCGCCGCCCAAAACCTGTCCATCTCGCAATCGTCGGTCACCGAGGCGATCAAGGAGCTCGAAGGCGATCTCGGCGTCGAACTGTTCGAGCGCCATCCGCGCGGCCTCAACATCACCCACAAGGGCCACCAGTTCCTGCGCCACGCGACAAAGATCCTTGCCGATGTTTCCGATGCGCGCCGCGCCTTCTCCGGCGAGCAAGCGGCGGCTGGCGGCCGGCTGCAACTCGGCGTCACCTCGCTGGTCGCCGGCTATGTCCTGTCCGACCTTCTCGCCCGCTATCGCCGCGCCTATCCGGGCGTCGAGATCTCGGCCATCGAGGACAATGGCGACTACCTCGAACATCTGCTGGTCGGCGGCAAGCTCGACATCGCCGTCATGGTCACCTCGAACCTACGCGACCGCACCGCCCTGCAATCGGAAATTCTCGAAGTCTCGCCCTACCGGCTATGGCTGCCGCTTGGCCATCCGCTGTCCAGCGCCGACATCATCGGCATCAGCGATATCGCGTCGGAGCCGCTGATCATGCTGACCGTCGACGAGATCGAAGAGAATACCGGAAAATTGCTGGCGGCGATTGCTGCCAAGCCGCATGTCGCCTTCCGCACCCGCTCGGTCGAAGCGGTGCGCAGCCTCGTCGCCACCGGCGCCGGCGTGGCGCTGCTGCCCGACCTCGTCTACCGGCCATGGTCGCTTGAAGGCGACCGCATCGAATCGCGCGATATTTCGGGCTCGTTGCCGGTTGTCCAAGTCGGCACGGTCTGGCGGCGCGGCTCCGGCCTGCCACAGGCCGCGCGCGACTTCATCGGGCTTGCCCAGTCGCAGCGCATGGTTCGTCAGCGGCCGGACAAGAACGGCCGCTGATCTATCGGAAAAACCGATATCGCCTTTCTGACAAATGAATTTGCGAAACCGGAAATTTCACAGCACTTTGACAATCAGGGACCAAGCCGCCGCGAGAGTGCGGTCCCTCAAATGGGAGATCGACGATGAATTCATTCCTGAAGTCATGCACTGCATTGACGGTCGCGCTGGCCTTCTCCGGCCAGGCGATCGCCCAGGTTAAGGAACTTGGCAAGGGCGAAGGCCAGGTCAACATTGTTGCCTGGCCCGGCTACATCGAACGCGGCGAAACCGACAAGAACTATGATTGGGTCACGTCTTTCGAGAAGAACACAGGCTGCAAGGTCAATATCAAGACCGCCAACACCTCCGACGAGATGGTCGCGCTGATGAATGAGGGCGGATTCGACCTTGTTACTGCCTCGGGCGACGCGTCGTTGCGCCTTGTCGCCGGCAAGCGGGTCCAGCCGATCAACACCGATCTCATCCCGAGCTGGAACACGGTCGACGACCGGCTGAAGGATGCGCCGTGGTTCACGGTCGGCGGCGTCCACTACGGCGCCCCCTACCAGTGGGGGCCGAACGTGCTGATGTACAATACCGAGGTGTTCAAGGAAGCGCCGAAGAGCTGGAACGTCGTCTTCGAGGAGATGACCTTGCCCGACGGCAAGCCGAACAAGGGCCGCGTCCAGGCCTATGACGGGCCGATCCACATCGCCGATGCGGCCAACTATCTGATGTTCCACAAGCCGGAGCTCGGCATCAAGGATCCCTACGAGCTGACCGAAGACCAGTACAAGGCCGCCCTCGATCTGCTGCGCGTCCAGCGCACGCTGGTCGGACGCTACTGGCATGACGCCGCCATCCAGGTCGACGATTTCCAGAACGAAGGCGTCGTTGCCTCCGGTTCATGGCCCTATCAGGTCAACACGCTGGTTGCTGCCAAGAAGCCGGTCGCTTCGACCATCCCCCAGGAAGGCGTCACCGGCTGGGCCGACACGACCATGCTGGCAGCCGACGCAGCCCACCCGAACTGCGCCTATATGTGGATGGAGCACTCGCTGTCACCGAAAGTGCAGGGCGATGTCTCCGCCTGGTTCGGTTCGCTGCCGGTGGTGCCGGCTGCCTGCAAGGGCAACGAATTGCTCGGCGACGAAGGCTGCAAGACCAACGGCTACGACAATTTCGAAAAGATCAAGTTCTGGAAGACGCCGGTGTCGAAATGCGCCACCCAGGACCAGTGCGTGCCTTACTATCGCTGGGTGTCGGACTATATCGGCGTCATCGGCGGACGGTGAGTTCGTTTCGCATTGCTCGCCAGTTGGCGCTGCCCCTCACCCTTGCCCCCTCCCCGTGAACAACGGGGAGAGGGGGTCGCGAGCGTTGCGGCTAGCCCCTTCTCCACTTCCCTACGGGGAGAAGGTGCCGGCAGGCGGATGAGGGTCAGCGCTGTCGCCTGAATTGACGAGCCTGGCAGATCAGGACAGCCCATGACATCAGCCGTTTCCTTCCAGAAAGTCTCGCGCCATTTCGGCAGCGTGCGCGCCGTCGACATGGTCGATCTCGACATCGTGCCGGGCGAGCTCTTCGCCATGCTTGGACCTTCGGGTTCCGGCAAGACGACCTGCCTGCGCTTGATCGCCGGCTTTGAGCAGCCGACATCGGGCTCGATCTCCATCTTCGGCGAACGCGCCGAAGGCGTTCCGCCCTATCGCCGCAACGTCAACACCGTGTTTCAGGACTACGCGCTGTTCCCGCATCTGAACGTGCTCAAAAACGTCGCCTACGGGCTGATGGTCAAGGGTGTCGGCAAGCCCGAACGGCAGAAGGCGGCCGAGGAAGCATTGTCGCTGGTCCGGCTTCCCGGCTACGGCGCCCGCCGCCCGAGCCAGCTTTCCGGCGGACAGCGCCAGCGCGTCGCGCTCGCCCGCGCGCTGGTCAACCAGCCGAAGGTGCTTCTGCTCGACGAGCCGCTTGGCGCGCTCGACCTCAAGCTCCGCGAAAACATGCAGGAGGAGCTGAAGTCGCTGCAGAAGGCGCTCGGCATCACCTTCATCTTCGTCACCCACGACCAGGGCGAGGCGCTGTCGATGGCCGACCGCGTCGCCGTCTTCAACGACGGCAAGATCATGCAGATCGGCACGCCGGAGGACATCTACCAGCGGCCGAGGACGCGCTTCGTCGCCGATTTCGTCGGCTCGTCCAATGTGCTGCCGCCGGATTTCGTTCAGCGCTATTCCGGCCAGCATCGCTGGGGCAGCCTGCGCCCTGAATCCATTCGCATCGGCCAGGCAGCCAAGGGCGACGGCGTTGCCGCTCGCCTCGTCTCGACCAATTATCTCGGCGCCACGACCAGACTGGCGCTTGATGCCGACGGGTTGAGATTGCATGCCATGGTGCCGGCCGGGGCGAATTTGCCCAGCGAAGGCGAGGCGGTCGTGCTCACCTTCAACCGCGAGCATTTGCATCTGATGGACGAGCCGGGATGATGGCGGTGAGGAAAGTCTTGGCTGACAGGCCAAGTGCGGCGCTTCACGGCGCCCCCCTCTGTCCTGCCGGACATCTCCCCCACTTGGGGGGAGATCGGCAGCTTCGCCAGTGGCGCCTCTTCTGCAACGTTAGTGATTGGCGAAAGCAGTCGCGACAGCCGATCTCCCCCCTCGTGGGGGAGATGTCCGGCAGGACAGAGGGGGGCGCGAAGGATCGCGACCTGTCGAAGACACCATGACTCTGACCGCGACCCACGCAAAACCCGCTCCCGCCATCCTGCCGGGAAGCGGCGGCGTGCGCGGCGCCCTGTCCGACTTGTTCTGGCGCAAGCCGAAGCTGCTGCTGCTGCTGATGCTGCTGCCGCCGGTGCTGTGGCTTGGCATCGTCTATGTCGGCTCGCTGTTCGCGCTGCTCTTGCAGAGTTTTTTCTCGATCGACGAATTCTCCGGCCTCATCAACCGGCAGTTCACGCTGAAGACCTATGGCGACCTGCTGCAGGCCGCCAATCTCGACATCATCCTGCGCACGGTGACGATGGCGGCCCTGGTCACGCTCGCCTCGGCGACCATCGCCTTTCCCATCGCCTATTACGCGGCGCGCTATGCACGCGGCCGCTGGAAGGCGCTGTTCTATCTCGGCGTGATGCTGCCGCTGTGGTCGAGCTATTTGGTCAAGATCTACGCCTGGAAGCTCATTCTCGCCAAGGAAGGCATTCTCACGTGGCTGCTCGCCAAGCTGCATCTGCTATGGCTGCTCGATGGCTGGCTGTCGCTGCCGGTCGTCGGCGGCAACTCGCTGTCGGTGTCGTCCACCGGCACCTTCATCGTCTTCGTCTACGTCTGGCTGCCGTTCATGATCCTGCCGGTGCAGGCGGCGCTTGAGCGCGTGCCGGGCAATCTGGTCGAGGCCTCGTCCGATCTCGGCGCCTCGCCCGGCCAGACCTTCCGCAACGTGCTGTTCCCGGTGGCGCTGCCGGGCATCGTCGCCGGCTCGATCTTCACCTTCTCGCTGACGCTGGGCGACTACATCATCCCGCAGATCATCGGCACCTCGCGGCTGTTCATCGGCCAGGCCGTCTATTCGCAGCAGGGCACCGCCGGCAACATTCCGCTCGCCGCCGCCTTCACCGTGGTGCCGATCGTCATCATGGGCTTCTACCTCTGGGGCGCCAAGCGCATGGGGGCCTTCGATGCGCTCTGATGGCTCACCAACCGCCCCTCTCGGCCTGAAGGTCGCCGCCGCCTGCGGCCTGCTGTTCCTGCATCTGCCGATCTTCCTGATCTTCGTCTATGCCTTCACGACCGAGGAAAAGAGCTTCGCCTGGCCGCCGCCGGGGCTGACCATGCAATGGTTCGCCGTCACCTGGAACCGCCCGGACGTGTGGGAAGCGCTGTCGCTGTCGGTCCGTGTCGCCGCTATCTCGACACTCGTCGCCCTGGTGCTCGGCACGCTCTGCGCGGCCGCCGTTTCGGGAACACGGTTCTTTGGCCGCGAAACCATCTCGCTGCTGGTCATCCTGCCGATCGCGCTGCCCGGCATCATCACCGGCATCGCGCTGCGTTCGGCCTTTTCGCTGGCCGAGGTTCCGTTCTCGTTCTGGACGATCGTGCTCGGCCACGCCACCTTCTGTGTCGTCGTCGTCTACAACAACGCCGTCGCCCGCTTTCGCCGCACCTCCGGCTCGATGATCGAGGCGTCGATGGACCTCGGCGCCGACGGCTTCCAGACGTTTCGGCATGTCGTGCTGCCCAACATCGCCACCGCGCTGCTTGCCGGCGGCATGCTTGCATTTGCGCTGTCGTTTGACGAGGTCATCGTCACCACCTTCACCGCCGGCCAGCAGCAGACGCTGCCGATCTGGATGCTGGAGGAATTGATCCGTCCGCGCCAGCGCCCGGTCACCAATGTCGTGGCCATGGTCGTCGTGCTGGTGACGCTGCTGCCGATCCTCGTCGCCTATTACCTGACCCGCGACGGCGACCAGATCGCCGGTTCGGGCAAATGACGTCAAGAATCCATAAGGGAGAGACTGCCATGGACACAAAGATGCTGATCGGCTCGAAATTCGAGAAGGGCACCGAGACCGAGGAGCCGATCCTCAATCCGAAGACCGGGGCGACTATCCTCAACCTGCCTGAAGCCAGCCAGGCGCAGATCGAGGCGGCGGTGCTGGCGGCCGAAAAAGCCTTCGTCACCTGGTCGCGCACCACGCCCGCGCAGCGCTCCGGTTATCTCCTGAAGATCGCCGATCGCATCGAGGCCGCGGCACAAGATTTCGCCGCCCTCGAGGCGCTCAATTGCGGCAAGCCGATCAATGCCGTGCTCAACGACGAAATCCCGGCGATCGTCGACTGCTACCGCTTCTTTGCCGGCGCTGTCCGCTCGATGCCCGGCCAGGTCGCCGGTGAATACATTCCCGGCCACACTTCGATGGTCCGCCGCGACGCCATCGGCGTCGTCGCCTCGATCGCGCCGTGGAACTACCCACTGATGATGATGGCCTGGAAGCTGGCGCCGGCGATTGCCGGCGGCAACACGGTCGTCTTCAAGCCGTCCGAGCAGACGCCGCTGACAGCGCTGAAGCTGGCAAAAATCCTTGCCGAGATACTGCCCGAGGGCGTCGCCAACGTCGTGCTCGGCAGAGGCGACAGCGTCGGCAACACGCTGATCAACCACCCGAAAATCAATATGATCTCGATCACCGGCGATGTCGCCACCGGCAAGAAGGTGCTGCAGGCCGCCGCCAAATCGGTCAAGCGCACGCATCTCGAACTAGGCGGCAAGGCTCCGGTCATCGTCTTCGACGACGCCGATCTCGGCGCGGTGGTGAATGGCCTGCGCGCCTTCGGCTATTACAATGCCGGCCAGGACTGCACCGCCGCCTGCCGCATCTATGCCGGCAAGAAGATCTACGACAAGCTCGTCGCCGATCTTTCCTCCGCGGTCTCGACCATCAAATACAACCGCCCCGACGACACCGAAAACGAGATCGGGCCGTTGATCTCACGCCGCCAGCGCGACCGCGTCTCGAGCTTCGTCGAGCGCGCCTCGGAGCTTAAGCACATCGAGATCACCACCGGCGGCAAGCCGGGCGAGGGCACCGGCTTCTTCTATCAGCCGACCGTCGTCGCCGGCGCGCTGCAGGAGGACGAGATCGTGCGCCGCGAAGTGTTCGGGCCGGTTGTCTCCGTCACCCGCTTTGCCGAGGTCGACGAGGCGGTGAACTGGGCCAATGACAGCGACTATGGCCTTGCGTCCTCGGTGTGGACCAAGGATGTCTCGCGCGCCATGGCGACGGCCGCCCGGCTGCAATATGGCTGCACCTGGATCAACACCCACTTCATGCTGACCAACGAGATGCCGCATGGCGGGCTGAAGCAGTCCGGCTACGGCAAGGACATGTCGCTCTATGCGCTGGAGGATTATACCGCCGTGCGCCATGTGATGGTGGCGCACGGGTAGCGCCTTTTTCTTCTCCCCGTTGACGGGGAGAAGGTGGCCCGAAGGGCCGGATGAGGGGCAGCACCGGGCCTACTTCTGCGAAGCGGCGATCCCGGTATTCGACTCACCGGCCCCAAGGCCCTTGCCGCTTGGAACGACGCCCCCGGCATTGGCGCCGAAGCCCGCTGCTTCCGATGCGGCCGGCCGCTTGATCCTTGCCGAGGCGGCCACGACAAGCTCGTTGAAGCCTTCGCCACCATCGTCCAGCATCTCGAACAGTTGCCGCCGCATCCTCGGCTCCCAGAATTTGTTGATGTGCTCGGCGACGCCGGCAACGCCTTCCTCGCGCGGCTTGGAGTGAAAAAAGGTGGCAATCTGGTTGGCCATGCGGACCAGCTTTTCGCTGGTGCTCATGATGTGGCCTTCGTCATGCGACATGCTTGGCAACTCCGGTAGCCACCCGGTCGGGGTGGGTAAAAATATCGAAATCATCGCCGCGCACCAAAGCCACCAGCGTCATGCCGGCGTCCCCGGCGGTACGGATGGCAAGTGCCGTCGGCGCCGAAACGGCAATGATGAACGCAGCGCCGATCGCCGCCGTCTTCTGCACCATCTCGACCGAAACGCGCGATGTCACCACGACAGCACCCAAGGTGCCATCGATGCCGGCTTTGGCGAGCGCCCCGGCCAGCTTGTCGAGCGCATTGTGGCGGCCGACATCCTCGCGCGCCATGACGATGCCCTTGCCGGGGATATAAAAACCGGCGGCATGGACCGCACCGGTCTCGGCATGAAGCGGCTGCGCTTTCGACAAAAGCCTGACCGAAAGGACGATGTCGTCGGTGTTAAGTGTAAGTCGTGACGAACCGACCGCCTCGACCGAGCGCATCGCCTCCTCAATCGACTCGATGCCGCACAGCCCGCAGCCGACCGGGCCGGCCAGGCGTCGGCGCCGCGCCTCGAAGCGCGTATTGGCCTGGTCCTTCAGCCTGATCTGGATGTCGATGCCGGCGCCGTGATCCTCGACCTCGATCGCCTCGATTTCCCGGCCGTCGGCGACAATGCCTTCGGTCAGCGAGAAGCCGAGCGCGAAATCCTCGAAATCGGCCGGACTTGCCATCATCACCGCGTGAGTGGTTCCGGCAAAGGAGAACGCCACCGGCGTCTCTTCCGGCACCATCCGGTTGGCGGCTGCACTGCCGCCGGCGCGGTGGGCGAGGCGGGAGATTTGTGTGATAGCGCAACGTTTAGGCATCACGCGGCACCCCCTTTGGCCTGCCGGCCATTTTACTTGGGAAGCGTCGAAGGCTTCTTGCTTCAATTGGCAGTTGCTCTCCCAGGCCATCCCCCACTCCGTCGCTGCTTCGCAGCGCCACCTCTCCCCCCTCCGGAGGGAGAGGAAGGGAGCCTGGAATTCGCGCGCTTTCCTCTCCCCCGTCGATCGGGGGAGAGGTGGGGGGGGGGGGGGGGCGGGGGGGGGGGGGGCGCCCCCGCGGGCGGGGGGGGGGGGGGGGGGGATGGGGGGGGGGGGGGGGGACGCGGGGTGAAGCCGCGCGGGGGGCCGGGGGG
>NZ_JBVVQQ010000035.1:0-16365 GCF_055811135.1 Mesorhizobium sp. WSM4817 | reverse complement strand
CTCCCCCCTCCGGTGGGAGTGGACGGGAGCCTGCAATTCGCGCGCTTACCTCTCCCCGGTCTATGGGGGGTTTGGTTTCGAGCTAAGCTCGACGGAGTGGGGGTCGACCAACCGTCAAGATTGAAGCGCTTTCGGTCGAATGCCTCGGCACGATTACTCCGCTGCTTCCAGCGTCGCGATGCGACGGCTGTTGCGGGCCTGCTCGTCATAGTCGAGCTGCCATCCCGACGGCCCGTTGGACGCGCCGACCTGCACCGCCGTCACCTTGTATTCCGGGCAGTTGGTCGCCCAGTCGGAGAAGTCGGTGGTGATGACGTTGGCCTGCGTGTCGGGGTGGTGGAACGTCGTATAGACCACGCCAGGCGACACCTTGTCGGTGATCAGCGCGCGCAGCGTCGTCTCGCCGGAGCGGCTGGTCAGGCGGACCCAGTCGCCGTCGCGCAAACCTCGGTTTTCGGCGTCATGCGGGTGGATCTCGAGACGGTCCTCGCTGTGCCACATGACATTTTCGGTACGCCTGGTCTGCGCGCCGACATTGTACTGCGATAGGATGCGGCCGGTGGTCAGCAGCAGCGGGAAGCGCGGTCCCGTCCTCTCGTCGGTCGCCACATATTCGGTGCGGATGAACTTGCCCTTGCCGCGCACGAAGCCGCTGATATGCATGATCGGCGTGCCTTCCGGCGCCTGCTCGTTGCACGGCCACTGCACCGAGCCCATCCTTTCCAGATAACCGTAGGAAACCTTGGCGAAGCTCGGCGTCGTCTTCGCAATCTCGTCCATGATTTCGGACGGATGCTGGTAATTCCAGGCAAGCCCCATCGCCTGTGCGAGCTTCTGCGTCACTTCCCAGTCGGCAAAGCCGTTGCGCGGCGCCATCACCTTGCGCACGCGGTTGATGCGGCGCTCGGCATTGGTGAAGGTGCCGTCCTTTTCGAGGAAGGTCGAGCCGGGCAGGAAGACATGCGCGTAGTTGGCGGTCTCGTTGAGGAAGAGATCGTGGACGACCACGCATTCCATGGCCGCAAGGCCTGCGGCGACATGCTTGGTGTCGGGATCCGACTGCAAAATGTCCTCGCCCTGCACATAGAGGCCCTTGAACGAGCCGTCGACGGCGGCGTCCAGCATGTTGGGGATGCGCAGGCCGGGCTCGTCGTCGAGTTTGACCCCCCACAGGCTTTCATAGATATCCCGTACCGCGTCGCCGGAGACGTGGCGATAGCCGGGCAGCTCATGCGGGAACGAGCCCATGTCGCAAGAGCCCTGGACATTGTTCTGGCCGCGCAGCGGGTTCACGCCGACGCCCGGCCGGCCGATATTGCCGGTCGCCATGGCGAGATTGGCGATGGCGATGACGGTGGTCGAGCCCTGGCTGTGCTCGGTCACGCCGAGGCCGTAATAGATCGCGCCATTGCCGCCGGCGGCAAACAGCCTTGCGGCGCTGCGGATCTCTTCAGGATCGACATTGGCGAGCTGGCCGACCACCTCAGGGCTGTTTTCCGGTAGCGCCACGAACGACGCCCAATCCTGGAACTCGTCCCAGTCGCAGCGTTCGCGGATGAAGGCCTCGTCGAACAGGCCTTCGGTGACGATGACATGGGCAAGCGCGGTGACCACGGCGACATTGGTGCCCGGCTTCAGCGGCAGATGATGCTGCGCCTCGATATGAGCCGAGCGCACGATGTCGGTGCGGCGCGGGTCGAGCACAATCAGCTTGGCGCCCTTGCGCAACCGCTTCTTCATGCGCGAAGCAAACACCGGATGTGCGTCGGTCGGATTGGCGCCGATGATCATCACCACATCGGTCTGCTCGATCGAGTCGAAATCCTGGGTGCCTGCCGAGGTGCCGAAAGTCTGGCCAAGGCCATAGCCGGTCGGCGAATGGCAGACGCGGGCGCAGGTATCGACATTGTTGTTGCGGAAACCCTGGCGGATCAGCTTCTGCACCAGATAGGTTTCCTCATTCGTGCAGCGCGACGAGGTGATGCCGCCGATCGAGGTGCGGCCATACTGGTACTGGATGCGGCGGAACTCGTTGGCGGTGTGGGTCAGCGCTTCCTCCCACGACACCTCGCGCCATGGATCGGTGACCTTTTCGCGGATCATCGGATTGAGGATGCGCTCCTTGTGGGTCGAGTAGCCGTAGGCAAAACGGCCCTTGACGCAGCTATGGCCACGGTTCGCCTTGCCGTCCTTGTAGGGCACCATGCGCACCAACTCGTCGCCGCGCATTTCGGCCTTGAACGAGCAGCCGACGCCGCAATAGGCGCAGGTGGTGACGACCGAATGCTCGGGCTGGCCGATCTTGATCACCGATTTCTCGGAAAGCGTCGCCGTCGGGCAGGCCTGCACACAGGCGCCGCAGGACACGCACTCGCTGTCGATGAAAAGCTGGTGCATGCCGGGCGACACACGGCTTTCGAAGCCGCGGCCCTCGATGGTCAGCGCGAATGTGCCTTGCACCTCCTCGCAGGCGCGCACACAGCGCGAGCAGACGATGCATTTCGATGGATCATAGGTGAAGTATGGGTTGGACTCGTCCTTCGCCATCCATTTGAAGTTTTCGGCGCCGTCGTTCTTCTTGAAGACGTGGTTGTCGCCCTCATAGCCGTAGCGCACGTCGCGCAGGCCGACGACGCCGGCCTGCGTCTGCAATTCGCAGTCGCCATTGGCCGCACAGGTCAGGCAGTCGAGCGGATGGTCGGAGATGTAGAGCTCCATCACGCCGCGGCGGATGTCCTTCAGCCGACCGGTCTGGGTGTGCACGACCATGCCCGGCGCCACCGGCGTCGTGCAGGAGGAGGGCGTGCCGTTGCGGCCGTCGATCTCGACCAGGCAGAGCCGGCAGGAGCCGAAGGCGTCGACCATATCGGTGGCGCAAAGTTTCGGGATGGCAATGCCGGCCTCCATCGAGGCGCGCATGATGGATGTGCCTTCCGGCACGGTGACGGTGAAGCCGTCGACGGTCAGCGTCACCTGCTTCTCGGACGTCGAGGCCGGCGTGCCGTAGTCGATTTCCTGAATGAGACCCATCGCGAGGTTCCTATTCTGCTGCTTCGGCGACTGGCGCCGGCTTGAAATCTTCGCGGAAGTGGTTGATTGCGCTCATCACCGGATAAGGCGTGAAGCCACCCAGCGCGCAGAGCGAACCGAACTTCATCGTGTTACAGAGGTCCGTCACCAGCTCGATCTGCTTTTCCGGCTCGCTACCCCTGGCGATCTTGTCGATCGTCTCGACGCCGCGTGTCGAGCCGATGCGGCAGGGCGTGCACTTGCCGCAGCTCTCGATGGCGCAGAACTCCATGGCGAAGCGCGCCTGCTTCAGCATGTCGGCGGTGTCGTCGAAGACGGTGATGCCGGCGTGGCCGATCAGCCCGTCCTTGGCGGCGAAGGCTTCGTAGTCGAACGGCGTGTCGAACAGGGAGCGTGGGAAGTAGGCACCCAGAGGGCCGCCGACCTGCACCGCTTTGACCGGCCGTCCAGTCGCCGTGCCGCCGCCGATGTCGTCGACGATCTCGCCAAGCGTCATGCCGAACGCCGCCTCGAACAGGCCGCCATATCTGACATTGCCGGCGATCTGGATCGGAATGGTGCCGCGCGAGCGGCCCATGCCGAAATCCTTGTAGAAGGCAGCACCCTTGTCCATGATGACAGGCACCGAGGCCAGCGAGATGACGTTGTTGATCACCGTCGGCTTGCCGAACAGGCCCTGGATGGCCGGCAGTGGCGGCTTGGCGCGAACGACGCCGCGCTTGCCTTCGAGGCTGTTGAGCAGCGAGGTTTCCTCGCCGCAGACATAGGCGCCGGCGCCGACGCGGATTTCCATGTCGAAGGCGTGGGGCGAGCCCAGCACGTTGAGGCCGAGCAGGCCGGCCTTGCGGGCGGCCTCGACCGCCTTTTGCATCATCGCCACCGCGTGCGGATACTCCGAGCGGATATAGACAAAGCCCTTGGTTGCCCCGGTGGCGACACCGGCGATTGCCATTCCCTCGATCAGCACGAAGGGATCGCCCTCCATGATCATGCGGTCGGCGAAGGTGGCGCTGTCGCCCTCGTCGGCATTGCAGACGATGTACTTTTTGTCGGCGATCGTATCGAGCACCGTCTTCCATTTAATGCCGGTCGGGAAGCCCGCACCGCCGCGACCCCGCAGGCCCGACTCGGTGACCTGCTTGACGATGTCGGCCGGAGCCATCGCCACGGCGTTCTGCAGGCCCTTCAGTCCGCCATGCGCCTTGTAGTGATCAAGCGACAGCGGATTGATGACGCCGCAGCGCGCGAAGGTCAGGCGCGTCTGCCTGGCCAGGAACGGGATCTTGTCGGGCGCGCCCAGCCAGCGCTTGTGGTGACCGCCGGTGAGGAAGCCGCTGTCGAACAGGCTTTTGACATCGGATGGCTTCACCGGCCCATAGGCGACACGGCCATTTTCTGTCGCCACCTCGACCATCGGCTCGAGGAAATAGGCGCCGCGCGAACCGTTGCGCACGATCTTGGCCTCGATGCCGCGATCGGCCAATTCCTTCTCAATCGCCTTGGCGACTTTTTCCGCACCGAGCGCCAGCGCGCCGGAATCGCCGGGAATATAGATGCGCGGGATCATGAGCGCACCTCGGCTACGATCTCGTCGAGTTTTTCGTCATCGAGCCGGCCGATCACCTCGCCGTCCAGCATCGCCGATGGCGCGCAGGCGCAAAGGCCGAGGCAATAGACCGGCTCTAGCGTCACCGAACCGTCGCGGGCCGTCTCGTGGAAGCCGATGCCCAGCAATTGCTTGAGCTTGGCGGCAATCGCGTCCGAGCCCATCGATTGGCAGGCTTCGGCTTGGCAGAGCTTCAGCACATGCCGGCCGGCCGGCCGGCTGCGGTAATCGTGGTAGAAGGTGACGACGCCGTGCACCTCCGCCTTGGAGATGTTCAGCGCTTCGGCGATGACCGGCAGCGCGTCATGCGGCACATGGCCAAACTCTTCCTGGATGCCGTGGAGGATCGGCAACAGCGGGCCTTCGAGGCCCTTCAACTCCTGAACGATCGCCGCCGTGCGCGACGCGATCTCGGTACTTGCAGGCTGCATGATCATGCAGCGCCCTCCCTGGTCGTAGTAATCCGCTAAGTGCCTAGGAAATCGGAGGAAACCCGCCAAATCAATAAAGCTGATCCGTTGCTCGATAGAAATCTTCTATCGATGCCGTCCAGCCTGCAATCTCTAGCTCAGTGGCGGGCGCGGAAATCGTCTGCCAGCGCCATTGCCTCGTCCAGCAGCGCCGAGACCAGCGGGGTGTGCGGCTCGCGCAGCGTCGCCACCAGCCCGACGGTGTGGCTGGCGTCCGGCTCGACGATCGGAATGGCCCGGATCGGCTCGGAAAAGCCGAATGTTTCCGAGAGGTTGAGCGGCATGATCGACGACCATTTTCCGGTACGGATATGCGAGAACAGCACGATCATCGAATTGGATTCGAGTGTCGGCCGCACCTGCGTGCCGGCTTCGGCCAAATGCTGGTCGATGATGCGGCGGTTCTGCATGTCCGGCGTCAACAGGCAGAGCGGCAGCTGGCTGAGCTCCGCCCATGTCACTTTGTCGCGGTCGGAATAGGGGTTTCCGATCGCGGTGATCAGCTGATAGCGCTCGTCATAGAGCGGCACGCTGGTCACCCGCCCCAGCGGCTCGTTGTCGAGATAGGTGATGCCGGCGTCGATGTCGAAATTGCCGAGCAGCGACAGCACCTCGATCGAGGTGCGCGACAGCACCGAGAAGGTGACGCCGGGATGTTTTGCCCGAAAAGGCGTCGTCAGCCGCGCCACCATGGCCAGCGCCGTCGGGATGGCGGCGATGCGGATGCGCCCCGAAAGGCCGTGACGCGCCGCCCGCATCTCTTCGCGCATGGTGCGGGTATCGCCGACGATGCGGCGCGCCCACGCCAGCACCTGTTCTCCCTCCGGCGTCAGCCCCTGGAAGCGCGAGCCGCGCAGAACCAGCATCACGCCGAGCTGGCCCTCCAGCTGCTTGATGCCGGCCGAAAGCGTCGGCTGGGTGACGCCGCACACCTCCGCCGCCCGGCCGAAATGCTCCTCCCTGGCCAGCGCGATGAAGAATTCCAGCTTGTCGATCATGAGCGGACGCTACCCGGCCGAGTGAGGCTGCGCCAGATGCATGCTGTTTTTGCCTGGCGAATCCTCATTGCGGCCGAAGCTTCGCCGCCGTCCAGGCCTAGCTGTCGACCAAGTTCAGAATGTTGCCGTCAGGATCCTTGAACCATGCGACCTTCATGCCGTAGCCGACATGGATGTCGCCTTCCAGCTTCAGGCCCGGCATCTCGTAGTGCTCGAAGACAACGCCTTTCGATTTCAGCGCCTTGACGATGGTGTCGATCTCGTCGCCGACCATCCAGGTCACCGCCGTCGCCTTGTTGGTTCCGGCGAATTGCGAGCGATAGACATTGATGCTGGTGTCGCCGCATTTGTAGACGATCAGTTCGCCACCCTCGTTGTGAACCTCCGTCAGCCCCAGAACGTCTTCATAGAAGGCCTTGGCCTTGGCCAGGTCCTTCACCGCGAGATTGGCCGTTGCGTTGCTGTTTGCGAGCATGATTGGTCTCCTTTGCTTGCGGGCGAGCACGTCCGAAGCCTGCAAAGATAGGGCTGCTTCGTCTTCAGGCGACGCAGCCTGTGCGATCGGCGTGCTTCTTCCCTAAAGACGTTTCGTCCTCTGCAAGACCGACAAACGGACGCAAGTCTTTGCAGCCACGCCCGTGCGTGTCGTTCCGCCGCTTGGTTCTGTTCGGGAACTGCACTATCTCAGGCGTAAAAGCAGAGGAAAAGCTGATGCCCGCCGTCCAGGAAAACGTCACCAAGGAAATCGTCATCGAGCGCCTGAAGACGGTCAACGGACCGGACTTCACCGGCAACATCGTCGACCTCGGCATGGTCTCCGAGATTTTCATTGCCGATGCCAAGGTTTTCTTTTCGATCACCGTGCCGGCTGCCCGGGCCCAGGAGATGGAGCCGCTGCGTGCCGCCGCCGAGCGTGTCGTCAAGGCGATCCCGGGTGTCGCCGGCGCCGTGGTCGCCCTGACGGCGGAAAAGAAGGGTGGCGGCATGGAGGCTCCGGTTCCGCAAAGGCCTGCCACCAGGCCCGTACCGCCGGCCGCACCCGCTGCCGCGCCGCGTCCGGCTCCGCACGCTCCGGCCTCGCACAGTCAGGGCAAGCGCGGCGTGCCCGGCATCGAGGCGATCATCGCTGTCGCTTCCGGCAAGGGCGGCGTCGGCAAGTCGACCACTGCCGTCAATATCGCGCTTGGCCTCGCCGCCAACGGCCTGAGGGTCGGCGTGCTCGACGCCGACATCTACGGCCCGTCGATGCCGCGGCTGCTCAACATCCATGGCCGGCCGCAGACGGTCGACGGCAAGGTCCTGAAGCCGATGGAGAATTACGGCCTGAAGGTGATGTCGATGGGCTTCCTCGTCGATGAGGAGACGCCAATGATCTGGCGCGGGCCGATGGTGATGTCGGCATTGACGCAAATGTTGCGCGAGGTCGAATGGGGTCCGCTCGACGTGCTCGTCGTCGACATGCCGCCCGGCACCGGCGACGCGCAGCTGACCATGGCCCAGCAGGTGCCGCTGGCCGGCGCCGTCATCGTCTCGACGCCGCAGGATCTGGCCCTGATCGATGCGCGAAAAGGCCTCAACATGTTCAGGAAGGTCGACGTGCCGGTGTTGGGCATCGTCGAGAATATGAGCTATTTCCTCGCCCCCGACACCGGCAAGCGCTACGACATCTTCGGCCATGGCGGCGCGCGCCGCGAGGCCGAGCGTCTCGGCGTCTCCTTCCTCGGCGAAGTGCCGCTCGAAATGGGCATCCGCGAAAGCTCGGATGCCGGCACGCCGGTGGTGGTCTCCAAGCCCGACAGCGCCGAGGCCAAGATCTACCGCGACATCGCCGCGAACGTCTGGGGCAGGGTCAAGGAAGAACGCGGCGCGGCCGAAGCCGCCGTGCCGAACATCGTGTTTGAGTGATCCTCCCCCTTGAGGGGAGGGTGGCCCGCAGGGCCGGGTGGGGTCGGTGGCGACGCACTCCACCTTTCTTGGTCAACGCCAGTTGTAGGTCGAGGCGGTTGAGGCGACCCCTCCCGCCCGCTTCGCGCGGCACCCTCCCCTCAAGGGGGAGGGGAGCCGCCCACCTTGTCGCCAAAGCTCGAAAAAAACTGTCCGGCCAGTTTCTTCGATGTCGATTCGATCAGACGGCTGCCGAGCTGGGCGATCTTGCCGCCGACATCGGCCTTGGCCGCATATCTGAGAATCGTCGCCTCCGGGCCATCGGCGGTCAGCGTCACATCGGCACCGCCTTTGGCGAAGCCGGCGATGCCGCCCTTGCCCTCGCCCTGGATGGTGTAGGAATGCGGCGGGTTGAGATTCCTGAGCGTCACCTCGCCGTTGAACGTCGCCTTGATCGGGCCGATCTTGACCACCACGGTCGCCGCCATCTCGGTGTCCGACTTCTTTTCGAGGCTCTGGCAGCCCGGAATGGTCTGCCTCAGAACGTCCGGGTCGTTCAGCGCCTCCCACACCTTTTGCAAGGGTGCGGCGATGCGTTCCTCGCCTTCGATAACCAAAGCCATCAAAATCTCCCGGATACGAATTGACAAACCCCGATCCGGTCTAGCGTGGGGGTAAACACATGTCTATCGCACCAAAGTCCGGAATCGGATGGCGCGTGCCTCTTGCCTGCTCTCGCGCGTTGTCATATCGATTTGTCATACAAATACGGAGACCATGATGGCCGGCGCCCCCACGCAGAAAAAGAAATTTCGCTCGCAGGAGTGGTTCGACAATCCGGACAATCCGGGGATGACGGCGCTTTACCTCGAGCGCTACCTGAATTACGGGCTGACGCGTGCCGAACTGATGTCGGGCAAGCCGCTGATCGGCATCGCCCAGACCGGCTCGGATCTGTCGCCCTGCAACCGCCATCATCTCGAACTGGCCAAGCGCGTGCGTGAGGGCATCGTCTCGATGGGCGGCATCCCTTTCGAGTTCCCGTGCCACCCGATCCAGGAGACGGGCAAACGCCCGACCGCCGCACTCGACCGCAACCTCGCCTATCTCGGCCTGGTCGAGGTGCTCTACGGCTATCCGCTCGACGGCGTCGTGCTCACCATCGGCTGCGACAAGACGACGCCGGCCCTGCTGATGGCCGCCGCCACCGTCAACATTCCGGCTATCGCGCTGTCGGTCGGCCCGATGCTCAACGGCTGGCACAAGGGCAAGCGCACCGGCTCCGGCACCATCGTCTGGGAATCGCGCCAGCGCCTGTCGGCCGGCGAGATCGGCTATGACGAGTTCATGGACATCGTCGCCTCTTCGGCGCCGTCCACCGGCTATTGCAACACCATGGGCACCGCCACCACCATGAACTCGCTGGCCGAGGCCCTCGGCATGCAGCTGCCGGGCTCGGCCGCCATTCCGGCGCCCTACCGCGAGCGCGGCCAGATCGCCTATGAGACGGGAAAGCGCATCGTCGACATGGTGCATGAGGACTTGAAACCCTCAGACGTCATGACCCGCCAGGCCTTCGAGAACGCCATCGTCGTCAACTCGGCCATCGGCGGCTCGACCAACGCGCCGATCCACCTCAACGCCATCGCCCGCCATCTCGGCGTGCCGCTCGACAATGACGATTGGCAGACGGTCGGCCTCCAGATACCGCTCATTGTCAACCTGCAGCCGTCGGGCGAGTATCTCGGCGAGGACTATCACCATGCCGGCGGTGTGCCGGCGGTGGTGGCCGAACTGATGAAGGCCGGGCTGTTGCCTCATCCCGACGCCATGACGGTCAATGGCAAGACGATCGGCGCCAATTGCAGCGCGGCCGTCAACGAGAATCTCGATGTTATCCGCACCGTCGCCGAGCCGCTGAAGGACAATGCCGGTTTCATCAATCTTAGGGGTAATCTGTTCGATTCGGCGATCATGAAGACCAGCGGCATCTCGCCCGAATTCCGCGAGCGCTATCTGTCGAACCCGAACGACCCCGAGGCCTTCGAGGGCAACGCCATGGTCTTCGACGGGCCAGAGGACTACCACGCCCGCATCGACAACCCGGCGCAAGGCATCGACGAGCACACCATCCTGTTCATGCGTGGCGCCGGCCCGATCGGTTATCCCGGCGGCGCCGAAGTCGTCAACATGCAGCCGCCGGCCCATCTCATCAAGAAGGGCATCCATGCGCTGGCCTGCATCGGCGACGGCCGCCAGTCAGGCACGTCGGGCTCGCCGTCGATCCTCAACGCCTCGCCCGAAGCCGCCATAGGCGGCGGGCTGGCGCTGTTGAAGACCGGCGACCGCGTCCGCATCGACCTGCGCAAGGGCACTGCCGACATTCTCGTCACCGATGACGAGATTACGCGCCGGCGCGCCGAGCTGCAGAACAGTGGCGGCTATCGCTACCCCAAGCACCAGACCCCATGGCAGGAGATCCAGCGCGGCATGGTCGACCAGTTCTCCGAAGGAATGGTGCTGAAGCCCGCGGTGAAATACCAGGATGTGGCGCACACCGCAGGCGTGCCGCGGGACAATCACTGAACGCGTCTTTTTTTGCCTTCTCCCCTTGTGGGAGGTGTCGCCGAAGGCGACGGATGAGGGGTGCTCCAGCTTGGCACCGACGCACTCCGTCCAGCACCCCTCATCCGGCTCGTCGCTGCGCGCCGATCCACCTTCTCCCACAAGGGGAGAAGGAAGAGCGCCAAGCCGCACCCAAGCGCCTATAAATATAGCCAACAATCTCAGGCGTCTGGTCCTGCCTGTCGTGCTTGCCGTCCTCGTAGACGATTGGGGCTGCGGCGAGTTCCTCTTCGGTGACGTCGTCGAGGCAGGCGACGTTCACCGCCCAGAAATTCCCGCCCATGAAATCGAGATAGCCGCGCGAGAGAAAATTCGCGCCGCAGTTCGGGCACATATAGTGGTTGATGTCGCCTTCCGGCCAGTTCGACGGCGTCGCCTTGTACTCCCGCATCCGGTCGCGGCCGTCCGTCACCCGCACTGCCTCATAGGCGGCGAAGGATTTCCGGTAGCCGAGTTTCCAGCAGAAGCTGCAATTGCATTTGCGGATGCCCTCAGCGAGGTCGATTTCGGCTTCGAAACGCACTGCACCGCAATGGCAGCTGCCGTGATAGGTCTTTTTCATGGGTTTCCTCCCAAACATGTCCTGGCTCCGCCGCCCGCCGGAGCCAGAGCATCCTTTGCTCCAGGCATGGCGCTTGACAAGCGGGCGCGACAAATCCACGATCATGGCAAGGGGTGCATCGCGACGACCCCGTGAGGCGTCAGCCCAACGTTCGCGTCCAAGCTTCTCTCTCAAGGAGGTGGACGCCATGCCGTCGACAACCGCTATCACCGTATCGCAACTGTCCCGTCTGATTGGTCTGCCGGGCGCGCCCGCGATCATCGATGTTCGCATCGAAGAGGATTACAGCGCCGATCCGCGCCTGCTGCCGGCCTCAAACCGGCGTGATTTCAAAACCGTCTCGACCTGGGCATCCGAATTCGCCGGCAGCCGAGTGACGGTCGTCTGCCAAAGAGGGCAAAAGCTCTCGCAAGGCGTGGCCGCATGGCTGCGGCATGAAGGCATTGCCGCCGAATCCCTCGAAGGCGGGTTCGAGGCCTGGCGCGATGCCAAGGGGCCTTTGATCAATGCCGGCAAGATACCGCCCCGCGACGAAAGGGGCCGCACCGTGTGGGTGACGCGGAGCCGCCCGAAGGTCGATCGCATCGCCTGCCCCTGGCTGATCAGGCGCTTCATCGATTCGGGCGCGGTCTTCCTCTTTGTCGAGGCGGCCGAAGTGTCGGCCGTTGCGGACCGCTTTCAGGCCGTGCCTTTCGACATCGACAATGTGTTCTGGACTCACCGGGACGAACGCTGCACCTTCGACACGATGATCGAAGAGTTCGGGCTCGAATCCGAGGCGCTCGACCGCCTGGCCATGATCGTGCGCGCCGCCGATACCGCACGCCTCGATTTGGTTCCCCAGGCAGCCGGATTCCTGGCCGCCTCGCTTGGCCTGTCGCGGATGTTTCGCGACGATCTGGAACAGCTGGAGGCAGGCATGCTGCTCTACGACGCGTTTTTCCGATGGTGCCGCGATGCCACCGAGGAGACGCACAATTGGCCAAGCGCGAGCAAGCCATCATGAGCGCCCCGGCTTCTGACAAAACGGGGGCTTCTGACAAAACGGGGGCTTTGGGAAAAACGGCCGAGATCGTCGAAGCGCCGGCTGCGCCAAGCTTCCGTGAAGGCGTAAAACTCTGGGCGAAAATCGGCCTGCTCAGCTTCGGCGGGCCGGCCGGCCAGATCGCGCTCATGCACAGGGAATTGGTCGAGGAACGGCGTTGGATCGGCGAGCAACGTTTCCTGCATGCGTTGAACTACTGCATGCTGCTGCCCGGCCCTGAAGCCCAGCAACTCGCCATCTATATCGGCTGGCTGCTGCACCGGACGATCGGCGGCCTGGTCGCCGGCATCCTGTTCGTCGCGCCGGGCGCGCTTGTGATGCTCACCTTGAGCATCCTCTATGCGCTGTATGGCGACGCTCCGCTCGTCGAGGCACTGTTTTTCGGGGTAAAGGCGGCCGTGCTCGCCATCGTGATCGAGGCGATGATCCGGATCGGACGTCGTGCCCTGAAGAACCGGGTCATGGTTTCGATCGCGCTCGCCGCCTTCATCGCCATCTATGCATTGAACATGCCGTTTCCGCTCATCGTCCTGCTTGCCGGCCTGGCGGGCTGGATTGGCAATCGTGTTGCGCCGGCGCTTTTTTCCGGCGCGGCGCACGGCAAGGACGCGGTTCCCGACATCAAGGGCGCGGTCGACCTGATGTTCGAGCGCGGCGAGCTGGCCCACGTCAGGCCGACGCGATGGCATGCGCCGCGCACCGTCGCGATCTGGCTGCCGATCTGGCTCGGGCCGGTGCTGCTGATCTGGGCGTTCACCGGATCCGCCAGCGTGTGGACGCAGATCGGCGGCTTCTTCAGCGTCATGGCGGTCGTCACCTTCGGCGGCGCCTACGCAGTCCTTGCCTATGTCGCGCAGGCAGCGGTCGAGTCCTTCGGCTGGCTCGCACCCGGTGAGATGGTCGATGGCCTCGGGCTTGCCGAAACCACGCCGGGTCCACTCATACTCGTCCTGCAGTTCGTCGGCTTTCTGGCCGCGTTCCGCCAATCCGGATCGTTGAGCCCGCTGCTTGCCGGATCGCTTGGGGCGATGCTCACCCTGTGGGCGACGTTCACGCCTTGCTTCTTCTGGATATTCCTCGGCGCGCCCTATATCGAATCCCTGCGCGACAACAAGGCGCTGTCGGCGGCGCTGGGCGCGATCACCGCCGCCGTCGTCGGCGTCATCATGAATCTCGCTCTGTGGTTCGGCTTGCACGTCATCTTCGGCGAGGTGCGCAACGTCGGGCTTGGAACCGACGTGCCGGCGCTCTCGTCGATCGACTGGCGCGCGGCGCTGCTGTCATGTGCTGCCATGATCGCCATTCTGAAGCTGAAGATCGGCATGCTGCCGACGCTTGCGGGATCGGCCCTCGCCGGTGTTCTGTTGCTGGCAGCGAGTGGTTAATGCATGTCGCGCAAAAGCATGCCCTCGGGCCTGACCCGAGGGTGTGCAGCGGTTTTGCGATAACGACATGCATAAAACAACAACCTAAAGCGCGTCGCATGCGGCCGGCTCAAATGCGACGCGCTTTAGCGGCTGCCTGCGGACGGCGCTTCGTTGCGGTTTCGGGCATTCGGATAGGAACATCATGGCGAAACGGCGCTCCTCCCTAGGCTTCCTTGGAATGTTCGGCCGTTCAGGCGACCTCAGGCAACTCGACGCCGCGCTACGCGGCGTCGACCTTCATCCCGCCCTTGTGCCGGAGGGAGCAAAGCTCACCATCGTCAATCTGATGAAGGACCACTGGCCCGACGAGCCGCCGCCACAAGCCTACCCGCCGGTGGCGCAGCTGCTTGGCTATTGTATTGCCGGGCCGGACGCATTCGAGCAATCCAACGGCCTTCGACATAGGCTGGATGCGGAGCGCCGGCTCGAGGCGGCACTCGAGGCCGGCGACAGCTTCGATGCGCAAATCATACTGATGACGCTGCATGCCAAGCTGATCAGTGGCGAGGTCGTCGACCGCTACGGGTTGAGCGCCGACTAGACCATGATCCCGAAAAGTGGAGCCCGGTTTTCGGAAAAGATCATGGTCAAACAAAGAGATAGAGCCCCATCCCGATTTTGCCGGGATGGATTAGTCTCTGACCGTTTTGACGAGAACCGTCTTCAGCCGCCCATGCCGCTGCGCGGCAGTTGGATCAGATTGCCGAAGCGGGCGCGCAACTTGTCGTCGACCGGCTTCGGCACGTGGCGCGGGAAGCGCTCGGCGAGGATGCGGTTCTTCTCGATGATCGCTCGCTGCAGGATGTCGGGCCTGCCTTTCTCGTTCCATTCCTTCGGCGAAAAGCGGTCGCCGACCGCCGGATAGAAATATTCCGTCTGCATCAGCCGCAGCGTCTGCTCGTTGCCGAGGTAATGACCCGGCCCCTTCAGGCAGACGTCGGCGATGGTGTCTATCGACAGCGACTCATCGGTCACCTCGATGCCGCGCACGCAGCGCAGGCAATGGCCGAGCATGTCGTTGTCGATGATCAGGCTTTCCAGGCAAAAGCCGAGCAGCGAGGCGTGCATGCCGGCCGATTCGTAGACGAGGTTGAGGCCGGCCAGGCCGGCCATCACATCGGTGATGCCCTTTTCGTAACCGGACTGAATGTCGGGCAGTTTCGAATCCGTCATGCCGGCGGCCGAACCGCCGGGCAGGTCGTAGAATTGCGCCATCTGGGCGCAGGCAGCGGTCAGCACCGCTTGCTCGGCCGAGCCGCCGGACATGGCGCCGGTCCTGAGGTCGGAGACGAACGGCCAGGTGCCGAAGATCGCCGGATGCCCGGGTTTGATGGCGTTGACATAGACGAGGCCGGCGAGCACCTCGGCCACCGCTTGCACCACCGCACCGGCGATCGCCGCCGGCGCCGTGGCGCCCGCCTGGCCGGCCGACAGCAGCAGGATCGGAATGCCGCCTTCGACGCAGGCCTCGAGCACGCCGCAGGCATCCTCGGCAAACTTCATCGGCGGCACGACAAAACAGTTCGAATTGGAGACGAAAGGCCGGGCGCGAAAATTCTCTTCGCCGCCGGCAATCGCGTAAAGCATGTCGAGCGCCGGCTTGACGTTCTCGCGCACCGTGAAGGATGTGCCGACATGCTTCGACGTGCCCATCACGCAGGCGTAAAGCGTGTTGAAATCCATGTCGAGCGGATCAGGGATGTCGCGCGGCACCATCGGCCGCTGGAAGAAATGGATGTTGTCGAGCCCTTCGACGATGCGCGCCGCGTCATAGATGTCCTGCAGCAGCGACTCGCGATAACAGCGCTTCTCGACGTCGACCAGATGCACCGCGGCGCCCGCCGTGCCGTAATGCACGCGCTTGCCCTGGATCAGCATGTCGTGCTTGGGATCCTGGCCATGCAGGGTGAAATGGCGCGCCGCTTTCTTGATGGTGTCGAGGACGAGCGCGCGCGGAAAACGGATGCGGCCGTCCTCGCTGAGCGTGGCGCCGGCCTTGGTCAGCGCCTCGATGCAGGATGGGATGGCATTGGCGAAGCCGACCGTTTCAAGCAGCGTCAGCACCGCTTCGTGAATGCGCTCGCGGTCGTTTTCACTGAGTGGCCCGTAGCTTCCGCCTTCGAGGCCGGCGCGTACCGGCTTGATATCGTCGGCAAGGGGTGCTGCCCGCATGGCGCGACGCGCTTCGCGCCCGCCGGAACGCCGCGAACGCTGGTCCGAGGGCGTGTCCGGCTTCTCAACAGCCACTGACATGGGAGGCACTCCACCTTTAGCTGCGAAGCGGGCGGCGGTGGTTGGTCCACCAGGTGGTTGGTCCACCAGGTGGTTGGTCCACCATCGGCCGCTTCGTCCCCCTTAGAGCGCCGCGCGTCCACTTGGACGCGCAAAGGACGCTCTAACACTTTCTTGCTTGCGCATGATCCTTTCCGGAAACCGAAGATTGGTTTCCGGGGTCATGCGCTATGCCTCGAACTATGCCGCCGGCATTGGCACAGCCTATGAGCCAGACGGTCCCGTCGCATATGCCAGGGGGCTAAAACAACGGTGGCCGGTCATGGCCCCGACGAGGCATCAGGCGGCGGGCGGCCGGCGCCCCCCCCCCCGCCCCCCGTGGGGGGGGGCGGGGGGGGGGGGGGGGCGCGCGGGGGCGGGGGGGGGGGGGGGGGGGGGGGGGGGGGGGGGGGGGGGGGGGGGGGGGGGGGGGGGGGGGGGGGGGGG
>NZ_JBVVQQ010000034.1:0-50135 GCF_055811135.1 Mesorhizobium sp. WSM4817 | reverse complement strand
ACCCAATGCTGGAAGGATGGGAACCGCTGCGGCCGACACCTGTTTCATGACGTCAAGCAGCGCGGCTACACCGGCAGCTTCGCCAATCTGGAGCGGTTGCTCGGAGCCTGGCGGCGGGCCGAAAGAGAGCAGGCCGATGAGGTGCCGTCTACGGCCTTGAAGTCGGAGCCGGTTCGAGATCCGGACACCGGAAATGCAATCTCGCCAGTGGTTGCCGCAGCACTGTGTATCAAGCCACGAAGCCTACTGACGGACTGGCAGGCAAGGAAGGTCGATGCCCTGAAGCAGGGATCTGAGGCGTTCGCCGAGATGCGGCGCCTGGCGATGCGCTTCAACGGCATCCTTCGCGGCAAGAGATCGGCACCACTGGATGCATGGATCGACGATGCGCTCGACTCCGAACTCATTCCGATCATGCGGTTCGCTCGAGTCCTGCGCAGGGACATCGATGCCGTAAACAACGCCATCGAGCTGCCTTGGAGCAACGGACAGGCCGAAGGCCAGATCAACCGCCTCAAGACCCTCAAGCGCTCGATGTACGGTCGGGCAGGTCCGGAATTGCTGAAGGCACGAATGCTGCCACGGCTTCACACAAAGTGAGGAAGAACCTAATTAAGTGCCAAATGACACCAGTGGTCCGCAGGTTCGCCGGACCATGTGAGAACATACGAGGGTTGACGAACTATCCGCTATCGTATTGCTTCTGTTGAGAAAGCCTTGTCCCTCTGTGAATGTAGATTGCATCTAGAAACCGAGTGAGCCCCTTTCGACTAGCTGCGACGCCTTGTTTTGCATCAACCTAACCCTTGCCCGCATAAACTCCGGCGCGTTGCCTTGCTCCAGTTCAATGATCGCGTCCTCATCTATAAATTGGGACTTGAGGGTAGCCCAATCATCGCGATGCGCAGCTTCGGTGATTGCGGCTTGTATAGCCTCTGGGGAGGCATGGCCCTCAAACATAACCACGTTGCCGAATAATCTTGCGGATATGGTGTGTGGAAGTCCACCGCTGACTAAGTCAGCGCGAGAGAAAACCGGCTGGAATATGCTCAAATCCGAACTCGCCATATATGCCGAAGGGTGGAAGATCGCTCCGTCGGGAATGTCGCAGGCCCCATTCGAGGCGAACATCGCGGCAAAGGTGGAAGACAAGGCACCCCCTGATACCAGCCGCCGCTCGTAAAGTTCGATTTCAGTCAGCTTCAGACGCGGCTCAAGCCCGCGAACCTCACCACGTACAAGGCCTCGCCAATTGTCAATTGCCCGAACAACGTAGTGGTCCGGTTTGCCGCGCAGGCCCTCGTTGAACCCTGTCGCCCAGAACCACCGTATTATCCTATCTAGATCGGGATCATCAGCTTCCTCCATGCCTATTGCCCTAAAGAGAAGCAAGATTTGGCCTTCGTAGGGAACTAAGTCGGTAGAGAAAATCTTCAGGCGCTCGTTTAGGAACTCTGTTACCCGTAACAGCCCGGATGTAGCGTCTTTGAAGGCCTTTGACAGAACCTGCGGTTCGCGAGCCCTCAGCTGTAACAATCCGTCAGTTGTAGGCGGAATTCCAAGGGTTAACCCGACACACTTAATAAGGGTCTCAGAACCTAGGGGAGCGCCCACTTCGGCGAGATCTCCAGCGGATGCATCGAGATAATGGTTGAGATCGAAATCCTCTGCCCAAGTTATTGCCCTCATGAAGTCAACTTGGTTAAGCCGTGTTCCTGTGGAGTTTATCTTTTCGAAAATACCCACTACCCTCTGGATGTCATCACTTCGAATAGTGACTACTGGAACCATATATTCCTGAAAAGCCGCTTGAAGGGATAGAAGCCTCTCCAGCAATAAATCCGAATTTTCCAGCTTCGAGATCCGAGATTGATGGTCAAGAAGCGAACGTGGCACGAACAATGCTGAAAGGGGGACCGATGTGGGGGAGGCGAGCTCCCCCTCGGCATGTGCGAAAACGCCACTCATCAGATCGTAACGAACGTCAAAGCGGCTATCGGTGGTAGAGGCTCCGAAGTGAAAGACCCCGTAGAGGGTCGAGAGACGTTGCATACCGTCGAGTACATAGGTAGTCGGAAATCGTTCCTCCACGTCCGGAAAAGACGTGGCCCCGCTCGGAGCGATACGAAGGATTTTCCGGTCAACGCCCCACAATAGAACGCTTCCAATAGGAAAGCCCTCGTTCACGCTTTCTAACAGTTCAACCATCTGCTTTTCGCTCCAGACGAAATTGCGCTGGAAGGCTGGTATCCGAATTTCACCGCCGGTGATCATTCGGAAGAGTGTCACTAGGTGCAGAACCGAGGGTTGCGGCGAACTAATTCTCATGTTCTTCGCTTCTTTCTTTACTGGCTGCCTCGCGAGGTCCCGCTTCTCCGCTACTCACGGCATTCTCCACGACTACCGTGCCCGTCGAGAACACGTCGTCTTTGAGGGTCTGGATTACTCCCTCCAAAAGGTGCAAGCCATGCCCAAGATAAGCGGACCGAAAACGCTGGGAGCTCGCGTCCCATTTCCATTTCCGGTCGTTAACTTCTCGACCTTCCCGTCGATCTTCATACAGACCGTGGGTTAGTGCCGTGATAACCTCTGCCAATTGGGTCGAAAACTGGAGCTCAACCCACATCAGTCGAGTAGTGACTTCGCCCTCCAGCATTATCTCGACGGAAACTTGAGCATAAAAATGCCAAGCGTAATAACCCGCTTCAGTGCTTAGCTCACGAAAGGAAAAAGGAATACCGTCCTTCTCACAGCATTCCTTCAGACAGGAACAGACAAACTCGGGCCCATCCATATATTTGCAGACGAACCGTGTTCTCAGCAGATCGTCGATGGTTTCATAGAGATCTTTCGGGTCATAAAATCCGTCAGGCGGAGGCTTTGGGTAGTTTCTGTTGAATAATACGTTGCGCCTATAGAGTTTGTGTAAGGCGCTCTTAAAGGGCTTCGTCAGTAGTCGCAGCTCCTCGACGGCATCCGGCGGGTAGAACAAGAGGTCGGGACGTCCACTGACATAGTGACCCTTGGCAGCCCTCAAGGCCTCGATCATGAGAGAAAGGCTCGCGCCGGCAGACGCGGATTGATGTGCCGCTCTCATGTTGAACTCGTAGCTCTTCTCAGCCTTTGCTACATCGCCGCTAGCGTCAAGCGCCTTAGCACAGCTCGCGAGATATTCCTCAAAGTCTGGTTTTGCTGCCACGAAACATCCCCCATCAACATACTAGCTGAGCTGAGTACCTTGTCCAGATCGGCAGTCCCGGTGGCAAACCGACAATTGGTGTGAGATCCTACGCTCCGGCTACCTGCAGGGCGTTCTTGACGTTCGCGACCGTCGATAGCGCGAGCCGCGATCCCCCATCCGCTCAGTAATGTTGGCCGCCGGGAGCAGCGAATTTCGATTGCGGAACTCCGTCACAATGGCGCCAGCTATCGAAGCACCGGCGTCTGTTGTTGAGGCCATCTCAATTGCCGTCAGCAATGCGGCACCCCGATCTTTGGCGGTTGCGTTTCGCTTCCGGAGATAACCCAGGAGATGAGCAATGTGATTGCTGCGGGTCTCCTCACGACGGGCATACAACCTGAATGCCGGTCGAGCTTGCACCTATTTGCCCAGCAACATAGTCTAGCATAGCTTTCGGCGGAACCTCGTTGGCCAACAGTGGCCGGCCGGGATAGCGCATCAAGCAGAGTTGGATCGCAAAGCCGAGCTGATTGTGTTCGCGCCGCCGTAGCTGGATTTCCAGCAAATCGGCGGGCACAAGAGAATAGTGGCGGATCAGACTGTCTTCGTCGATCGGAATGTCGAGTAGCGTCTTTCGTTCGTGTTCTTTGAGAAGCGCACGTCGGGCCACTTTCCCACTCCACTTGAGAACGGTAGTGGCCAAGCCTCTGTCCAAAGCAGCCTAGCGGTACAGGAGGCAAATGACGTATCTACAGCGAACATCCGGGTGTTCACTCTCCGTTCGACCTTAGCGCAAGATTCTGAACAGCTCTTGTTCCGGCCCCAGCTAGGCAGGCGCGTCCCTCGACCCCGACCAGATCACCGCCGCAGTGCCGGAATAAGGGCACAGGTCTCGCGTTCCGGAATGAACTGGACCGCACGATATGAAGACGGGCTGGGGATTTCGCCGGAACGGGATCCTAAGGTACGTGCTCACTTGTAGGCTTTGAGCACGTACTTGGTCTGCTGGTCGACGAACTTGTAGTCGTCCTCCCAGTCGTATTCCATTTCCTCGGCCAGGCTGAAGAAGCCGGGGCCCGGGCTGGTTGTCCCGGCCGTCTTCCGGTGCACCAGCACCGACAGCAGGACGCCATCACGGTCGTAGCTGCGCCTGGAAATCTTACCGAGGATCTCGCCGATCTTCGTTCGGTCTGCCGGAACGGTGGTCTTCATGCCGACCTGCGCCATTACGGGCTCGTAGTAGACGACGCGTTCCCCTTTCTTGGCGGCCTTGATCAGGTAACGCTCGACGACCTCGACCTGCTTCTCGTAGGCCTCCTCTAGGTCGACGAGGCTCTTCAGGGCGACGAACCTGTTCTTGCCGATCCGGATTTCGCCGAGCCGTCCGGAACCGATCATTGCTGTGACGGCGGGCGCGGTGCGTTCGAGGTGCTCCGCGACAAGCGGGATGGGTACGATCGCCAGTTCGCGGTCCTTCGCGAATGCCTTGATATAATCATCGAGTGATTCAAACGTCATGTAACGATCATCCCAGTTAACGATTTGCAAAACATACAATATCGTAACATAAGAGTTTGTCAACTCGCTGATTTCGTCAGCGTCGCATGGTCCTTGCGTGCCCCCGTCCGCCAGAAGCGGGCCACTCCGACATGTGTTCTGGAACGACCACAACGGGGCCGGGAGGAGACTGTCCGGTTTCGGGGTGCGTTGATCATGTAGCTGCCTTCGGTAGCACAACGGTCGGCCCAGACACTTCCCGTCGGGCTCAAGCGCTGGCGGGCTTCTCCGTCCACCGCGTGTGCGCACGAACTCGACAAGCTCAGATCGAGCGACTAGGACGGAATTCAGCAAAAGGATTCATTTATACAGGTTATAAGCTTACGTTCCGATCAAACTTCTGGCGACTCGCAGGGCTCTCTTATATATCGTGGGGGATGGTCGAGCGGGAGGTTACTGATGGAAGAATACTGGTCAGAGATAGTGAGCTTGGTTGTGGGCCTGATCGGCGGCGCGACCATCGGATCGCTCGTTTCGATCCGCGTGGTTAGATCGAGTCACAGCAAAGATTCCCGCACCATCAATCAGTCAAACATTCGAGCGGGACGCGACAATATCAGCGGAGACCGCATAAAAACCAAGTGACGGTCTAGGCATGGCGGGGGAGCTAACCACACAACGGGACATTACCGCTGGACGCGACAATATCGGTGGCGATCAGACCCTTATCAATTCGAACAACGATTTTCATTTCCAGCTGGACGGTGAGAAGTCGCCGATAGCCGCCTGGATGTATCAGCTGGAAATCGAGATCAGCACCAACCAGCAGGTCGTCGAATTCATCGACACTTTGCAGATGTATCAGGCGCGACACAGCCACGATGGCATTGACGGGCTTGAGGGAAAGCTCAAGCACGCGGGCCGCAATCAGGAGATGATCGGTCTCGCCTTGCGGAAGAAGGAACTGTTCCAGCGCCTTCTCACCAAGTATGCGATGTTCGACTCCGCTCAGCAGATTTTCGCGTACCTGCTTTCGAAGGTCGAGGGTGACTTTCGAACGTATGTTCTCCCGAATATCGACGGCAAAGCGGCACACGACGTCGATGTCCTATTCGCGCAGTATCTGATCGGCCCATGTGCTGATGAAATAAAGTCAGGCGTATTCTGTCTGAACTCGGCAATCGCCGCCGGCATGGTGTATTGGCTCGCCGAGCAGTGCTGGGTACGGTGGCACTCATGATCCAACTTTCCTACCATCCGGCATTCGACGCCTTTCACTGCATCTTCCGCATCCTGAGGCTTCGCGCTCGGCGCGGTTTCAGCGAGGTCGAAGTCGATAAGCTCCGTATCCTCGACTATTATCTCTTGTTCCCGTGGCGCGCAGGTAAGATCAGGCTCGCGTCTCGCGATCTCGGCATCAGAAAGATTGCGGCCCGACTCGAGGACGAACAGGATTACGCCACGCTGCCCAAAGGCGAGATGTTGCTTGAGCGGATGAGGCCGGCACAGGCTGCGGCGCTTCAAACAATGGCACGGGACGGTGTCATCGATGTGCAGTCGCTCAGGAACGATCTCGTCCGGTTTGCTCGGGCAGATATCGCGCCGGAGCTTCAAACGCGCGTGGCGCAGCGGAACGAAGCAGAGCCCGAGAGAATGCAGATTATCGATGCCCTCAGCAATTATCCGTTGCTGGGCAACGACGGCCTGAAAGGCCGAACCTCCTTGCTCGAGCACCGCTATGACAAGATTTAAGCCAACACTGCGAGTTGAGAGGCTTCGGGTCGAGCGGCTCAACCAGGCTGTTTATGACCAGCGGTTTCATCAAGGCGTCAATATCATCCGCGGCGACAATTCCTCGGGAAAGTCGACAATACTGAATTTTCTCTACTATGCGATTGGCGGCGACATTTCGGACTGGAGTCCAGTCGCATTGCTTTGCTCGCGCGTGCTGGTCGAGGTTGCGCTCAATGGAAACGTCGCGACGCTGGCGCGAGAGGTGTCCAGCAAAACCGGACAGCCGATGGAAATCTTCGGCGGCTCGATGGAGGAGGCGCTTACGGTGGCCGCATCCAGTTGGACGCGATATCCATACAGACGCTCGGAATCCCGCGAGAGCTTTTCGCAAGTTCTTTTCAAGCTGCTGGATATTCCTGAAGCCACCAACGAGGTGAGCGGGAATGTTACAATCCACCAGATCCTCCGCTTGATGTATGCGGATCAGCTCAGTCCGGTGGGAACCCTCTTCAAGTTCGAGCAGTTCGACCCGCCGCTTCTTCGGGAGACGGTTGGCCGGTTGGTTTTTGGCGCCTACGAAAACGAGCTATACGCAAACGAGTTGCGCCTTCGGGAATTAGACAAGGAATATACGGACGTCAGTTCGGAACTCACCGCCGTCTCCCGTTTGGTGGGGCAGTCTGGACAGGTGCTGACCCCGTCTTGGATAGATGCTGAGCAAACGCGCATCGAGGAAAAACGCGCTGCCGTTGACGACCAAATCGCGCAGGCCGAAAAGGCCATGTTCGAGGCCGCAGCCACGGACACTCTTTCGCTCGATATGCAACGGTCCGCCTATACCGCCGTTCAGAAGCTTCAAAGAGAGATCACCGAGGCGAATGCCGGAATCGATACCCGAAAATTTGAGATCGCCGACGCGGCACTCTTCATCAAGGATCTGGAAGCCAAACTCGCGTCGTTGAATGACTCATCGGCCGCGTCCAATGCGTTCGGCAAAATCACCTTCCAGTATTGCCCGTCCTGCTATTCCGCGATTGAAGCCGAACATCCGGCGCATGCCTGCCATCTATGCAAGACTCCTTTCGACAGTGAGAGGGCACGCACGAGGATCGTCTCGCTCATCAATGACACCTCCAGGCAGCTTCGCCAATCGCGGGCACTGCAAAAAGATCGGAAGAGTGAGCTCGAAAAGCTCGAACTGTCACTCAGCGATCTTACAATGCAATGGAAATCGGCCTCCGAGCGGCTGAACCAGTCAATACGCACTCCGTCATCCGCCGCTTCGCAGACACTGCGAGAATTGCAGCGTGAGGCGGGCTATATCGAACGTGAGATGGATGATCTGCAGTCCAAAAGACAATTGTCTGAATCCGTCGAGAAGCTGATCACCCGCAAAGCCGATCTGAACGCTGAGATGACCCGGCTGAAAGAACGCAACGAGGGTCTGAAGGCCGCACTGAACAAGCGGTTGCTAGTCGCCTACAAAGAAGTCGAACAGCAGATTCTAGCGCTGTTGCGCGGTGACCTGCCGAGGGAATCTGCGTTTATCAATGCTCAATCGATTCAGTTCGAGTTCTCCTCGAACAAACTGAGCGTCGACAACGAATCATATTTCTCGGCAAGCTCGCGCGTCATCCTCCGCAACAGTTTCTTCGTGGGACTGTTGGGTGCCGCCACTCGAGACCCTTCCTTCCGGCATCTCCGGCTGTGCATGCTCGACTCGATTGAAGACAAGGGAATGCAGCCCGAGCGGAGCCATAACTTCCAGCAGCTTGTTGTCGCCACCGCTCAGGCCGCGCTGTGCGAGCGCCAGATAATTTTCGCAACGTCGATGATCGCGCCGGACCTCGATCATCCGCACTTGACGGTTGGACACTATTCCACGTTGGATAAACCAACGCTGGCGATCTCCTCAGGCTCTCGTTGAGCGGGTTCTATGATCCTCGGCAGGACAGGTGCAGTATGGAGCACGTACTACAGCACTATCCTCCGACCTGAAATGACCGCTTTCAAAAATAGGCAAGGTGCCCGTCGACGGCCGAAATTAGGCGCCAAGCTGACCTTGGGGCGGCAAGTTCAAAACCTACCTTCCCGAAGCGCTGGTCGGTGGTGTCGAGCACCTGGTTCATCTGGGGTGTAAGGCGCGACGGGACGTACCAGTTATCGGCCTCGGGGAGCACGAGTTCGCACAGGCGAGCTGCACGCGGCGGTAGTGCACGGGTTCGTCAGCGCTGATGCCCAATGCCTGGCGGGCATTACCCGGCAGCAATTTGTCGTCGCCCTTCACGCGATGAGCGACGATCTTCGCCTCCGGCGCCAGCCCGTGGTCACCACACCACCGTTCCAGCGTGAGCGTGGCGCTGGGGTGGCTGAGCAGGTCGCCGTTGAGCGTTTCCAGCAGGGCCAGAGCCTGGGTGCGGGAGGCGGTGTCGTTGGCGAAGGGATTTGAATTTCTTCCCGTCCTCGAGAGAGATGATGTAGTCCGGTGTTACAGACTTCCTGATCGGGACAGGAGGCTTCAGAGCCTGCAGCTCTTCTGCTGAGACGCTTCCGGCAGTGCCTTTCAGTGCCGCGTGCACTTGGCCGATCATGACCGTCGAATATGACGGCGCTGAATTTGTTGGCCGGACACTATGCGAGGATGCTCGATGACGGTCTGCTCCTCGACGACGCGGAATCTTTCGACTCGCCTTTAATCGATGCCGGCAAACTCAGGAGCATGCCAACACGGAGCTTGCCGGATAGTCGTCTGGGGTCGGTCGAACGGCAAGCAGCGGCCCTACCGGTCGTTCGGAACCGATAAACGCGGGCACCAAGCGTTGGAAACAATCCATTAGCGAGGCCCCGGGGGTTCTCCACGCGGCAATCCTTCCTCGTGAGCCGATTCTATTGTGCAAGTTTCGCAGACCGGGTGGCTATATCGCCTAAGACAGCACGAAGAAGCGTTCTAACTTCCTGTTCGGCGAGCCCCGGTGCAATTCCTGATTCGGACAGTTGAACGCGAATTGTCGTGGCGGTGCTGCGCCAGAAGGCATTCGCGTCCTCCCGTTCTTGGATTCCAGGACCCGGGCGATACCCTCGACCAATTTCCGCCGACGATGCAGCGGAAACGCGCTTATGTTTGAATCACCCATCGATCACCTCTCGCTCTCAGTCTGCGAATAAGCAGTGGCGGGTTAAAAAATTTCGTTAACAGCGCTTTTTTTGACAGTGGTCAGCAATGGAATAAGGCGCCCGCTACGGCCCAATCCGCTGTTGATCTAGAAGTCGAACACGAGAACCCGAGGGAGCAACCTGAACGTTGCGAAAGGGAGGAGGCCCGCCGGTCACCCCTTGAAACGGCATCCGCCGACCAAGCGCAATGGGACACGTCATGGGCTGAAGTTTGCAAGAGCTGCTGGCTCCTTGAGGGACTATCCCCAGCCTCGCGACGGTCAAGGAGGTCATGGACAGACTAACTCAGCCCGGCCGCTCAACGGCAAGCCGGCTTGGCAGATCGCATCTCCAAGATGGAGGAAGGTCAGGCTGCCTTCTTGCGCGAGCTTGCAGTGATGGCCGCGGAACTCGGATTGGAGCGACCAGCAGAAAAAGGCAGAAAGGGAATCCAAACACCTTGCTCTCGAGGACCGGGAGCGCCGATGGCCCTGCGCACTCTGCGTCAGCGTCTTCCCAGCGCGGTCTTCGAAGAGATTGCGAGCGCCCGACCTCGAATGCCTACGTGGCTCGCCGCCGTCGACCCTCGATTTAAGCGACCCGGTGGCTAAAGATGACGTCCCCGCCGAGGGGATCCATGGATCTCGTTCGGCCGCAGAACCAACTGCAAGCAGGTGGGGATTTCCACCGGTTTTGTCACTATACTGTCAGAGGTTGCACTGATACTCGCGAACAAGCAGAAAGAGCGTGGTACGTTGCCGCTATAACGAAACAGCTTAGGAGGGAGCATGAATGTCCGGGATCACTCTCAAAGTATTCTCGAATGCCGACGACGTGCATCTTGTATGGCACCATGAGGATGACATTCCAGGCTGCCTGGGATTTGCCATCGAATGCCGTCGAGGCGATGCGGAGCCCAAATATCTGTCGAACCGCGTCGGCTTCGAGGACGACATCGAGGTCGATGACCAGGGCGAACGTCTAACCTCCCGCTCATCGCAAATTTGGCCGTTCCAACGCTATGACTGGACCGATCATGCGGCGGATCTCGGGGATGTGATCGCCTATCGCGTGGTCGCCAGGGTCCTTGGTGACGATGGCAAACTCGAGGATGGGCCTTCGAGCGACTGGTCGGAAACTCTGACCCTGAGCGCTGATTGCGGCGATGGCGCCAGCGTCCATTTCAATCGTGGCTATGTGCTGTCCCAGTTCATGGCGCGCTACATGAAGCGCAAGGGGATCACCCTAGCAGAACTGAAGGAGACGGCGGTCGTCGTCAGTCAGCAGGTCGACCGGGAAGTCCGTGCCTTCCTCGGCGGAACGCTGCGGGAGACCATGCTGGGGATGATGGGCGAGGTTGCGGCTTCTCCCAGCCTTGAGCTCCATGCCGCGCTCTACGAGTTGAGCGACAAGGAACTGACCGATGCTCTCGTCGCTGTTGGGAGTCGCGCTCATATCGTGCTGGCCAATGGTAGCGTTGACGAAGAGGGTGAAGACGAGAACGCGGGAGCACGAAGCCGGCTGAAAGACGCCGGTTGTGTTGTGCATGACCGGTTCCTTGCCCCCAAGGCTTTGGCGCATAATAAGTTCGTCGTTATTGGCCATCGCGAGGGTGTGGGATTCGCACCGGAAACAGTTTGGACGGGGAGCACCAACTGGACGCCGACCGGTTTGTGCACGCAGCTCAACAACGGCATTACGCTTGTGAACAAGGACCTGGCGGAGCGGTACGAGGCGCAATTCAAACTGCTGGCCGAAGCCGGCGATGTCGTCTCCGATGATCTGCTGGACTCGAACAACGAGCCGAAACGCGGCATCCCGCTTGGCGATGCCACGGTCGATAGCTGGTTTTCCAAGCTGAGCGGCGAGATCGACAACAAGGAACTGGTCGAACTCGTCAAGAGCGCCAAGCAGGGCGTGTTCTTCGTCATGTTCCAGCCCGGCAATGAGCCGGTGCGAACGCTCCTCAAGATGCAGAAGGAAAAAAATCTCTATGTGCGCGGTGTGGCGACACAGTTCACCAGCACCGGCGCCGAGGACTTCAAGCTGCTGAAGCAGGACCCGGAGGAATTTTTTCTCGACGCCGCGCAGACCTCGGGGGTCGGCAAAACGGTCGGACAGTGGGCGGTCGAGGGCACGGCATCACAGTTCCGCACCCACATTGGCCATGCCATCACCCATTCGAAGATGATCGTGATCGATCCGTTCGGCGATGATCCGATCGTGGTCACGGGCTCCCACAATTTCTCAAAGGCCGCGAGCACCAAAAACGACGAGAACTTTATCGTCATCCGGGGTCATCGCGAGATCGCGATGCACTATGCGATCAACGCCATGCAGACCTATAGCCACTATCGCTGGCGCGCTTATCTCGAGGAGGCTGAGCGAGAGGACCGGGACCCATTCCAATATCTGTCGCGCAATCCGAGATGGCAGCGCCGCCGTAACACGGGCGAGACCAAGCGCATGCTGACCTTCTGGCTGCCGCCCGCTTAATGGATGGAAGCATGGCCCGGCGATCCTGTCATCGTAGTTAACGCCGACGACGCTTTTGCGCAGCTCCAAGTATATGTTCCACCGGTTTACGATCGAGACCACGCGTTAGGCCTTGGGACACGTGCCGGTCGTGCCAGATAGGGTTTGCATTTCGTTTGCGACTGAACCGCTGACCACCTGCGCGAAGCGGCAAGCTGACATCACTTGCAATTAGCGTTTGTCTCGGCCATGCAACTCCATGGAGGGGAACTTGGCCGAGCTGGTCGGGGGCAGTGCTGGAAGAACCGGGTTCGATCCGTGCCGCTTCGAGCGGGAATTACCGAGACTTCCTCATCAAGGACATCGGCCGCGCGCTAGCCGCCCTGGGTCAGCTCAAACCCTTCGGGTTCAAATTGCCATGGACGACTTCGGTTTCAAGGATGGCACGCAGGCGCTCGCCCTGCGCATCGTCGTCAATTCAGGCGAGATCGAACGCTTGCAGCACGGGGGTTTACGCCGGCGGCATACTCGGCCGGTCACGAGCGCTGGCGGTACGGCGCGCCCATTTCATGAAGCCTTCCGATCCCGTGATCTGAACAGCGAGAACGTCACACGGCCGTTCAAGCGCCTACCCAACCTGTTTCACCACGGGTTTGACGTTTTGACCGCTTGAGATGTTGAAGGATGGCAGAGAGCAGTCATAGGTCAAACCTCAAACCCACTGGTATAACGTAGATGGCGAAACTCAAATGGGGACGCGCCTTCGGGCATGCAGGAACCTCACAGGACACGGATTGATTGCTCCATCCGCGCTTCCCCTTCCGCAAGTCCGCTTACCGCAGGAAACGTTTTTCATCGGCCTTCGTCTTCTCCATGCCCTGAAGCCGGAAGACCTCCTCGACGGCAACGATGTCCTTATGCACGTTCTGCACGCCACCGTCGGCGACGATGCGGCGGAAGGTGTCCTGCATGGCGGTCGTGGCGGCGCGGATGCCGTAGTTGCCGTAGATCACCATGCGGATGTTGCCGAGTGCCTTGATGCAGGTAGCGTCGAACTCCGGATAGGCATTCGGCACGATGGTGAGCGGCACATCGCCTTCCCAGGCCCGCGCGAAGCTCTCGATTTCGGACGAGTCCTTTTTCTTGGAATGGATCATGACCATGTCGGCCCCGGCTTCAGTATAGGCCTTGGCACGCTTCAGTGCCTCTTCCTCGCCGAGACCGGCGATCAGCGCTTCGGTGCGGGCGATCACCAGAAAGTCCGGATCGGTTCGGGCTTCGATGGCCGCCTCGATCTTGCCCTGGAACTCCTCGACCCGAAGCAGTTCCTGCCGGCCACCAGCGGCGAGGCTGGTGACTTTCGGGAAGGTCTTGTCCTCGATAACGACCGCCGAGGCGCCGGCACGCTCATATTCGGCAATCGCATGGATGACATTGATTGCATTGCCATAACCGGTGTCGATATCGGCGACGATTGGCAGCCAAGACCGCCCGGCGATCGCCCGCAGCATGTCGAGATGCTGCGTCATCGAGATCAGGCTCATGTCCGGCAGGCCGTAAAGGGCAGAGAGCTCGAAGCCTGAGGCCCAGAGTCCGTCAAAGCCGGCTTCCTCGGCCAGCACAGCCGAAAGCGGGCTGTGGACGGCCATGATATGGACGAGGCCGCGCTCAGTCATGCGGTCACGCAGTTGCTTCGCTTTGCTCAAGGGTCTTCTCGCTTTCGGAAAGGGCTGCGCAGGCAGCAAGGATGCGGCCGCAGGCGCGTTTCAGCTCGCCCGCTGATGCAGCATAGGAAATGCGGATATAGGGCGAGGCCATGAAGCCGCTGCCCGGCACGACGGCGACGCCGAATTCCTCCAGCAGATACATGGCGAAATCTATGTCGCTCTCGATCACCTTGCTCTTGCCAGTCGTCTTGCCGATCACACCAGCGCAGGAGACGAAGATGTAGAAGGCGCCGTCAGGCACGCGGCAGCGCAGGCCCTCGGCCTGGTTGATCTGCTCGACGACGAGATCGCGTCGCTTGCGGAAGGCGGACACGAACTCGGCGATGTAGTCCTGGTTGCCGCCGATGGCCTCGATCGCCGCATATTGGGAGATCGAGCTGGTATGCGACGAGGTCTGGCCCTCAATCGTGTTCATCGCCTTGATGAGGTCTTTGGGGCCGGCGCCATAACCGAGGCGCCAGCCGGTCATGGCGCTGGACTTGGATACGCCGTTAACCGTCAGCACCCGGTCGATGAGGTCCGGCGCGGCCTCTGCCAACGTCGCGAAGGGCATGTCATAGACGAGTTTTTCGTAGATGTCGTCGGACAGGACGTGGACTTCGGGATGCCGGCGCAGGACTTCGGCAAGGCCGGCCAGATCGGTCTTGGAATAGACAGTGCCCGTTGGATTGTTAGGCGAATTCAGCATCAGCCATTTGGTGCGCGGCGTGATTGCCGCCTCCACGTCTTCCGGCTTCAGCTTGAAACCCAACCGCTCGAGGCAGGGGACCAGGACCGGCTGGCCGCCGGCGAGCCGCACTATATCAGGGTAGGAGACCCAGCAGGGCGTGGGGATGATGACTTCGTCCCCCGCGTCCAGGCTGGCGAAGAGCGCGTTGAAGACCACCTGCTTGGCGCCACAGCCGACGGTGATCTGGTCGATGTCGTAATCGAGGCCGTTGTCGCGCGAGAGTTTCTCCCGGATTGCCTCGCGTAGCGGCTTGACACCGGCGACCGGAGTATAGCGCGTCTTTCCCTCGATGATGGCGGCGACGCCGGCTTTCTGGACAGCCTCGGGCGTGTCGAAATCCGGTTCACCCTGGCTTAGCGTGACGATATCGACACCTTGTTCGCGCAAGGCGGTCGCCTTGGCAGTCATCGCTTTTGTCTGGGAGGGACGGACGGCCTGCAGTCTTTTGGCGAGCAAGGGCAATGGACTTTCCTCAACGCAAGGGAGTTTATGCCCAGACCTAGATGAGGCGTCCTTCGCTCGCCAGTTTTGGCATCGCGGAAAGCCGCCGAAATGATCGCGTTTTGCGATGCACCATTGCGGCCAGCACCTATTTCCCGGTGTTCTCCTCCTCGGTCTTTTTCCGGCAGAGCCGGGTAAGCCAACGGCAGAAGGCTCGGGCGAGATCCGGATTGCCGCTGCGGTCGACCGCATAGGCCCGGTATTGCATGCCGCTCGGCGCACGCGAGCTGGGAAACACTTCCAGGAGGCCTTGCCTGATCAGATCCGCAACGACGATATGGGGCGTCACCAGCAAGGTCTGGCCGGTCGTGACCGCCGGCAAGGCCAGATAATGGTGGTCGTAGCGTGCCCCCGAGATGATGTCCGACGTCTTCAGATCCATGCCGCGAAGCCAAGTCGGCAGGATGTCCGGCCGCGAGGTGACGGCAATCACCGGTGTGGTGCGCAGCGCCTCTAAGCCGCGACCGGCGACACAGTCCGGCGCGCCGACGCAAACGAGTTGCTCGTCGTAGAAATCCCAGCGATCTCCAGGTTCGGTCAGCGTCAGGTCCCGGGTCAGAAGCACGTCGAAGCTGTCGGTTGAGGCGGGGGCCGACAGGGTGCTGATGACGTCGACCGTGACGCCGCCCATTTCCTTCGAGAAGTCGCGCAGATTGGGGATAAGCAGCGTATAGGCGAAGGTCGAGAGCGACGTCCTCACGACAAGCCGGTTGGCATCTTTCCCGTCACCGCGGCGCATTCGCTTTGCCGTAAAGAAGATCGTGTCGAGCGGCTCGGCAACGGCATCGGCGAATAGCCGCCCGAAATCCGTCAATTGACTCTGGCGTCCGTACCGTTCGAGCAGCTTGGCGCCGAGATACTTTTCCAATACCGCGAGGTGGCGGCTCACCGAGCTCTGGGTGATGCCAAGGGTTTTGGAGGCCCGGGTAACGCTGTTGTCTCGTGCGACCTGCACGAAAGCCCGAACAGCGTTGAGCGAAAGGTCCTTTTCCTCGGTCAAGTCTCACCCCTTGCGCACGCGCGGCAACCATCCGGATTGGCCGGTTTCCCATCGCAATATTCGATATATGTCACGCACCTGTAACAAAAGGCTTTGATCATCCGCCGCGATAACAGTTCAGTAAGGTGGTGGTTTTCCGCCGCGCTCGGCTGAAAGAGGTAAAGCACCATGGCGTCCATCACCATCGAAAAAATAGAAAAATTATTCGGCGTCACGCCTGTGCTGTGTGACGTGTCGCTCGAGATCGCTGACGGCGAGTTCCTGACGCTTCTTGGTCCCTCGGGCTGCGGGAAATCGACGCTGCTGCGAATCCTCGCCGGGCTCGAGGTGCAGACTGGCGGCTCGATCGCAATCGGTGAGCGCGTGGTCGACGGCGTTCAGCCGAAGCGGCGCGACGTGGCGATGGTGTTCCAGTCCTATGCGCTCTACCCGCATATGACGGTGCAAGAGAACATGGCCGTACCGCTCCGGATGCGCCGGCTGTCGGCTTGGCAGCGCCTGCCGGTGGTCGGGCGTATCCTGCCGGGAACCAAGGCGGTGGTCGCGGAAATCGAAAAGGACGTGATGCGCACCGCCAAGGCGCTCGGCATCGGGCACCTTCTGGCGCGCAAGCCGGGCCAGCTTTCCGGTGGCCAGCGGCAGCGGGTCGCCGTCGGCCGCGCCATGGTACGCCAGCCAGCCGTCTTCCTAATGGATGAGCCGCTCTCCAATCTCGACGCCAAGCTTCGAGTGCAGATGCGCGCCGAGATCAAGGAATTGCACGACCGCCTAGGCGTCACGTTCGTCTATGTGACCCATGATCAGTCCGAGGCCATGACCATGTCTGACCGGGTCGCGGTCATGCTCGACGGCGAGCTTCTGCAGGTCGCCCCGCCGCAGGAGATCTATGCCAATCCCGATGATCGGCGTGTCGCCGAGTTCATCGGCTCGCCGAAGATCAACATACTCGAGGCACGGGTGCGCGATGGCGGGCTGGCCGAAACGGCAGCCACGAGCTTCTCCGTTACTGGCGATATCGCGCCGGGGACCAGCCTCGCGCTCGGGATCCGGCCCGAAGCCTTCCACCTCGTCGAGGCGGGCGGACATAACGTCCTGACCGGTGCCGTCCGGATGGTTGAGCACATGGGCTCCGACCTTTATGTGCATCTCGACGTTCCGGGGACGGACAATCCCGTAATCGCACGCCTGCTTGCCGAGCGTGCGCCGCAGATCAGTTCCGGCCAGACGCTGCATCTTGGCGTGAAACCGGAACGGCTGCTGCTCTTTGGTGCCCACGGACAGCGCCTGCGTCCTCTTGGCCAGACGAGCGCGACCGTGCTGCGGATGAAGGAGCGCGCTTAATGAGCATTGCCTCTTCATGTACAGGGGATGCGGTCACATCCTCAGCTGATCGCCGCGCTTCCCAAAAGGCGCTGCGCCGTCACCGGACCACTGAGATGTTCGCCGCTTGGTCGCTCGCCGGCCCGGCGCTCTTTCTGCTCATCGTTTTGTTTTTCCTGCCGGTCTTCGCGGTCTTTACCATCGCGCTCACCGACTGGCAGTTCGGGGCGAGCTCGCTTTCCTTTGTCGGCCTTGGAAACTTCGAGGAAGTCTTCGCTGACCAGGGGTTCCGTACCTCGCTAGTCAACACGATCGTCTACGTCGCGATCGTCGTGCCCGGAACGATCGTCCTCGGTCTTGCGATCGCGCTCCTGATCGAAAGCGGCAAGTCGTACCGGGCCTTCTACCGTGCCATCCATTTCCTGCCCTACATGGCGACGCTGACCGCCATGGCGATTGCCTGGGAGGCGCTGCTTCACCCGACCATCGGCCTCGTCAACCAGACGCTCGCTGGCCTCGGGCTGCCGACGGCCAACTGGCTGCGCGATGACAACACGGTACTGCCAGTGCTTGCGGTCATCGGCATCTGGCAGAACCTCGGCTTCGCCATGGTGCTCTTCATGGCGGGGTTGAAATCGATCCCACAGGACCTCTATGACGCGGCCGACATTGACGGCGCCGACCTCTGGCTCGACCGGCTGCGCACCGTTACCCTGCCGATGCTCGGGCCGGTCTTCATGTTCGTCTTCATCGTCGTGGTGCTCAAGGCGTTCGAGACCTTCGACACTGTGCAGATCCTGACCCAGGGCGGGCCGGGGCACGCCTCCGAGATGCTGCTCTTCACTCTCTACCGCGAGAGCTTCGAATATCTGCGCGCCGGCTATGGCGCCTCGGTGGCCGTCGTCTTCCTCTTCATCGTTGTCGCGCTGACGCTGATCCAGGCCCGCGTCATGGACAAAAGGGTTCACTACCAATGAGCGCCCATCGCCTTGCACGCCCGTCAGCCATTTTGCGCCATGCTGCGCTGCTGGTCACCGGCGCGCTGATCCTCATTCCCTTTGTCTGGATGGTCTCGCTCTCGATCAAGCCCCCGGGCGAGATCTTCTTCAGCTTTTGGCCGGAGCAGTTCTACGGGATCGAGAACTACACCAAGGCGCTGACGAACTCGCCGCTGCCGCGCTACATGCTCAACGGCGTTATCGTCTGTGCGCTGATCCTGGCGCTGCAGATAATCGTCTGCGCTCCGGCCGCCTATGCACTGGCCAAGCTCGACTTCCTGGGCCGCAAGCTGCTGTTCGCAATGGTCCTGATCGCGCTGATCCTGCCGCATGAGGTTCTGTCCCTGCCCCTGTTCGTCTTGGGCTATCAGGTCGGCATTCTCAACAGCTATACGGCGCTGATCTTTCCGTACGTCGTCTCGCCCTTCGGCATCTTCCTGTTCCGGCAGTTCTTCAAGACTATTCCCGACGACGTCATCCACGCCGCTCGCCTCGACGGTCTGTCGGAACTGGCGATCGTCTGGCGGATCATGGTGCCGATGGCGCTGCCTGCAATCATCGCCTTCGGCATCTTTTCCATCGTTTCGCATTGGAACAGCCTGTTCTGGCCGCTGATCGCGGTGCGCGACGAGTCTCTCATGCCGCCGCCGCTCGGCATCATGGTCTTCAAGAACGAGGAGGCCGGCAACGACTACGGCCCGCTCATGGCCGCCTCTACCCTCGTGGTCGCCCCCCTCATCATCGCGTTCCTCTCCGCCCAGCGCTGGTTCGTCGAAGGGCTGACCGGAGGGGCCGTCAAGTGAGACGCGCAAAGCGCTCTCAATACATGTTCAACCTCCACGAAGGGCTGTCAAACTGTGAACACTCTTACTCGTCGTTCCGACAGGCATTGACGCTCAAGGCGCAGCCGGATTCAACCTAAAAGTGATCAGCAAAGATGTTCGGTTGCTCCCTCCCAAGGCTTAATCGTCGTAGGTGCAGAATTAGCCCGCGGCGCAGAACGAGCCACGGAACAAACATCACATCATCGCAAGTTTCGTGGTCGGCTGCTCGTCGATCGCCAACGAGAATTGGAGCATTCAAATGGAAATACAGCGTCTTGCTGGTAAGGCACTCGGCCGAACTGCCGGCTCGGCTTTCGGATCTCTTGTCTTCATCGCAACAGTTGCTCATGATCGAAACGCTGATCTGGTTCTTCAAAGCTCGGATTTGCTTTCTCGCCTCGAGGAACAGCTTGGCGCGCTTGGCAGCGACAAGAGCTGCATACTTTCGGCGACCGTCTATCTCGCCGATATGTCGCGCAAAAGCGAATTCGATCAGATTTGGATTGAATGGGTAGGCGAGGATCAGCGCCATTGGCCGCAACGCGCCTGCGTCGGTGCAGTCCTGGCAGAGCAGACGGCGGTGGAGATCTCCGTCATAGCGGTGCGTCGCGACGAGATCTCATCCTGAAAGCGATAATGAGGTAATCCGTGTCTGATGTATTTGCCAGAGGCGGGCCTTCGACCGAAAAATTGCGGAACACCCAATGCGGGGCAGGCTTTTCGACGAACCGGTTTGTCGGAAAGCCATGACATCTGCCAGCGCTGCCTAGAGATTAGAAAATGCCTCATGTAGCGGTAATCGGTGCCGGCGTAATCGGCGTTATGTCTGCGTATTCGCTCCTTCAATCAGGGTACACCGTCACCGTCATTGATCCCGCTGAACCGGGAAGTACCAGAGCATCGAGCTTCGGGAACGGCGGATGGCTCAGTTCAAGTCTGGTTTTGCCGGGCGCCATGCCTGGGCTTTGGAAACAGGTCCCGAAGTTCCTTCTCGATCCAAAGGGCCCGTTGACAATCGACAAGTGGCGGCTTCCGAAGCTCGCGCCATGGCTGTTACGCTTTCTTTGGAATGGCGCGACCGAAAGCCGTGTACGACCCACAGCTGTTGCGCTAAGCTCCATGGTTGGGACCTGCCCGAACCTTCATCAAGAAGTTGCCCGGCAGATCGGCGCACCGCATCTTGTTGAGGCGAGTGGGCTCCTGTACCTCTACCGCGGTCGAGAAGCATATACGCGCGAGATACTCCCCTGGGCGCTTCGTCGAGAGATGGGAGCAACATGGACAGAGCTTGACGAGCAGGAGCTGCGGCTCAGGGAACCGAATGCGCCGGACGAATATCGGTTTGGCGTGCTGGTTGACGGAGGTCATGCGCTTGATCCTGGCCTGTTCGTCGCGGAAGTGGCAAAATTCTTGTTCGCCAACGGCGTTCGCTACCTGAAAGCCAATGCACTCGATTTCGTCTTCGATGGCGGCCGGTTTGCGGCCGTGAAGACTGACCATGATCGCGTTGAATGCGATAAGGTCGTGATTTCGGCGGGTGCATGGTCCTCCAATCTGGCGGGTTTAGTTGGTGACAGGATTCCGCTGGAAGCGGAGCGCGGTCATCACATCATCATTTCTGGCAAAGGCCCAGATCTTCGACACCCGCTCCTGCTTACGGATCGGAAGATCACCGTGAGGAAGGTTGCTTCCGGCACCAAGAGCACAGGACAAGTGGATTTTTCCGGCTTGGATGCGCCAGCAAACCCCTTGCGCTTTAAGGTCCTTCACGAGTTGGTGACCGAGGCGTTTCCGCTGTTGTGTGAAGGACCGGGACGGCATGTATCAACATGGATGGGGCAACGCCCGTCTTTGCCTGACGGGAAACCCGCTATTGGGCGAAGCAGACGTTCGGCGGATGTTATTCATGCATTCGGCCACGGCCACATGGGGTTTGCCTCTGCTCCCGAGACGGCTCGTCTCGTGACGCGCCTGATACGCGAACCTTCCGAAGAGGAAAACACAGCATTCTCGCCACAGCGCTTCGCCCGATAGGGATTGTTGCCGATGGAGTTCCAGCCGCGTGGAGGCAAGAGCGTGCCGGCCTACGGCCAGGAACAAGCCATTCATTCCATACTGCGTTGAGCCGTTCAGCCAGGCAGCCAGGCGACATTGCGGATAACTTCAGGCGTCCGTCCAGATCGTCGCCGAGACCAGTCTGGACTTATCTGTTCCGACCTGGGCAAGCCGGCGCTTGAATTCCGTCAAATAAGTCTTTGTCTGTTCGGCCACGGAAGCGCTAGAAGACGCAATATACACTACGGCTTCCGAGCAGGGGAGAAACTTGCCGCTATCGAGATTGACCCGGTTCTTGACCTTGAGTTTGCGGGCTCCTTCTTTCAAGATAATAGGCATCCTGGCTAGGGACTGACGCCCCTTCCCGGATCGTCATCCGCAAGCTTTCTAAATCCGTTGGCGCACGAGATTGGTTCCAGCGACCAGGGCGCTGATCTTTCCAAATGCAACCTGGCGCGGCAAGTACCACATGCCGCAATCCGAACATGGATGAAGGCGCTCGGGAGGAACGATCGAGAGCACATCTTGCAGTCTCGCTGCAACATGCTCTGGGGTCTCGATCTCCCGGTTAGCCAGATCTAGCAATCCGAGTACGATGTGCTTTGACCCACAACAGCGCAGGATGTCGGGATTGTGTTTCGGTTGCTCATATTCGAGGCTGATGCCCTGGATCGGGCAGTCGGCCAGAATTTCCAGCGCTTCCGGATAGGTCGGGCTGGTGCTCTTCACCTTGTGAGCAAGGGCATAGCCATAGCAGACGTGGAGGATCACCGGGATCTCGATGCCCTCGACTAGAATTTCAATCGCCTCTTTTCCGAACTGCCGCGCAGCGCTTAAGCGTGTATGGAAATAGGGCTCATCGATCTGAAGAACGTCGGCACCGGCCCGCTGGAGCGCGAGCAGCTCCTGATTGAGCGCCCTTGCAATTGCGACCACCAGCGCTTTCTCACCGCCATAGGCATGATCGCTGACCTGCCCGGCAAGCGTTATCGGGCCGATAAGGTTCGCCTTTACCGGGCGACTTGCGTGGGCTTTTGTAAATTTGAGCTCGTCCACCGTCAAAGGGCCGGCCCAGGAAATTTCCGAGACAACACGGGCCTTGGTTGCGCTGTGGTTGAAATATTCGTCTAGGCCGGTCGAGTCAGTCTTATTGCTCCTCACTTCGGAGGTCGTGTTAATTTTGTCTGGATGGTCATAGTCGATGCCGGTCAGGCATTTGAGAAAGTGTCGGTCGTAAGAGGCGCGTTGCGCCTCTCCGTCGTTGACTAGATCGAGACCAGCTCGTTCCTGTTCGTATAAGGCTAGCAGCGCGGCATCGTGCTTCGCATCCGCCAAAACTTCAGGGTCGGGGCGCCACCAGCTTCCATCGAGCGCCCGCATTTTCAAGTGACGCGCAAGCCAATGCGGCTTGGTATAGCTTCCGACGATCTGGGTGGTGAGCGGTTGAATAGGCATAGTGAGAACCCATAAAAAAAGTGGTGACTGGCGGCGCAACTTCTCAGGGAAGAAGCTTCTTCACGTCCGCAGACATTGCCGATAGCTCCTCGTTCACGTCGCCCCGATTGATTGCGACGTTCCGAAGGTGATCGCGGATGACATCTACAATTCTGGCGGCATTATCTCCCGGAAAGGTATACCAGCCGGTGACGAACGGAAGCGCCTCGATTAATGCGCGCTGGTTCGGGTTGTTCGCGTAGAGCGAGCCCAAGAACTCCGGCTTCTCCACCGCGATGGTGTTGACTGGTGACGTGCCCGTTATCTCTACCAGACGGGTCTGCACCGCAGGGCTGACCATCAGTTTCATGAAATCCCATGCAAGCTTCTGCTTCTTCGGGTCTTTCGTCAGCATCATAATGCTGCGGCCACCGATAGGAATGCGAGAATCCTCCGAGGAAAGAGGCCAGCGCATGGCCTTGATTTCGAAATGCCCTGCAGACTTTTTCTCAAAAGTTGCGAGATAGCTGTTTGCCTGGGTGAGGATGCCGATCTGACCGGCTCCAAACGCCTGAAAGGCCTGATCCTGAGACATGTCCACCATTCCAGTTTCGCCGAGCCGACGAATAATGCTGAAGGCTTTCCGTCCCTCGGAACCATCAAACGCGATGGTGCGATCGTCTTCGCTCATCAAGCGGCCGCCCTGGCCTGTCATCAGTGCCTGAAACGTCCAGTTGCCGGCCGTGTTGTAGTCGAAGAACGCGCCGGTAATGGTGTCTCCGAGTCCATGAATTTTGTTGGCAAGCGCGATGATGTCTTCCCAGTCCCGAGGCAAATTATTCGGGTCGCCACCGGCGCGGCGTACCAGATCGAGATTGAAGAACAACGTTGGCGTGCCGCTTTCAAACGGCAAAGCGTAAGTCTTGCCGCCCACTTTCCCTGCATTCATCGAAGCCGAGGTCAGTCCATTAGACTTCCAGTCGTCTTCTGCAGCAATGAACTCGTCGAGCGAGGTGGCAATGCCTTTTCGAGCCAATGTGGCAATCTGATCGTATGCTTGGAAAGATACATCCTGAAGGCCCCCGGTAACCGCCAGGCGCAACGTACGGGCAAGATGCTCGCCGTGGCTGGCCACGGGCGTCATGAACGAAATCTTCACGCTCGGGTGATCCTTTTCAAACTGACGACCGGCTTCCTCGAGAATGGGCTGATACGCCGGGTTGGAAAAGGACACGCTGAGCGTTTGGTCATCGGCGCTATATGCGGATCCGACGGCCATAAACCCAGGTACGAGAATACCCGCGAGCGCGAGCAACGGAACTGCAAGTTTCATGTAAAATGTCCTAAGTTAGGGTTGTCGAGATTCCATCGGCCGTGTCGCGTGGCCTCGATGTCCAGATTGGATGCAACAGCAAGCTCAGTCCTCACGGCAGAATTCACCGTCTGGCTCTCCCAAGGAGATGTAACACCTGAATGACAAACATCGCAAAAAACGATCATATTGATGTCATTGTGCGATGTTTATCGGGTGATCTTGGGCTGTGGGAGTGCCTTAAGGGCTCTAGAGGCAAAATCATCCCGTCGCAAAGAGTCGAAGTTAAGTGTTTTCCATCGCAAAATTCGATGTCCTTCGTAATTTGCAATACTTTGTTGGCCGAATGGTCTATCTATGACGAAGTAGGATTCGTGAGTTCCCGTGACTCAGTGGCATTTTCTAGGACCTGCTTAATAACGCGATCAGGAGACTACCAAGAATGAGGCTCGTCGCCATTTTCAAAGACGCCACCGGGGCTGAGTGGATCCGAGAGCGCCACTGCGATGATCACCTTGCGTTTCTCGAAACGAACAAGGACAAGATTGCGATAGGCGGTTCGCTGCGGCAGTATCCAGGCGCGACACCCTATGGTGGACTGTGGGTTTTCAACGTAAGTGCAAAAGACGAAGCCGTCGCCCTTATCGAAGCCGATCCATACTATCGCCTCGGACTACGCGCCGGATACGAACTGTTACTGTGGGGAAAGCCAGAATTCTTTGGCGTTGTGGAGCTCTAGGTCCATGTTGATAAGGTGTGGGATAGCCCCTTACTGTCGGGACAGTTGCGAAGGCTACACATGATCTCTTTGTCTTGTCGCTGCGTGCGCAATTTAGCAAAACTGTAGAACCCCGTTGAGCATGCGCTCGAGGTGACTACGATCTTTGTAGGCGCGGTAATCGCGGGTCGGTAGGGTTTTTTTGATTCAGCGCGGCCAGACAGCCGTGCACTTCCATGGAACGGAAGCTCGTTGTCTCGACTGGAACGCCTATCAAAGGCTACGCTAGGGAGATACCAGTTGCCCAAACTGCTCTTCTAGATGTCGCGAAATTCTTCATAAAGCTGGCGGTCAAACACTAAACTTGGATCTTTCGACTTGAGCGTCAACTGTCTCGAGACAATGTCCGTGTGGCATGTCGCAGGCCATTCGTAAGCTATGTTAAGGATAACAGCCCATGAGCACGTGCGATTCGCTGACTAAGGGGCTCATCGTCAGCTTCGATGGCCTTCGCCCTGACCTTATCTCTCCGGAATTGACGCCGAACCTCTGCCGCCTGCAGTCGCTCGGCGTGACGCTGTCAAATCATCGAACGGTCTATCCTAGCGAAACTCGTTCGGCCTTCCCGAGTTTTGTGACTGGCGCGACAACCGGTCGGCACGGCATGGTCGGCAACAAATATGTCGACCGATCGGTCTCGCCATCGCGTTATATCGATACGGCAGACGCCGTGCTCCTGCGCAGGCTCGACCTGGAAAGCGGTGGCCGCTTGATGTCGGCGCCGACACTTGGCGAAATCCTCGCTTCGGCCGGACGCAGTCTTGCCGTGCTGGCGACCAACACGCCGGGCACAACGCGCTTCTTTCATCACAAGGCGGAGGATTTCGGGCACGTCCGCCTCTCGGGCCATTTTCGCGAAGCCTGCACACCGGATGAAGTGCTGGCGGAAGCCGAAGCCCGCGTCGGTGCCCTGCCACCGGAGCCGCCGAAGGTTGAACCTGATACGGCCGGGCAGGACTGGATCACCTCCGCGTTCCTCGAGGTGGTCTGGCCGAAATATCGGCCGGATGTCACGATCCTCTCCTACGGCGAGCCGGACGTCACCTCGCACTTTCATGGCACGGGCGCCTTGCCGACCCGCGGCATCATCGCCCATTGCGACCGGCAGTTTGGTCGCTTGCTCGATTGGTGGGAAGTAGAGGGCCACGCCGCGGGCGTGCAGATCGTTGCCATCTCAGATCACGGTCATATTACCGGCCACACCCGCGTCTTCGTGGCTGACAACCTGCGGGACGCCGGCTTCCGGCCAGGCACTACGCCTGCATCCGATGTTGATGTCGTGGCGGTCCCCGGACAAGTCGGCGCGCTTTATCTCGCCGATCGGAGTGAGAAGCAGATCGCCCGGCTCGTGGCGGCGATCACGCGCGCGCCATGGTGCGGGCCGGTCTTTACACGCGCAAAGAACGAGACGGAGGGCGTCGCCCCGGGAAGTCTCGGCAATCATCTCGTGTTCGCCGATCATGTCCGCGCGCCGGATGTCTCCTTTTGCTTCCGAGCGGACGACCGTGTCGATCCTTCCGGCCTTGTCGGTGGCACTTTTTACGACAACAACCGCCGTACAGGCCTCGGCGTCCATGGCGGTCTGCACCCGAAAGAACTTGCCGCCCTCGGTATCATTGCCGGCTCGGCCGTTTCCGCGCAGGGATCCGTGTCCGCGATCCCCTCCGGTATTTGCGACTTTGCTCCGACTATTCTGCACCTTCTCGGGATTGCGCAGCCGGAAACTATGACTGGGCGCATCCTGCACGAAGTTCTGAAAACTGGAAACAAGGGCGTCATCGATATTTGCAGCGAAGCTTTCGCTGCGAGGCTCGGCAGTTTCAAGCAGGTTTTGCACCGTGTTCACGTTGGAGCCGTAACCTATGTCGGGGGCGGAACGGCGGAGGGATAGTGTGGTAATCTTGAACCGAGGGCGGAAGGCAACCAGCGACTGGGGTTAGCTACAATAATCGTCGTACGTGCTCGACCAGATCGTGGACCGCACTGGTAAGAGCCTCCTTCGGAGCACCTCCGGCGTGCAACTCCGAAGCGAAAACGGAGTATAGTCGAATAGGAAGGTTCGAGTGTTGAATGCTTGGTTCCAGAAGCTGTCCAGGCGATGTTGAAGGACGGGCTCGCCGATGCCGGCCATGAGCTGGGCTTCGATTGCTACGCCTACCTGCACGTCCAGCCAGTGCGGACCTACGCGGTATCGAACTATCCGCCTGAGCGGCAGGACCGTTATCTGGTACGATGTATCCAGGTATGGCGGAGGTCCAGTGACGCCATCGAAGATTTCGATGATGATCATCTTGCCCTTGATGACAGGCCGCGTGCATCGTCATACCATTCGTCGTGCGATCGGTCTTCTTCGCAACAAAGAGCTTGTGCGCGTGACGCGAAAGGAGATCTATGTGCGTGAACCGCAAATATCGTATCGAGTTGCGCCGAGAGATCGTGTAACCGATGCTACGCAACAGAACCAAATCTTTGGCTCTCATGAGCTGAAATATGCGCTGCCGTTTTGGCGACGACAGCATAAGTCGATATACTGATGGACCATTATTTGCGGCGCGCGGTAATGACTTCGGCCTCATACGGCATACGAACCATCCCGTTGGAGTTGCGGTGCAGTTCGAATGCATTGAGAAGTTCAGAAAGGACCTCCGCTTCGCCCTTGATATGAATTGCTTTCTGGATAATAGTGAAAGACAGTGCCCGGTTTTTGAATGTCTCCCAATCGATCGGTTCGCTAAAGATGAAACTAACGCGGCCGACGTTTTCAAAAGCGGGGAGTTCGGTCAGCTCGCCCATGATGTTCAGGTCGAAGTACCCACCCTCAGGCCTTGAGCTTCGCCGTCGCTGATAACTTGGCAGGGCCCGTTCAATCACTGAAAGAAAATTGTCCACAAATGGACTTGTTTTGTCATCGGGTTCATAGTGAACGAATGCCAGCAACCCGTCCCGCGTAAGCATTCGCTCGGCCTCTTTATAAAATAAAGGTCTGTCGAAACGGTGAACGGCGCTTGCCGCTGCAATCAGACGCGCGGACGAGTCCTCCGCTGGCAGTTGCTCAGCGACGCCGTCCAAATATACAATCGGTGCGCCAATTGGGGTCTGGAGCTGAGCATGCTGTCGCATATCTTCGTTGGGTTCGAGCGCTAAAATCGTGAACCTGGGACCAAAAACCTTCGCAAGACTTTTGGTAAAGAGCCCTGTTCCGGCTCCCACCTCGACTATGCGTCCGCCCTCGGCGCTGGAAAGCATAGCTCGAAGTTGTTGGGCTATGCGGGGCGGATATTCCGGTCGGAATCGATAATAATGTCCCAGGCCATCAAAGTCGTTCCAGGGACTGTTTTGTTGAGCTGAGCCTACCTCGTTCATTTGTTCTTCCCTTTTGCGAACCATGCCTTAGAAATGCGACCGGCATTGGTTCGCCTATGGTGCAGCGTGCCGCAACGTTTCGGGTTCGTACGAAAGTGATCGCATCCTGGTATTTGGTCGGCCCCCGCCACTAGCATCCAAGACGGACGCCGTTCCATGAGCCTTTTCCGAATTGGCTGCACAAGTCTGAACCGATGTGTTCCTCCATCGCTGCGCCAGTTGTAACCACTCCTTTGACCGCCCCCTCCGATAGAGCACCACTGAATTTGAAAAATAGCTGGAGGGGGCCGCAGGAAATCTGGGAATGGAGTGTTATCGCGTTCCCAATTACAGCCCCAGCAACAGTCCCGCTCCCGAAGCGGCCGTGATGAACGCCTGCAACAAGCCCGTCGCATTGTTGCTTGAGCTTAAGCTCATGGAATGACCGCCGGTGCAAATAATCGACAACCAAGCGCCACTCTCCCGTCGCGTCCCATCGCGGTGCGGCCTTCTCTGGTGTCGATTGTGATGCATTCAATTCCGCGTCGAACGCTTCAGCTAGCGCATAGCCGACAGTTTCAGCCTCTGCAGGAGACTGGATGCTAAGAGGATCAATAATTATGGAAGTGCCGGCCACCCAGAAATCCTGCAATTTTACGCGGTGGCGCTCGAGAATAGATTTACAGAGTGCGGCGCCAGAGACGATGGACTCGCTGGGCCAAGACAGGCGAAGGCGAGGTGCGATCTGGCCAAAGCTTTGATTGGCGGGAAGCACCTCTCTGACGATCGAAAATTTGCTCAAAGGTTTAGCAATTGTATCGAGGAGGGAGAGCCAATAATCTCCGTCAACCCTCGTCCTGCCGGACAGCCAGTCTTCCAGCGCCGTCACAGCACCAACGATCTCCTCCTTCCCGACTTTCATCCCGCGGCCGATGCTGTAGTGCGGCGGTCCATTTAGCCAAGCCGCCTGGCATAAGTCTTTACGCCCGATCAGGAAGCCACTCGATTGTGGGCCTCGAAGGCATTTTCCGCCGGAATAGATAACCAAATCGGCGCCGCGTGCGATCCATGGATCGGGAGATTTCGGCGCACAACTCGCTGCATCGACTACGATCGGAATCCCGCTCGCTTGTTCTTTGAGATTTTCAAGCTGAACGAAGCCCTCATTCTCAGCGCGGGCTAACAGACAAATCATGACGGGTTCGCGGGAAAGTGCGTCGTTGAGCTCACGTTGATTAGATACCTCAATCAACTTTGCGCCGACCTGCCGCATTACCATGTCATATGCGAATCGATGCGTTTTAAACACGATAATGCCATTTGGGAGATCGGTCGTGTCGGGTAGCCTCAGCATGATTTCGGGATCACCACCTGCGATGCACGCTGCGGCCGCAAGCGCGAGTGCTGCCGTACTCCCCGCAGTAACGATACCCCATTGTGCATTGGCAAGCCTTCCGATCTGCGCTCCCACTGCCTCTGCGAGCTCGTCGAGATCGACAAATGCACGCGCGGCGGCCGACATTGCATCCAACACGTTTTGCGTAGGATTGCTGCCGCCAAAACTAGTTCGTGTAGCGGTACAGTTGATAATTGGACGCACTCCGAGGTTCTGATAAACCGCATCCGTGGTGCTTCCCGGGAATTTATCGATACTCGGATTTGTTAGAGGATCGGACGAAGGCACCGGCAATCTCCAAGAGTTTTGGTCTGATAGATCTCTGACCCGCGATCGCACAGAACCGGGCATTGTTTATTTGCGGGCGGACCGGCGCTAAACGGAATGGTCAATTGCTAATCATCAGATGCCTCCGCCAGGCCGGGCACGCCGAGAGCGAACAAACAATCTCCGATCCTCGCTCGAGCGGGAGCTCGTTTTGCTAAAATTACCCCTCCTGTCGGGAAGAACATCGTCTCGGGAGCTCGCCAGGGTATTTCGGGAAAGTGGATCTGCCCCGCCAAATCCCCTTCGTTGACTGCGTCCCCGAGCTTCACGTACGCTTCGAAGACGCCACTGTCGGTTGCGAAGATCAATTCTCGCGCCGGTTGCCGAAGATAAAACCTTGTCGAGGGTGCGGGTTCTGTATGGTCGTTCGGAGCTAAAACGCCAACGTGACGCAACAGCCGAGGGAGCCCTCGTTCAGCTGCTCGAAATGCGTCGACAGAGAAGGCCGCTGCGCCGCCCAATTCCGTCGACATATGCCCAACGCCCCGCCGACGACAGGAGCCGAGAAGAAGTTGATCGTCATTCGCCAAACCTTCAATGAGGATGCTGTTCGGCATGCCGAACGCGTTGAGGAATCCGAGTGCCTCTTTCCTGAGGGATAGTTCAGACGGCGCTACCAGGTGGGCAGATGGGATGTATTCCAAAGAATAGCCACCCGAGTGGAAATCGAAGCAATAACGAACGAGCGGAAGCAAGACGCTGTCTATATAGTGCGCGATCATTTGGGTAGGTGTGCCATCTGCATCGCCCGGGAAGAGGCGGTTCAGGTTTCCGCCATCAATAGGAGAGACTCTCTGGCCCGCTGCCACGGCGGGAGAGTTGACGCCCGGTAGAATAATAAGGCGTCCTGTAACTTGGTCAGCAGAAAGGCCGCGTAAAAGTTTCATGAGCAAAATTTGGCCTTCATATTCGTCGCCGTGATTACCGGCCATCAGCAGGACGCTGGGACCATAGCCGTTCTTGATAACGGTAACGGGGACCGGGATCCAGCCATAGGCAGAGTCGGTCGTCGAATGGGGAACCTGTAGGTAACCATGCGAGATACCGTCAGCGTCAAAGTTGATGTTTGTACTAACCCGGCTCTTTTCGTTCATTGGGACCCTCCTGAGCACCACGACGCTCTATCCTGCTACTAGCGTTGGCAGGGTGCTTGCCTTCGGGGTTTACTAGGTACGAAGGGGCAAACGCTTCGCCATCGTCACTTCCGTCACGTACGGGACGTCAAGGTGCCCTTCCGTGCCCGAAAAGAGATCGAGGAGATCGTCCAAGGCCTTCATCACCACGCTCTCACCGTTGCCGGCCAATGCTCGTCTTGTGTGACTTGTGGAAAGGCTCAGCGTCTTGAAATCAGCCTTCGACAAGCTCCTGTTCCAATCCCATGATGATTGGCGAACGCCACGAAACTGATCGTGCTTTGTGAGATCATTTACGAAGGTCTCCGCGGCAAACCCGCCGAATCGATCCGGGAACGTGCCTCTGCGATAGCCAGGGACAAACCGCTCGTGGAACTGTTCGTAAGCGTCGAGGAATGGGCTGTCCCACCAGCGCCGTTTGTTTTGGACAATGGCGACGGCGCCGTCGGAGCGGAGGACTCTCGCAGCCTCACTATAAAACTTCGGCAGATCGAACCAATGAGCTGCCGACGCGGCAGTCACTAGAATCGCCGACTTTGCATCGACCGGCAATGCTTCGGATGAACCTGGTATATATGTGATATTTGAGGGTGTTTCTGATGCGAGCATCGCTTGAGCGCGCATATCATCATTCGGCTCGATCCCTAAGATCCTATCGGCTTTGTCGAAGGCGTCAGCGATACGCCGGGTGAAGATGCCGGTGCCGCAGCCAACATCAACGGCGAGCCTTGTTTCGGCTGAAGGAGGGAGTTCCTCCAAAATCCACTCAGGGCATGCAGTAGGATAATCCGGTCTCGTGGCTTGATAGTGGCCAGCCGCACCCGTGTAGATCGACCAGTTCGGGGCTGCCGCAGTCGGTTTCAATGAAAGTTGGTTCATCTATCAATTTCCTATAATTCTTGTCTTCACCAGCGTTTTGACGGACCAGGCTCGCCGCCGTGTTAAATCATGTGCTTCGAGGTTGGCGGCTGTACTTGCCGCTGAAGCTGATTGGCTCGATGTGTCGAACAAGCAGGGAATGGAGACCGGCATCGGGTATGTCGAAGACATCGCCAAACGGTTGAAAGCCATGCCTCCGGTAGAATCGTCCGGCGGTTGTTCTGCCGTAACACCAAACGATTGAACCGTTCCGCCTGCTGACTTCCAAGACTCCCTCTTCGAGCAGAATTCCACCGATCCCGTGGCTTTGCATACCGGGTTCGGTCGCCATGCCCCGAAGCCGCCAATTGGGGCCGGAGTGGCTGAAGGGATCAGGCGACGGTTCAATCAGGAAAGAGACGACCGAAGCCAGGTGGTGCTCTATGAATGCACCCATATGGAAGAAGTCGGACGAGGGAGAGAAAGGAAAGCGCCATGCGTTGTTTCCCGGGCGGAGTACGCGACGCCTTAAAGCTTCGCCATCGTCGAAAGTGATCAGTCTAGCGTCTATCGTCAGGCCGGCCGGACTATGCTTGGCATATGCTGCCGGTTCTGTGATCATTTGTTTCTTCCCCCATTCGTTCACGACGCCGGCGAGCATGAGGAAAGTGCCTGGCGAATTCTCGAAATCGCGTCTTCCAGCACAGGCCGGCTCTCGGGATTCCCGATGCCAATCCTTATTGCTTCAGGGGGGATCCAATCATTTCGGGCGTAGGATATGCTCGTAGCCACCTGAACGCCGCGTTCAAGGGCTGCCGCCGCGATGTCTCCACCGGACGCATCCTTCAGCGGGATCCAAACATGAAGACAACCCGGATCACTGGCAAGCGAATAGCCTCGTAGACCTTTTGCGACCATCTGCTGACGAATACTGAGTTCAGCCTTCACGGCAGCTAAGATCTCCAGGTCTTTGCCAGTCGAGATCAGTTCAGCCATGAGAGCTGCGCTCATAGGAGACGCCATCCAGTACGTTGCCCTGACGCCCGGCCAAAATGCCCGTTCAGCCTCCGCCTTGGTCGGCGCCATGACGAAGGCCAGCTTTAGCCCCGCGGAAAGGCTCTTTGCCGTGCCAAGCAAGTACCAGGAGAGTTCCGGCACGAAAGCAGAGATGGGCGGCAGTGGGGATGACGCTAATAGGCTATACACATCATCTTCAATGAGCTGGACGTTGTATTGACGAGCAATGTTGGCAATCTCTTTCCGCCGATCCATCGGAATGGTTACGGTTGTCGGATTTTGAAAAGTAGAGAGCAAATAGAGTGCGGCAGGTCTCTTGTGCCGACAAATCTGCTTGAATGAATCTGGATCGAGACCGTTCTCATCGGTTCCGACGTCTACGACCGGAATTCCGTAGCGGGCTGCAAATGACCGGATTGGTGGATAGGTCATCTGCTCGACCGCGAGAGGTCGGCCATTGCCAACGATCGCTGGAAGAAGCATGTGAACCGCTGCCTGAGTGCTGTGGGTCACAACAATTCGTTCAGGGCTCGGAGATGCACCCAGGCGCCGCCCTACGAACGCTGCGCCTTGCCGCCTGTCTTCTTCGGTACCCATCCAGCGATGGGTGGCCATCAGTTCTGCTGGCGGCGTCTTTCTAAGCAAGTCGCCCACTGCTTGGGAGACGAGCGGGTTGAAGACACCAGGAACCGGCGGCGGATGATTGAGAGCGAGGCGGATCACTCCGTCAGACGAAACTGCTCGATCAGGAGCCTTTTCCGGGCCAAAGTCTGCAAACGGGATTTTGTCCATGATGGGTTACTCCAAAAACCGTGCATCGGGTCAGCTTCAGGGGCTGTCGGTGAGTGGGGAGAGGGGAGCGGTAAGAAAAGCCAATGCGATTGAAGTGATCACCGCAAATCCAGTCGCGATCGGTATGGCTGCCCCGCGAATGGCTGGCACTTTGATTGTGGTCGTCACGTGGGCCGCTGCGAGCACGATGAAAGCGACTGCTGCGACTGTCGGAAACGCCTCGCCAGAAAAGAGAGGTCGCGAAAGCAGCAGAACTGCCAACAGGGGAGTGTCGTAAGAGACTGGGATGCCCGTGAAGCGGGCGTCTGCCGTCAATCCGACGTTTTCGAAATAGCTTAACCTAATGGCACCCGCCAGAATCAGAGTGAGACTGGCGATAAGAGACAGCATGGAGCCCTTGCCAAGGAGGATTACGACCGCCGCGGGGAACACCACGCCATGAATGAAGTCGGCGAACCCGTCGAAGCTCTTTCCGAAGTCCGCCACGCCCGGGCGGCGAAGGTGGCTCGTCTTGCGCGCAACGTGCCCGTCCCAATGGTCCAGAAACCAGGTCCAAAGCATGGCTGCGACACCGAGCTCGATCCTTCCGTTGAGGGCGAGGTACAGCCCCACGACCGCGAACAAGTATGCGAGCGCAGTGATGGCATTCGCGTAATCACGCAGGTAGGCGATCATCTCGTTGCTCCTGCCGCGAGTGAGACTGAAGATGCACCGGGTGATGCAAGTGCCGGCGGCAACCCGAAAATCTCCTCCGCTAACCGGAGATCGGCCTCACTATCGATCTCGAACCAGCGGGTATCGCTGCAGTCAGCCGCCGAAAGCTGCAGCTCGCGGCTTTCCACCAGAAGCGACAGAATTTGTTCAACATAGGCGATGTGGTACCCGCTCTCGACGGCGCGATGGAGAGCCGGCACTAGCCGATCGTGCAGTGCCGCCGCAGAGAAACGGGTCAGGTTGATCGTCTTGAAGAGACTCCTTGCCTGCGCCTGTGCCGGCGTCTGGTTCATCACGAACGTGGAGACAGAGTGATCTTCGGCCAATTCGACCGCCGACCCGCTCATTGCTTCGGTGAAGGCGGCGACGGCCGCCACATTCTTTTTCGTCGCCGAGACAGTCCGAAGCGTCCGTTCCAGCACCTCGCGCTCAAAGAACACGTCGCCTTCGAGGAAGATAGTGTCGCCGGCAAGCATTGTGTTCCGCGCCAGCCAGAGCGAATAGGCGCTGCTGGTCCGGTCAAATATCGGATTGTGGATATACTCGATTTCCACCTCCTCGAACCGCCGGCCGCACGACTGCTCGATCGATTCCTTGCGGTAGCCTACGACAATAGTCGCTTCGCAAATCCCGAGCTCGGAGAGCTGATGCAGCGCGTTGTGCAGTATAGGGGTGCCGTTTACCTCCACCAGAGGCTTCGGAACGGAATCCGTATACGGGCGCAGTCTCGATCCCGTGCCTGCGGCGAGGATGACGGCAGTCCGAGTACGGTTGCTCATATCGAATGTCCTTCTGATGAGGCTCAGGCAGCCACTTGTCTGGTCTTGAGGCTGTTCAACGTTTCGACGACCTTTTGGAGTCCCTGCTCCAGCTGGCCTGGGGGCGCCCCGAATGACAGTCGCAGACCATTCGGATCACCGAATGTGCCACCGGCGACGGAGCCCACGCCGGTTTCATCGAGAAGCAACTGGGCCACGTCGTCTGTGGTCCGCACGGGCCCCCCCTGCGGCAGCGAAGCGATCAACGTGCTCAAGTCGAGATAGAAGAAAAACGAACCCTCGGCGCGCGGTGCATCGACATCGCGCAGGCCGGACAGAATGTGCAGCCCCACGGTACGAGCATCAGTCAATCGCCGGTGCATCTCCCGTTCGAAACGGCCATCACCAACCTGTAGGTGATGCAGAATGGCGTGTTGCGCAATCACGTTGGGGTTCGAGGTCGTGTGACTCTGCAGTTTCTTGGCCGCGGAAACGATCTCCGGCGGCGCCGCAAAATAGCCCAGGCGCCATCCAGTGATCGCCAGCTCCTTGGAGAAGGCATTTACCAGGATTGTCCGCGACCGAACCCCGGGATGGGCCATGACGACGGATTCATGGCGTCCACCCGTGAAGACAAAGCTGGAATAGCATTCGTCGGAAACGATCCAGAGCTGATAATTGATAGCGATATCGCCAATGGCCTGAAGCGTTGTTCGATCGTAGACAGCGCCTGTGGGATTGTTAGGCGAGTTGATGATGATGGCTTTCGTGCGCGGTGTGACGGCGGCACGGATTGCGCCAATGTCAGGAACATAGGTTGGCGGCCGGACTTCGACGAATACGGGCTTTGCGCCGGCAAGAAGAACTTGGGACGGGAATGTCGGCCAGCACGGGCGAAAGATGATGACCTCGTCGCCTGGGTCGAGCACAGCCAGAGCAGCATCGAGCAATCCTTGTTTTGCGCCCGCGGTGATGACGATATCGTCGATGTTCCAGCCAACGCCTGTTTCGATCGTCAGTTTTTTCGCGACGGCTTCCCGGAGCGGTGCCAGACCGATTGAATCCGTATAGCGGTTCGTGCCGGCATTGATTGCGGCGATCGCTCCATTGCGAACTGACGTGGGCGGCGCGATGATCACCTCGCCGGCCGCCAGATCAATGATCTGACGGCCGGCCGCGGCAGCAACCTTGGCTGCCTCGCGGGCGGCGGCAGTGCCCGGACCTGAAAGCAAGGACATCCGCTGCGCAAGCATGTGCGCCTCTCCTGAGCTAATTGTCGAATTTTTGAACTTGGTCCGAGTCGCTCGGACGTCGCTCTGCTGTCCGCTTCGGCAGATACTGTTCTTCCGCCTGAGCCAGTTCGTGATAGCCGATCAGGCTGAACAGCTCGTCGAGGCCGGCAACCTGGTCCTCTATCCCGGCGATGCTTTCTTCCGACGAGATGCGGCCGCAGATGTCACGCATGCCAGCGATCGCCGCCCGCATCGAATGGTTGGCCCAGATGACCGTCGAAATGCCGGCATCACGAAAAACCGAAGCCGGCGTTTTGTAGTATGTGGTGGGAACGATGACGATCGGCAGCTTGTTGTTCCATTCCTGGGCGAAGGTCAGGATCTCGTCTGCGACTGCCTTGCCGGAGTGTATGAGGATCGCGTCGGGGCCGGCTTCTGCATAAGCCTCGGCCCGGACCAGCGCCTCATCGAGACCGTGACCGGCGATCAGCGCCTCGATCCGCGCGACGACGACGAAATCCGGTCCCGTCGTGTCTTTCACGGCTTTGAGCCGGCCGCAGAATTCGTCGATGTCAGCAAGCGGATGCCGATCCCCGACAAAGGAGTTCAACTTCGGAAAGCCCTTGTCTTCAAGGCACATGCCGCTGGCCCCGCGTTGCTCAAGCTTCCGCGCGACCAAGCGAGCATTGTTGAAATTTCCGAAGCCGCTGTCACCATCAACAAGAACAGGGATGTCCGTCGCATCGACTATGCGCTCGACGACGTCGACGACTTGGGTCCAACTCGCTTCGTTGGCGTCGCGATAGCCGAGCGCCGAGGCGATGGAAAGACCAGAGGCCCAGAGCCCGCGAAAGCCGACACGCTCGGCAATCGCTGCCGAAAGCCCATCATGCGCTTCCATCAAAAATGTGAGGTCGTTGGAAAAAATGAGCTCGCGAAGGGTCGTCGATGACGCCGTCACCGGCAAGACTTCCGCCCCGAACGAAATCGCCTTGCTCATTGTATGACCTCCTCCATAACTCAGGTCCAATGAAGTCAGTGAACGGGACGATTACTCATCGTCACCTGACCTCGCTATCGAAAAGTCCTTTGGCCTACATATGCGCAATGGTCGTGAGATCCGCTGGAAGCGGCTCTGTGCCGGAGCGCACGTTACAGCTCAAGCAGCAAGAGCCATGCCACCTAAAAAGCCGTTGTTATTGCAAAAGGTTGGCTTTGCGCGGCTGGTTCCGTTTGTTAGCGACGAAACCATTCTGTCGGGATTGCGACAGTGGACAAGCTATATCACGGTGCGAGGTTGGCAGGTCGCCCCGTAATTATGAGTCCTTGGCCACGCTAGAGCACGTCCTGATTTAATCCGGCTCATATCTTGCGGCTTTGCTATGTCCTTTGCACCCTTGATTGCCCCAGAGATCTACGCGCCGCGCTCGGATTTTCATCTGCTGGGTATGCATGAGGCCGGCGTAGAAAGAGAGACCCGGAAGACCGTGCCTGCCGCGTTTGCGATGCCGCGATGCCTTAGGTGGCCCGGAGCAAATCCTCGTGCGCTGCTCGGGAGCAACACCACGAAGGAACGTGACAGGCTCTGCGATCGTTGAAGACTTTTGCTCGAGCTGCATCATGCCATCCACCTCGATACGCAAACGGAATACGATCCGAAGCGCAAAGTCCTTTCGGTGTGGTTCGTCGCACAAACGGTACGAGTTTGAGGACGTGCCGCCGGAGACCTTCGCCGCGTTCAAGGCCGCCTTCGCCAAAGGCCGCTTTTTCAACGACCATATCCGCAATCAATTCCGGCACCGCCTGGTTGGTACTCAATAACGAGCTTCAATGGCCTGAACCTGTCGAAGTCCTACGGAGAGTTTCTGTCATTCCTCGCGTCTGGTCTAGCCGCACCAGCGCTTCATTGACCATCAGCCGGATCGGGCACAGTAGATGATCGGCTGGAACGAAATCCTCCAACGCTTCATCGTGAACAGCTGCTCCATGAACACATCGCTCCCCCGCATCGAACCGCTTCGCCAAGGTGGATCAGTAGTCTATGTTTGGCGTAGGTATTTCAGCAGCGTGCTAGGCGCCCGCCGCCACGTGCGGGCGACGCCGGCATCAACCGGCGGGCAGATGCGCCGAGGGCAACAATCGCGCCTGACGCAGCGCCGCCAGATCAGCCGAGCCGGTGCAGAAGCAGGCGACGGCCAACTGGCGGATGACGATCTCGAAATGTGCGACAACCGCCTCGGTGGACACCGTCGCCGCGCGCAGCACGCCGGCCGCCTGCCCGGCGATGTCCGCGCCCAGGTGGATGGCCTTGGCCACGTCGACGCCGTCGCGGATCCCGCCCGACGCGATCAGCTTCACCGTTGGCAGCGCCCGACGTACCGCCTGCACGCTGGCCGGGGTCGGAATCCCCCAATCGGCGAACGCCATCGCCACTGCACGGTCGGCGGCATCGCGGGCGCGCTCGCCCTCCACCGCGGCCCAACTGGTGCCGCCGGCGCCGGCGACATCGATCACCGCCACGCCCGCCTCGACGAGCGCACAGGCCACCGAGGCGGACAGGCCCGCCCCCACTTCCTTGGCCACGATCGGCACGCCCACGCTGCGCGCGGCGCGAGCGATCTGCGCCAGGACGCCGCGCCAGTCGCGGTCGCCCTCCGGCTGTACCGCTTCCTGCAGCGGATTGAGATGGACGATGAGTCCATCGGCCTCCAGCGCATCCACCGCCCGGCGCGCCAGGTCCAGGCCGTCGGCCTCGCGCAGTTGCGCGGCGCCGATATTGGCCAGCAAGGGAATGTCTGGGGCCAGGCGGCGCAGCGCGCGCGTCAGCCCCTGGAAGTTGCGGGATTGCAGGCTCACGCGCTGCGAACCGACGCACATGGCGATCCCCAAGGCTTGCGCTGCTTCGCTCAGATGCCGGTTGACGGCCTCGGCGCGTGGCATGCCGCCGGTCATGGAGCTGATCAGCAGCGGCGCGCGCATGGTCTTGCCCAGCAGCGAGGCGCGCAGGTCGATCTGCGTCAAGTCCAACTCGGGCAATGCGCAGTGTTCGAACCGGATGTACTCCCAGCCGGCGACCGTGGCCGGCGCCGTTCGCCGATCCAGCACGATGTCCAGATGGTCGTCCTTGCGCCGGCTCAGGGCGGTGTCGCTCATGCTCGCTCCATCGTCCCATCGGGCGACGGCGTTGCGTCGGATCGGACCGACGGCAGCGCGCGCACGCCGCCGTCTCCCGCGCGTTCAGGCCGGCGCACGCTGGCCTCCCCCGCACCGTCGCTGCGGTAGCGGCTGGTCGAGGTCTGGTAGTACTGCGCGCGTATGGCTGCCATGGCCTCGATCAACCGTTCCCATGGCGCGGGAAAGCGTTCTTGCGTCATCACCCGGTGCAGCATGCGCGTATGGCCGGCCAGCTCGTCGTTGAGGAACTCCACCACTGGCATAGCCGGATAGCGCTGCAGCAGGATCGCCGCGTTGTCGGCCTCGCCGGCCGACCTGTCCTTGTCGCGTCCATGCAGATCGTTCTGCAGGCGCCCTATCGCGGAGATGAGCCGCAGGACCTGGCGAAACGCCGGACGCGCGCGCAAGGTCGCCATGTCCAGCCCCCACAGCAACGACAGGCAACAGAACACGTTCGCGTAGGCAATCGAATCGATGCCGTTGTGCAGGTACTCGGCGTAGGACCAGCGTCCCGCCCCTGCCGCCTGCGCGTGTCCGGCGTGCAGCGCCGCGCAGTAGCACCGGGTATCGTCGAGAAGCTGAGCATAGTCGCGACGATCGTAGGCGAGCCCGGCCAGCGAAGCGCGCAGCACAGCGCAGCCCTCGAATCCGGGGAGCGCGCACGGTACGCCCTGCCCCAGCGCCTGCTCCACCGCGTCGAGCTGCTCCGGCGCGATCAGGCCAAGGTCGTTGCAATCGTCGAGCCAGAACAGCAGCGCCAGTTCGCGATAGAACGCCACGATCAGCGTTTCGTCCTGCGGATCGCGGCCGGTGCGGGCGCTGGTGTCGCGCAGGCTCGGTTGGATACGCTGCAGGATGTACTGGCCGCCCCTGACCGCTTCCACGGCATGCTCGTCGGCGAACCCGGTCAGGGAACGCCCCCACTCCAGCACCTGCTGCAGCGCCCGTTCGGTCTGGATCATGGCGCCGCTCCTGGTCCCTCGGCCAGGACGCGCCGCCCCCAACGAAGCGCCAGCAACAACCCGGCAAGTTCGGCCACGCGCACGACCCGGGTGGGGCAATACAGTTCCTTGCCGATCCACAGCGGCGTCTGCGGCAATGCATGCGCCGCATGGCGGGCGAGCATCCACTCTAGCGCACGCGCCACCGCCTGCGCGATGCGCCGGCGCCCTGTCGGCTCTTCGCTCCCGTCCATCACGTGCAACGCGAACAGCGCATAGGCGGTTTCCTCGAATGTGGACGCGCGACCGGCGCCCCAGCCGCCGCCGTCACGCTGCGCCTGCAGCAGCGCCGCCAGCGCGCGCTCGTCGCGCCACTGGGGATTGCCTTGCGCCAGCGCAGCGACCGCATGCGCGGTGGGATACAGCCACGAGACGTGCCATTTTTCGTTGTCCCATAGGCCGTGCGGGTTGCGATTGGCCTCGACGTAGGCGCTGGTGTCAGCGGCGGGCTTTCCCAACAGTCGCAACGCATGCAGGGCATGGATGTTGGTCGACACCGAGGCATTGCGCTCGCCGGGGAAGGTGACGAACAGCTCGCCGATTTCGAAATGGCGCAACGCATCGACCGCCGGGTCGCGGCCTGCAAGGCGCAGGACGCACAGCGCAACGGCGGTGTCGTCCGCATCGGCCGCGAAGTGCAAGGCCGGGCCCAGACCGCGCACGCCCAGGCGGGCGTCGAGCTGCGCGACGATCACGCGCACCGCCTCGGCGAGCGCGGGATGCGCGAACAGCCCGGCCAGATGCAGGGTGTACAGCGACCAGCATGGCTCGAACACATTGATCGGCCAGACGTTGGGAACGACACCTTCGATGCCGCTGCGCGTCGCCCGCGATGCCGCCTGCAGATACGCGTCGGCGCGCTCGACCTGCGGCGTGCTCCCCTGTGTCACGGCGTGCGCACGCCACGCGGCGGTGGCCGCCGGACTGATGCCGATGCTGCCGTCGTCATCGGGGCATGCGGTGGTCGGCGACGTCCCCCAGGCTTCCCAGGAGTGCAGCAACGGATGGCCGCTCGGCAACGTCGCCACCGCACCCAGCCTGACCAGGCACGCTTGCCGCAACGGCAACAGCGCCGGGTGGCGCGGAAACGCCGCGCCGACCATGAAGGATGCGGCCTCACCGCACAACTGCGGCAGGATCAGCTCCGCGCCGATCGGCGCGTCTTCCGGCACCGCATGCGCGTAGGGATCGGGCTGGCGCTCGAGGAACCGGGTTGCAGCCTGGACTGCGTCGGCAGCGCCGGGAAGAGGATCGGCACGCTGCAATGCCAGCAACGCCGCCCACGTGGGCGCATGGCGGAACAGCGGGAAGTCCGCGCTTCCCCATCCGCCATCTGCCTGTTGCTGTGCGAGGAGCCACGCGTATGCGTCCTGCCGACCGGTGACGTTGCCGTGGAACTGCAGAGCTCGCGCCGTGTCGTAGACGGACGGACCGACGCTGCCACCGTCGCTCATCTCGCTCAGCAGGTGGCGCAATTCGGAAAGGATCTGTTCGGACAGCCCATTCAAGCGGGATGTTCCTTCTGCAAAAGGTTGGCGAGAACCAGGATCGGGCAGACGCCGGGCACGTCGCCGCAGGCCCGTCGCGGCCCGGCGCACGGGCAGCGCCGGACGGTCGCCCTGCTCCGGCGCGGCGACGCGCCCGGATGCTGGCGCCGGTCCGACGCGTGCGCCGCGGCCGTGCTGGGCAACCGCTGCGATCGGCGCCGCTGACTCGGACACAGTGCAGCATGCACCGCTGCCGCCGGCCGATCGCAGCGGCACAGGGGCGACTCCATGCGGACGCTCATGCGCAAGGCGCGTGCTTGAACAGATACGCTTTGGCCCGCTGCAACATCTGCGCCAACAGTTCCGCACGCGGCCCCATCGGGGCGATGGCCTCCCCGGCGTCGCGCAACAGATCCAGCGCGAACTGGCGCGCTGCCTGCAGCCCCATGATCGACGCGCAGGTCGGCTTCTGCGCCGCCGCGTCCTTGCCGGGGGTCTTGCCCAGCATCGCGGTATCCGCTGTCGCGTCGAGAATGTCGTCGACCACCTGCAACGCCAGGCCGAAACAGGCGCTGTAGCGATCGAGCGCACAGTACAGCGCAGCGTGCGCGGCATCCTCCGCGATGGCGCATAGCGCGCCCATGCGAACGGACGCGCGCACTAGCGCTCCGCTCTTCATCCGGTGCATCGCCACGATCCTGTCCAGCTCCACGTGCTTTCCGACCAGCGACAGATCCATGGCCTGCCCGCCTGCGGCACCCTCGGCGGACACCGCCTGCGCCAGTTCGCGCACGAGCGCGATACGGTTGTGGCCCGGCGCATCCAGGCTCGCCAGGGTCAGGAAGGCGTGCGCCTGCAACGCATCGCCGACCAGGATCGCAGTGGCTTCGCCGAACTTGACGTGCACGGTCGGAAGGCCGCGGCGAAGCACGTCGTCGTCCATCGCGGGCAGGTCGTCGTGGACCAGGGTACAGGCGTGCATCATCTCGATGGCGGCGCCGACGTCGTCGAGCATGTGCGCCGGCGTGTCGGCCAGTGCGCCGGCAGCCAGACAGAGCAAGGCGCGGGTGCGCTTTCCGCCATGCAAGGTGGCATAGCGCATCGCCGTCATCAGCTCGGTCTCACCGTCGTCTTCGGCGCAGAGAAGACGCGCCAGCGCCTGATCAACCCGCTTTGCACCGTCCTGCATCCAGATCTCCGGCAGCAGCCTGTCGGACGCGCCGCGCGCCTGCGCGCCCAATCCGCCGAGCGCGGAAACGCCAGTTCGGTCGTCGTGTAGCGTGGAACCGGTCTGCATGTTGTTCATGTCCTTGTACCTGACACGGCCACGGCGAGCGCCGAGCCGCCGCGGTGTTGCCGGTGTCGGACCGAGCGCGCGCGCCGAGGCAGCAATGCCGGGCGTCGCCGGCGCCGCTGCCTCGCCACACGGGGCGTGCGATTCCAGCTCATGAGAATCCGATGCGGATTGTCATGGACGGATGTGCGGTCGGGTAATAGCGCCGGCCCTTTTCGACGCCGCTCAGCAACCGCGGCCGCACCCCAGCCTTGTGCATGGTCAGCGCCAAGGCGACGGAGAACTGCACCAGTTCCAGCCATACCAGGTGGTAGCCGATGCAGACGTGTGGGCCGGTACCGAACTGCAGCATGTCCACCGGCCGGATCGGCTCCGTGCGTTGCAGCCACCGCGCCAGACGGAACTGATCAGGCGCCTCGTGCAGCAGCGCCGAGGTCGAGAAATGCAGCAGCGGGATGCACAGATGGGTGCCCGCGGGAATGCGCCGTTGGCCGAGCTGCAATTCCTGCAGCGCGCGACGCGGCAGGACCGTGGTCGCCGGATGCACGCGTAGCGTTTCGCGGAACAGCGCCTCGGCGACCGGACACTGCGCCAGGTCCGCGTGCCGGGTCGGCACCGCGCCCACGCGTTGCGCCTCCTCGACCAGGGCGTCCCACAGCACAGGCTGCCGCGCCAGCTCGATCACCATCCAGGCCATCGTCGAGGCGGTGGTGTCGTGACCGCCAAGCAGCAGCAAGCGGATATTGGCGACCAGGACGTCATCGGAGAGCGCATCATCGCTGCGATCGAAGGCGCTCACCATGTCGTTGATCAACCCGGTTCGCGCGGCATGCGCGCGCGCGTCCCGGACGAACTGGCGCAACTGCGCGTCGATCCAGTCGCGGGCGGCGCGGCCGCGCCGCAAGGGCAGTCCGGGCAGGTCGATCGGGGGCGCGACGATCAACTGCAGCAGTTGCCGGTACTTGCGATGCCATCCCGGCAGGTCGTTCGCGGGGATTCCCATGAGGCTGAAGATGAGCTTGAGCGTCAGATCGCCGGTTTCGCGCAGGATGGTTACGTCGCCGCGGTCGCGCCACGCCTGCACCCGCTCCAGGATGATGGGCGCGAACAGGTCGCCGATGCCGGCATGGGTCAGCCCCTTGGGCAGGAACGCCGCCTTGATCGCATCGCGCGCCTGCCGGTGCGCGCCGCCGTCCTGGGCGACCAACGTTCCGCGAAGCAATTCGGGCGCGATCTCTTCCATCAGCGCCGAGGACACGTCCTTGTGCCGGAGCAGTGCGAACGCATCCGGATGCGTGCAGGTCATCAGGTGGCCGGCAGGGCCGAAATCCAGCCAGAAGTGGCTGCCCAGCGTCCGTTCCGCGCGCCGCAGCAGGCGCGGCAGGTCGCAGACGATGGCGGGAAGATGCCCGACGAGGGGGAAAGCGCCGGGCACGACCGGGATGTCGTGCCGCAGCCGGTGCCGACGATCCAGCGGGTTGAGCAGCATGTCCATCAGCAGCGCGGCGCCGCGGCCGCTTCGGCGATGTCGCCGGCAGGCCGCGCGGCGCGGCTGTTGCCACCGTCGGCGTATGTCGGCACATGCGCCAGCATGCCGCCGTCGATGCACACGACCTGGCCAGTGATGAACGCAGCATCGTCGCAGAGCAGGAAAGCCACCAGCGCGGCCACATCCTCGGGGCGGCCGACGCGCGGCAGGAGCTGGTGCCGGCGCAGATGCCGTTGCATGCACTCGTCCAGCTTGGCGAGGAGACGCTCGGTCATGATGAGACCCGGCGCAACCGCGTTGCAGCGGATCTGCGCGTGACCGTACTGGGTGGCGAGCGAGGCCGACAGCATGTTCATCGCCGCCTTCGACGCGGCGTAGGACGTCTGCGCGGTGTCACCGCTGAGCCCCTGGCACGACGACATGTTGACGATAGCGCCACCGCCGCGGGCGATCATCCGTGGGATGGCCTGCCGGCAGCAGAGCAGCGTCCCGCGCAGATTGATCGCCATGATCTGATCCCAGACCGCCAGGTCCAGGTCGAGGATCGCGTGGTCGCGCGGGCTCAGATGCATGGCGCTCGCGTTGTTCACCAGCAGGTCGACCCCACCGAAGTGCCGATCCGCCGTCTTGAACAGCGCTGCCACCGCCTGCGCATCGGCAATGTCCATGGCCAGGGCCAGCGCGTGGCCGGCTTCGGCCGCGATCTGCGCGGTGCAGGCGATGGCCGCCGAGCCATCAATGTCGGCCACCACGACTCTGCCGCCCTCGCGCGCGAGGGCGAGGGCGCATGCCTTGCCGATGCCGGCGCCGGCGCCGGTCACCACGGCCACCTTGCCTTCAAACCGTCCCATCGTGGCCTCCTGGATTGCGTTGGTCTTTCGCGGCATGCCGATAGGCCTCAGCCGGAGAAGGCGCAGGGTCGGCGCTGGCGCGCTCGCCATCGCCAGAGTCGCTTTCGATGACCCGAATGGCGGCGACCGGGCACTGGCTGGCCGCGAGCCGCACGGCGGCGTGCAGCGCCTGTGGGACCGTCACCACGCACACTTCAGCCACGCCGTCCGGTTCGCGCTGGCGAAAGGTCCCCGGCAGCGTCAGCACGCACTGCCCGGTGGTTCCGCACAGATCCTGGTCGACCACGACGCGCATCTCAGCCCCCCTGCGCATGCAGCCGCACCGGCAGCGCGCGGAACGTCCTAAGGAACGCGGAGGGCTCCCGGGTCGGCTGCTCGGCCAATGCCAGCGTGGGGAAGCGCGCCTGGATCCGCGGCAAGCTCTCGGCCAACTGCACCCGGGCCAGTTGCGCACCGAGGCAGAAGTGGATGCCGTGACCGAAGCTCAGCATGATCTTCCCGTCGCTCGACATGCCAGGACTGGTGCCGTAGAACCGCACGGGATCGAAGCGGTCGGGATCGGCGAAGGCGTCCGGGTCGCGATTGCCTGCCGCGATCAGCACGCGCACGTCCGCGTTCTTCGGAATCACCACGCCGCCCAGTTCGATGTCGCGCTGGGCGATCCGCGGAATGGAGCTGAACATGGCGGGCGCGTCGCAGCGCAGGACTTCTTCCACGAATGCCTTCACCCCCACGGCGTCTCCCTGCAGCCAGTGCCGCTGTTCGGGATACGCCAGCATCGCCAGGACTGCATGGTCGATGGTCGCAGCAGTGGTGGCGAAGCCGCCCAGCAGCATGCCCCACAACATGCTGATCAACTCCGCATCCGACAGCGTGTCGGCATCGTCGTCGTGTGCGCCGACCAGCATCGACACGATGTCGTGGTGGGGGTCGGTGCGCTTGCGCTGTATGAGGTCGCCGAAGTAGGCCTGCACCTTGGCGCTGGCCGCGTCCGCCGCGGCGAGCTGGGGATCGCTGGCGTGCGGGCTCAGGCCTTCCAGAATGGGGCCGATGCCGGCGGCGAGCCCGAACATGTCATCCTGGGGCATGCCGAACAGTTCGGCGAAGACCAGCATGGGCAAGGCCAGCGCGAATTCCCGATGCAGGTCCACCGCGTCCCCGCGCTCCAGCGCGGGCGCCATGCCGTCCAGGCGCGCTGCGGCGATGCGCGCGATGCTCGGCCGCAGGTCGTCGATCTGGCGCATGGTGAAATCGCGCGAGATCAGCCGGCGCAGACGCGTATGCGTCGGGGGGTCCATCATCGCTAGCGTGGACGCCAGCAGATTGAGCGACAGGCTGGTCGCCGCACGGGGGAAATAGCGCGCCAGTTCGCCCGGCGCCGGTCCCCGAAACGCATCGCCCGTCTCCTTCAGCGCCCAGTAAATGTCGACGTGGCGGCTCAACAGAAAGAGGCCCGACGCCGCGCGATGCACCGGATCGTGCTCGCGCAACCACCGCATGAACGGATACGGGTCGTGGATGCATGCTGGCGACGCCAGTTCGGCGAAGGCGTCCCGGCATGCTGCTGTGGTTTCTTGCACGTCCATCCTGGTTACCTGTTGGCTGGCTGATCTGACCGGTGCGCGCCCAGGCGCGCCGGCAAATTGCGGAGAAGATCCCGATCCCGGCGGCGTCCGCGCGTCACCAGAGCACCGGGAGCTCCTCGAACCCGCCAGTGATGATCTCCTTGCGCAACTTCAGTTCTTCGGGCAACACGGCCAGGCGTAGCGCGGGAAAGCGCTGGAAGATCGAACCGAACACCACCTTGAGTTCCAGCCTGGCCAGCGCCGCGCCGGTACAGTTGTGCGGCCCGTAGGAGAACGCCAGGTGCGGGTTTTCGTCGCGTCCGATGTCGAAGATTTCCGGGTCGTCGAAATGGCGCGGATCGAACGACGTCGCCGGCAGGCCGACCAGCACCTTGCTCTCCGCGGGAATATGCACGCCCGCGATGGTCACGTCGGTCCTCGGATAGCGCATGATTCCGTCCCAGCCCGCGCCCGGCGGGTACATGCGCAGGATTTCCTCCACCGCCTTGTCCACCAGGGATGGATCGCCGACCAGGCGTTCGCGCTGTTGCGGATGGCGGAACATGGCCAGCAGGCCGAATTCGATCTGCGCCACGGTGCTCTCGTGCCCCGCCACCAGTATGCCCGCCGCCAGGCCGATCGCCTCTTCCTCGGTTGCCTTGCCCTGGTCGACCGCCGCGAGCAGATCCGTCAGCAGGTTGTCGCCCGGATCCTGGCGCTTGTCCCGCATCTTGTCGCGAATGTAGGCGCGCAGTTCTTCCCAGGCTAGGCGTGACGCGGTGCGCGGGCCGCTTTCATGCTGGTGCGTCATCACCTCGTCGGACAGCCCGGCGAAAAAGGCGTGATCCTCGTAGAGCACGCCCATCAGCGCGCTGATGACCATGGCTGGAAGCGGAAAGGAGAGGTGGCGCCGCAGGTCGGCGGGCTGGGGCTGGGTCGCCAGCGTCTCGAACAACTGCGCGGCGATCGCTTCGACCTGCTGCGCGAGCAGCTTCACCCTGCGGTTGCTGAAGGCCGGCGCCACGATCGTGCGCAACCGGGCATGCTCGCCCCCCTCGTGCGAGACCAGCCATCCCGGCGAACCGAGAATCACCGAATCCGGGGTGAATGCCGCCGGCGGCATTCCCGCGGGCCGGAATGCTGCGTCGGACAGCACCGCCTTGGCCTCGTCGTAGCCTGTCACCCACCAGCCTTCGTGCCCGGACGGGAACCGCACGCGGTGGATCGGACCATTGGCGCATAGCGCCAACATCTCGGGCGAGGGCTCGATGTGATCGATGCGCCACATCGGCAGCGTCGGCAAGGGTTGTTCGGACATGGTGGCACTTCACTCTCTAAGCGATGGAAGGGCGGAAGGTGACCGGCAGGCGCTGCGGGCAGCGAATGACGTAAGACGGCATGTAGACGACGTCCTCCGCGGCGATGGTCAGCGCCAGATCCTCCAGCCGCCCGAACAGCGCGGGGAAGGCGCAGCGCAATTCCAGGCGCGCCAGCTCAGCGCCCAGGCAGGAATGCGGCCCCTCGCCGAACGACAGGTGCGGGTTGTGCCGCCGGGTGACATCGAACCTGTCGGCGCCGGGACCGAAGGCCTTTTCGTCCCGGTTCGCCGCATGGAACGCCATCAGGACGGCGTCGCCGCGGCGGACCATGCATCCGTCGATCTCCACGTCCTGGGTGGCATAGCGGAACGGCAGATTGGCCACTGCGCTGCCCCAGCGCAGGATCTCCTCGATCGCCTGTGACCACGGAACTTGGCCGCTGCGCACCAGGTGCAGTTGCTGCGGATGCGTCAGCAATGCCAGCACGCCATTGCCGATGACGCCGGTGGTGGTCACGAAGCCCGCAGATAGCACCATGAACAGCATGTCGATGAGCTCGGTGTCGGAAACGAGCTCGCCGTTGTCGCGCGCGACGATCAGGGCCGAAGCCAGATCGTCGCCGAGCTGGCCCCGCTTGAGCGCGATCAGGCGACGGAAGAACTCCGGGATGCGCTGCCGCGTCTGTCGCACCTCTGCGGCTGTGGCGGAGGTGTTGGCCCGGCTGTAGGTAAGCGCGACGATCTCCTCGCGCTGTTCGTCCGGCAAACCGAACAGTTCGGCGATCACGTTGGTGGGCAGCGGAACGGCGAACTCGCACATCAGATCGGCACTGCCGCCGCGCTGCGCCATCTCGGCCAGGAGTCGATCGACGCATTGTTCGATCCGTGGCGCCAGCGAGGCGATACGACTGGGCGCGAAGCTCCTGGACAGCAGGCCGCGCAAGCGCCGGTGATCGGCGCCATGCGCCGTGACCATGTTGTCCACTTTGCACATCCCGATCAGCGGATGATCCTCGGGAATCTCGCCGTCCTGCAGCGCCCGCCACTGTCGCCAGTCCCTGTTGAAACGCTGGTCGGAAAACATCCGCCTGAGCGTCTGGTGACGGCCTGCCGCCCAGGTCACCACATTGCCTGGCAGCGACACTCGCGCCATCCCCCGCTGCCGCAGGATCGCAGCAGACAGACTATTAAGTTGCGTGGGAGCGACCGAGACACCGATCACATCGCAATGATCGTTTTCTACGCGCATGCCAACAACTCCTTAAAGAACCATTATGTAATAAAGCTACAAAATCATTTGCAGCTTCCCGCAAATGCGTAGCGTCTCATCCCTCAACAAGCACCAGCAAAATTGGATTTCGACTAACCCGCTTGATCTTGCCGGGTTCGGGCGCCCTAGTTAATTGAATAACAAGCCCCAAAACTCAAGTGAAAGAATGTTAAGTTTATTTGTTACTGGAATGTCTAAAATTTCATAATGCCGCAATATATTAACGCCATGGTCAGCCAGCCCTCAAGCCGACCTTAAGGTCGTGTCCCACCGCGTGGTGTAGGTCGGGCGGTAGCGAAGCCGCTCGCGAGCGCGCCCTCAACAGCGCTGTAGATGCTATGGGCGGCGGCGAGCGTGTGGCACCCTCGACGCTGTTGAGCAGCTACCTAAGGAGCGCC